>JACQPT010000044.1 GCA_016207415.1 Ignavibacteriales bacterium
CAAAAATACCTTGTCATGCCCGCGGATTGTTAGCGGGCATCCAGAAAATAGCCGTTTTCTGGACTCCTGTCCGACTGTTGTCGAGATCTCGATACGATGTGAACATCGAATCGGACTTAAAATCCGCAGGAGTGACATTGTATTTTTGAGATAGGTCTAGGCATTATTTGAAATTCATCTAGGCTGACGTGTAGGTAATGTTCGGGGATCTTTGACCAACATCGCTGCACAATCTCACCAAATCTGTTCAATTGCATCTCACCTCCAATAACGTTCCCAAACAGACATTCTCTTTCGAAAGCGCATATGGTGATGAAATACGAACCTGACCGTGCATAATCGTACCCTGGCAAGAAGGCGAAATGCGATAGTGTATTTGTGAACGGTATTTCATTTTCAGTGGATACCCCCCTAATATAAGAAACGAAATGACGTAACAGCTTCTGAAATCGTGGTGTTTTTTTCCGACATTGTGTAACCCGATTCCATCAAAACTGCAATGATAATCGTTCCCCCGCTCCTCGCACTCGTCTGGCAACTCCTGACCATTTTTCAAAACGCTTTCTCGATCGTGAAAAAGAAATGGGAAGTGTGGAAAGTGGAAAGCTTGCCGACCTTGTGCTGCTCGATGCGAATCCGCTGGATAACATCAGCAACACGCAAAGGATTTATGCGGTCGTGGCAAATGGGAAACTCTACGAAAGGAAGGAATTGGACAGGTTACCGAAAGAAGCGGAGATGCTTGCGAAGTCGAAATAAATCCGCGCCAAGGGAATTAACAGACTTCCCTCTGCTTCTCCTGTTCTTTCATTATTTTCAAGTTGGGGGTGACGGAGGGTTTCCGTTTATTTTGCTCTGGATTTGCCGCCGTTTTCAACCCCCTTGGCTCTCCTCCAAAAAAGAGAGCGCGTTTTTCAATACGCTTTTTTTCATCCACCGCCAATTCTGCCGAAACGACGGGAAAGAGAATCCTTTCGCTCCATTCGTTCAACCCCCCTCTCAGAGTGAACACGTTCCGATGTCCTTTTGCCGAAAGGAGCATCCACACCTGAGCCACATGAATGCCGCCTTCGGAGTACACGACAATTGTGTCGGCCATGCTTAACGGGGTCTCAATAAGTTTGGAAATATCGTACCGAACAGCCGAAGGAATATGGTACGACACAAACGCTGCAGAATCACGCACGTCCACGACAAGGACACCTCGTCGTCCTTCCATCAACATGTCGGCAAGCTCCTCGGGAGTCACATGATCTTCCTCCCGCTCAATAATCCTCGAAAGTTCTTTAAGATCCAATGTTACTCGCTGAGATTCTTTTGGGCTTCTCACGACCATCGCAAGAAGTCCGAGAAGGAGAGCGCTAATAACGAGGACGCGGTAGGTGAGGTTCACAGGATGAATTACTGTGCAGTCTGAAATTTCTTTTCGATTCTTTCGGCGGCGTAGAATCCGAGGAGCGCCAGAAGAACCACCAGAAAAACGGTTGCGCCATACGGCAGTCCGAAGTACTGGTCAAGTGTAGCCTCGCCCATGGGAGACGATGCATAAAACGACGATAGTACCGGAAAAAGTTCGCCGAAGACAAGAATTCCCGCGAGCATTCCACCAAGATGAATCCATCCGTCCATTTTCCCCGTCGCTGCAGCAACCGCGCATGTCCCCGGACAGTAGCCTCCTGAAACAAAGCCGGCACCGAAGACCAGGCCGCCGATCAACTGTGGAGTGAGATACGTCGGAAGAACGAGGACGCGAGAGAGATCCAGCACACCAAGCCATGCGAGCCAGAAGAGCCCAAGCATCGCTGTGATGATAGCCGTGAACATCACCTTAAAGACCGTCAGGTCGTGGCCGTAGAATTGCGATGCAAGCTTTGTCGCGCTCCCGAATCCTGCGCGCTCCAGGAAGAACCCGAACCCTATCCCAATGATAAATGCGAAAACAAGGCTCGTGTCATCACCAAAGAATCCGAAGCGGTAAAAAGGCGCCATCAGGTCCATTGCCTCCGCACCACGTACGCAACTGCATAGGCGCCGACAAAAACGGCAATCATAAATATCCAACTTCCCAGGCTCAGCACAGCACCTCCGGTAAGAGCCTGGCCGCTCGTGCAACCACGGGCGAGTTTTGAGCCGAAACCGATAAGCGCGCCCCCAAAGAAGGCATACGTGAGGCGCATGTTTGGCGTCGCGTTCGGACCGCGATCAACGGAACGCCTCGTTCTCCCGGCAAGCGAACCCGAGATGAATCCGCCGATGATGACTCCCGCAACCTCGAACACCAGCCAGTCTTTGAGTGGATGTGTATTAGCGGGGAGATATTCTTGATAAAACTCGCTGGATTGTGCATGAGCCGGAGCCACTGTCTTCACACCCACAGCAACGACCGAAGTGAACGCCCCGCTCGCGCCCAGGCCTCGCCCCATGACAACGAAAGACAGGAGAAGAACCAGGCCCAGTCCTATCCCCGCCACATAAGGATTCATGTATGGCTTTGCAATTCTCGTCATGATTTCTTTTCGATGAGCGTCATAGTGCATGCGGGGCAAGAGCCGGGCTTGCTATACTCTTGTCTGTCGCAAGTCCCGCCGCAGGGAGGGCAGATGTACTTCTTGCCTGATACCTCAGCTGAATGGTCAACTTCCGGGGGCGCCGGTTTTTCCACAGGGTAATCATCGCTACGGACATTCCAATCCTCGAACGATCCATCGTACACCGCCGCATCGTAACCAAGCATTCGCGCAACCGAATAAATAACTGTCGCTTGTTGGCCAACGTGGCAATAACTTACGACCTTCATCCCTTTTTTTACGCCGACTGAATCGAAAATGTGTTGGAGCCGCTCCTTGTTGAGTAATTTGCTGGAAGTATCCAGCACAGAATTAAACGGAATGTTTACGGCGCCCTTGATGTGTCCCTGCCGCACGATGCCTCCGCCGTTTCCTTCGTAAAAGATTCTCGTTCGCGCATCGACGACAGCGACACTCACATTTGTCAAGTTGGACTTTATCCAATCCGCGTCGGTGATAACCGAGGGCTGCATGCTTAATTTCAATGTGGTTCGCTTCACCATGGGAGTCTCGGTGGACACAGGGCGGTTCTCTTTTTTCCAGGTTTCGAAGCCACCGTCGAGAACGGAAGTTTGATTGCCAAAGCCAAAGTACGATAGTGCGAGAAACATCCTTGTGGTCGTTGAAACGTTGTTCCCTCCGAAGCACAAAACAATCGTGGATTTGTCGGTAATGCCAAAACTTTCCATCAAAGTGTCAGCCTGTTCGGCCGGAGGCATTTCGGTTGACGCGTCCGGTGTTGAGACTGCGAGCCAGTTGTACCACAGGAACCGGGCGCCCGGTATGTGCCCAACAGAATATTCGCGCCTGTTGAACGCAACATGCAAAACGACAACATCAGGATCCTTCAAATTCTCAGAGAGCACCATTGGCTCGAAACATAGACAAGCTGGTTCCGTTCTTTTGCAAACGCCAGAAGGGAAAGCATGACAGTGAAAGTGAGAATGCTCAGGGCTTTCATGGGAAATCCTCCAAATGTGTATACAGACTTTGATACCGGCCAGGAAACAAACGTTGAATCAACGTGAGCAAAATTACAGCTTTTTTCGGTCGAAATTGATCTGTTGGAAGGAATTCCTGGTTAAAAGGTGTTTCTTGCCAAATATTGCAAAGTAAGGAAGATGCTGAACATCTGGTCATACGGGTGGCCCCTACTGATGAGTGTCGAAGTTGTTAGCTCAGAACGTATCTTACCGGATTCGCCAACCCCCGTGTCGTTTATCCAACCCACGCGCCCAGCCAATGTTGACACGGGCGTTCACAGCTGTTACATCACCAACACCTTGATATCAGGGTAGCCCATGAGCTTGAGGATAAAATAGTTGACTGCTGCTTCACCGGGATCGTCAGAGAAGCACACAAGCTCCGCATATCTCGGGACACCAGCCTTGGTAAGGATGTTCCAGATATCTTTTGCGGCTTTGGGTGTGCCGTCGGAGTTCAGGAGATCTGTGTACGGGACATGAACAACTGTGCCGTCCTGAGCTCTGGCCGGCAGGTTTTTGCCCGAAACAACAAAAACCTTGGGATACAATCCCTTGGTGCTTTTTGGATCCGCGATCATCACGTCCTTGCGGAGATTCACGTGATACGTCGTGGGAGGTATGGACACGTCGCCGAAGGCCTTTTTGGGGCGAACAACGGTTGTATCCTTTGTCAGAGCAAAACCAGGTTGTGTCCATTTACCGAGGGAGTCCATGAAGATGGACACTTTCTTCTGTCCAAGTTTCTCCAACGCGACGAATGCCAGGGCCGACTCTTTAGTCAACCCTGCGCCTGAAATGACAACTGCCTCGTGGGACGCGTCGACGCCGGCCGGACCCAAAATTTCGGCCAGCTTTTCGGGATTACTGAGATTATTTTTGAAAACATCTGTAGGAATGTTCAGCGCAAACGGCACATGTCCCTCATTGAATGCTTCGGCGGAACGCACATCCACGATGCTGACTTGCGAGGCGCCGTACATCCTCATCATCCGGCCGCTTCCCCATGACTGCAGCCAATCCGTTTCTCTCATGAGAAACGGGGCATCGTATGTCCAGTATGGGAGTTCCCTTTCATCCTGCAGCCATCCCATCTCAGACTCTTTGTACAGTTTGACCTTTGGATAATTCAGCATGAATTTAAGGGCGAAAAACGGCACACTCGCGGCCACCCCGCCCCCGCAATAGGTGTAGATCTGGTGATCAGGCCTGACC
>JACQPT010000040.1 GCA_016207415.1 Ignavibacteriales bacterium
CGCCGCGATGCCCTCCTGGTTGATCGAGAGATTCTCGTTAGGGATGATGAGGTTCAGGTCGAACGCCTTCAGCTCGCCAAGCCCCTCGCACTTCGGGCAATGTCCCGCCGGGGAGTTGAACGAGAACGAGTTGGGCGCGGGCTCCTCGTAGGATATGCCGCAGTAGGAACACGAGCATTTCTGGCTGAAGAGCTGGTCGTTCTTGGCGTCGTTCACGATGAGCACACCTTCGCCGAACCTGAGGGCAACCTCGACGGAATCCGCAATGCGAGAGCGGGCCTTGTCTTCGACGGAAATCCGGTCGATGACGATTTCGATGTTGTGGACCTTGTAGCGGTCGGCTTTCAGGCCTTTTTCGATTTGTTTGATCTCGCCGTCGATGCGCACACGGATGAAGCCGTCTTTCAGAATCTGTTCGAACAACTCGCGGTAATGTCCCTTGCGGCCTTTCACGACAGGCGCGAGGATCTGCAGCTTGCTGCCCTTCGGGTAGCTCATAATGCTGTCGATAATCTGGTCGACGCTCTGGCGCCGGACTTTGCGTCCGCAATTGTAGCAAAACTGTGTGCCAACGCGTGCGAAGAGGAGTCGGAGGTAATCGTAAATCTCCGTTACCGTGCCAACTGTTGAGCGGGGGTTGGAGCTGACGGTTTTCTGCTCGATGGAAATGGACGGCGAGAGGCCTTCGATGTAATCCACGTCCGGGCGCTCCATCATCTCGAGGAATTGCCGTGCGTAGGCGGACAGGCTTTCGACGTAGCGGCGCTGGCCTTCCGCGTAGATGGTGTCGAACGCCAGGCTGGATTTGCCGGATCCGGATAACCCGGTGATCACCGTCAGCGCGTTGCGGGGGATATCCACATCGATGTTTTTCAGGTTGTGCACCCGCGCACCTCGTACGACGAGGTTATCGGCGGTGGTTATTTCGAGTTTGGTTTTTGACATGGATGGTGAAATGCAATGTAGGGACGTTCAATTGAACGTCCCTACACGCGACACATGATCATTAGTGGGGCGAATCCAAACCTGGTAACATGCTGTGAACCGTAGCGCGTATGGCGATACTCCCCCACACAGGATTCGCCCCACAAAACTAAAACAACGCAGCATTTTTCCCCTCCTTGGACAAAGGAGGGGTGTCCGCGAAGCGGACGGGGAGGTCGAGCATAAAGCGACTCCTCCGTCCCAATTTCGTCGGAACACCTCCCCTTGAAAATAAGGGGGAGGAAAAATGCGCGCCTTTGAGTTAATGCATCCTCTTGCGTTTATTCAGGTATTCAAACAGCGCCTTATCAAACGGCGTGGCCGTATCCAACAGCACATAATCGATGTTGTTTTCCCGACATTCGCGTTTGTAGAAATCCAGAAATTCCCGCATCGATTGCTGGTACGCCTTCTGAATGTGCCACGGCTGCGTCATCAGCTCTTCTCCCGATTCGAGGTCCTTAAAAATTGCATCGGTGCCGAAGGCAAACGAACGCTCGAGCGGGTCCAGCACCTGCATCACGATGACATCGTTGCCTTTGTGCCTGAAATGCTTGAACGCCGTCATGACCTGCTTCGGGTCGTCAAAAAGATCGCTGAGGATCACCACCAGCCCCCGGCGCTTTATACGCTCCGCCACCTCGTGCAACGATTGCGCCGTGCTCGTTTTGTTGCCGGGTTCAACTGATTCGAGTTCCTTCAAGACTTGTTTCAGATAAAGCCTCGTGGCGCGCGGTGGAAGAAATGTCCGAACTTTCTCATCGTAGACCGTAAGCCCCACCGCATCGCGCTGATCCACCATCAGATACGACAGCGCAGCGGCAACAAACGAGGCGTATTCGAATTTCTTCAAATGCCCCTGCGAGGCATAATTCATTGAGCGGCTCGCATCGACAATCACGTACGATTTGAGATTCGTTTCCTCCTCGAATTGCTTTATGAAATACCGGTCCGTTTTGCCATAAGCCTTCCAGTCGATGTGTTTTATCTCGTCGCCAGGATTGTAAGGACGGTGCTCGGTGAACTCGACGCTGAAGCCGTGGTAGGGGCTCTTGTGCAAGCCGGTAATAAAGCCTTCCACTACGAGGCGCGCACGCAGTTCCATATTGGCCAACTGCGCAACGACTTGCGGCTGCAAATATTTGATGGATTCCTGCAACTTATTTCTTCTTCGCTGTGGCCCCAGATTTTGACGCCTGCGGCGCCGTCTTCTCAATTTTTTCTTTGATGATTTCTGCCGGATCTTTGCCCAGGTTTTCCAACTCAAACCTCGCATCACCAACCAACGGACTTGTTGGGAAACGTCTGAGAAACTCCTCGTAAGCCACCTTTGCCGAATCGTAGACTTTCAGCTCGTTATTGTAAATAAAGCCCGTCAAAAACAAGGCGTTGGAACAGGTGGCATGATCCGGGAATTTTGCCACAAGCACCTTTAGCTGTTCAACAGAGTTCCTCGAATTGCGCTGTTTGTCGTGATACAGAATAGCCCTTGCATACATTGCTTCCGGAACACGGGGACTTTCAGGAAACTCGTCGATGAGTTCCTGGTAAGCTTCAAGGGCCGCCTCGACATTATCGGACTTGTGTTCTTCGACTGCTTTGCCCATGAGCTCCTCATCGGTGGTTTTGGAGCAGCCGATGATGGTGACACTAAAAACTGTAGCTAACAAAATAATTCTCATGACATGTTTCTCAATTGATGAAGGTTTTGGGTTTCCAAAAGTCCCCTCTGCACCGGTGGCAAGAGCGCAGTGAGAGGGGATACTATTAGCCTCTTCATGCAGGGGTGTGTGCTTTTGTTCGTAGCAGAATAACAAATTCAAAAACACACCCCCGACCTGCCTCATCGTGCAACGAGGCGGGCAGGCCTTCATCCCCTCTCACAACCCACTGTCC
>JACQPT010000014.1 GCA_016207415.1 Ignavibacteriales bacterium
CCGTCTATGTGTACACCCTGAATTCGCTCGAAGACGTTCGAAAAATGTTGGAATTAGGGGTTGACGGCATTTTGTCAGACAACGCCGACGACATTGTGACCATTGTCAAAGGCGGCAAGGAATCCATTGATTCTTGAATCCGGTTTGATGATATTGCAGCAAATTAGTCCATAACCAATCAGGAGGCTTCATGAAAAAAACAAATTTGGTGTCACTTGTTATTGCACTGACCTTAGTTTCCTCTGCCGCGATTGCTCAGTCAGGCGATTTAGCGGAGCAACTGAAGAAGGTGGCAAAGGAAAACGCGGAGGGTTACCTCAATCCTTTCCTTTCAAGCTTTGGTGCAGCGATGAACAGCGGATTCTACCACTCGGCGGACCTCCACAGTACGCTCGGTTTCGATATTGGGCTCAAAGCTATGTTTGTTCCCGTCAAGGATGAAGACAAGGAATTCGATTTTCGTCTTCCAAACGGAACAACGACCAAATCCCCAACCGTAGTCGGGAGCAAAACAAGCGGAAGCTCCAGTCAACCAAAAGGATTCGACCTGAAGTTCGTTCCTCTTGTTATTCCGCAGGCTTCCATCGGATTACCGTTTGGTCTTGAAGTCACAGGCAGGTTTGTTCCAAGTATCAGCGCAGGCGACGCCGGGAAGGTGAGTTTCGTTGGTTTTGGACTTCGGCACGACATCGACCAGTATATTCCGTTGTTACCTCTGGATATCGCGGTCCATTTCATGACGCAAAAACTAACGTTCAACGACAAGAACGACAAGAAGATTATGTCAGCGAGTGGCACGGCATTTGGGGCTGAGGTGAGCAAGAGTCTGATTATTTTCACACTCTACGCCGGCTTTCAAATCGAAAGTTCCAAGTGGGAAGTCGAACCTTATACCTATACAGATCCGACGACAATGGTATCAGTACCGGTTTCGGGCTTGAGCTTCGAAGGTAAGAACAAGTCTCGCGTCCATGTTGGTGCGCGTTTCCTTCTGCTTTTCCTCAACATCCACGCGGATTATTCTCTGGCGCCCCATCCCGTGGCGACAGCAGGAGTTGGTATCACCTTCCGTTGAGCTGTCAGGCAACCTGTTGCAGTCCGAGCGCAGGTTTGTTATATTCATCCCGTCTTGACACAATGTTGAGACGGGATTTCTTTTTTCCTAAACTCCTGATGCACTCCGGCACGCTTGTTCTCCTTCTGTTCTTTTTGATCCCCCTCGGTTGTGATGTCTGGGAGCAGCCACTCACCGAACCTGAAGAGATCTACGAAAAAGCTGTGGAACTCTACAATGAAAAATCATATACCGAGGCGAGGGCTCTCTTCGAACGCGCCATTCCAATGTTTGAACAGCTGCAGGCATCGGACAAAATCCAAGGTGGGTACAGTTACCTTGCGCAGACAAACCTTGCGCAGGGGGATATTCGACTTTCCCTTGGGAACCTTCAGGCGGCCCTGGGATGGGCCAAAAAACTCGGAGATTTTCGGTCTGAGATCCATTTGAACATTCTTCTGGGCGATGTCTACAGCGCGATTCGAGAACATACGGAAGCCATCCGCCATTACAGGTCGGCCCTTCTTCTGATTTCTCTGGTCAACGATGAAAGCAAGCAGGCCGAGGCCGAGTTGAAGGTTGCAACGATACTGTTTGAATCGGGTGAGCTTGAAGAATCTCTTGAGGGATTCCGACGTGCGGTCTCCCTCTACAGGCAACTCGGAAACAACGAGAATGTAGCGGTCTCTTTAAGAGGCTTGGCGAAGTTGTACAGGCGGCTTGGACAGTATGCAGAAGGTTTGAATTCCATTCAGCAGGCCCTTGAAACAATCCAGGAAAATCAGAGCCCACTGCTTGCGGCAAAGCTCCACATGGACCTCGCTCTGATCCATCGGGCACAAGGAGATCTCAATACCGCTCTCACGGATTTCAGAGATGCAACAAACATCCTGAGAATAAGAAGGGAGGGAAAGGAGTACGAAGGGCTCTTGCTCTTTCACATCGGTTCCATCTATTTTGACAGCAGAAGGTATGCGGATGCGAAGCGATATTACGAATCCGCTCTCAAAATAGCCCAGGCTCAGGGGGACAAGATTGCTGAAAACTATCTGTACATCTTTATCATTCAGACGAACCTCAATTTAATGGCGCCCGACCAAAGGCTGAAGAGCATTCAACGACTCCAGCAATCATATGAGCAGATTGCAAAGCGATTTCGCGAAGCGGCCCATCGGACAGGAGAAGCGTTCTTGTGGACTGAAATCGGTAAGCTGTATGAGGAGAATGGGAACATCCAAAAAGCTTATGAGATGTACAGGACAGCGGTAGGCCTCGATGAATCAAGCCTTGGAGAGTTCATTGACAAGGAATTGCATGAGCCGTTTTTGCAGGAATTGAATGTCAAAAACCGTGATGAGGAATGGTACTACAGATGTGCGAATGCGCTTCTGAGGCTCGGAAGGGCGGGTGAGGCGTTGTCAACCCTTGAGATGGCGCAGAATAAACATCTCTTCGACCTTCTGGGCGGTATCGACCCAGGAATCCGGAATTCGCAGATTCAGAACCAAATCATCGCTACCAGAAAGGATATTCAACAGCTCAAGATTCTCGAACTGGAATTGTCCAACTTGCTTGGAAATCGCCGTCGCTCAATGGATGTTCAAAAAGTGAACAAACTGAGGGCGGAAATGATTGGGCTGCGTCAGCGAGTAACGGTGAATGCCGGCAAGATAGCCGCTCAATATCCCAACTATGAACCACTGATTCAGCCGGCGTCCATCAATGTGTCCGAAGTTTCCGGCATTGTCCCGCTTGGGACACTCGTTGTGACGTTTCTTGACGGCGACGAGAAACTCCATCTGTTTGCAATCTCCTCGCGGAAATTTGAAGTCCGGGAGAAGATTGTCCGGAGGGACACGCTCCTCAGTCTCATGGCCGAGTACCGCCGGCTGATGCAGAACCCCGGTGTATATGCCGGGATAGGCGGAGCGGAAAGTGTTCCGGTTATGACGCGATTTGCGCAGCTTTCCACAATGTTGTATGATTTTCTGCTTCGTCCGGTGGATGATCTCATTGACCGAAACCTTGTCATTGTCGTGAATGAAGAAATGGAAGGATTCCCGTTTCACACGCTGGAACGTCAGGACAGGGCAGGGAATGTTCAGTATCTTATTGAAAGAACGACGGTTGATTATCTTCCATCCCTGTCGTCCTTGAGGTTCAAAACAGCGACCGCCTCCAGAATTCGCGATGTTATTGCGGTAGGAAACCCAAGCGGCAAAAACTGGTCGGTGGACTATGAGCTCCGCGATGTAAGAAGTTTTCTCAAAAGTACGACCGTGCTCCTCGGCCAGGAAGCTTCGTGGAAAAACCTTCAGGCATACCACGGAGATGTGTTGCAGCTATCAACGGAGTTTGCGTACGGGCGGGGGTCGTCTCCCTTGGGGGAAATGATGCTCTCATTAGGCAGCATGCTGGAACAAACGGAAGACGTTCCGTTTGAAAAGCTGACAGAACTCAACCCTTTTCCCGTCGTTCTCCTGTCAAATCAGTATGGCCAGGGAATCGGATTGTCCTCGGCTCATGCATACCTCCTCCGACTCAACGGCACGTCGGACGTGTTCTTGAACTCGTGGTTTGCAGACCGAAAAGCGTCAAAGTATTTCAGCGAGTTCTTTTACACGCACCTGGCCAACGGGCTTGCGCCGGGCGATGCTTATCGTCAGGCACTTCTGAATCTTATTCGAACACGCGAGGTTAGTCATCCCCGCTCGTGGGGGCAGTTCTTCCACTTCGGCGTGGGATGAAAAATCCCCGAGAACACTCTGGTTCGTGGGGTTTTAGGGATCTTTTTCCAGCATGGATGCTTGGTTGTACCGACTATTTCCTTCTGACCCTCACACTTCCAAGCCCAGATTCAATTTCGATCGTGAGTTTTTTGTCCGATTCATCTTCCGTCGTCTCATACACGCCACTCCTGCGTTTTCGAAAATCCCTGTCGACGTCAAAACTTGAAAACCAACTGTCATCGTAGAGAATCTTCGCTGCCACTTCTTTTGGAATGTACACAACGATCGACCCAAGCCCGACCTCGACTTTGGCATTTGCATCCTGTCTCAGCCTGCCGCCGAAGTCGAGTTTATAGGCGCCGACGCCTCCTGAAAATCTCAACTTCCGGAAATTTGTGTTGCAGAGATTTGTCGCCGTGAACTTGCTGACACCCGATTCGATTTGGATCATTTCCGCCGTAATGCTGTTCGGCTCGTCGCAACGGAGTTCCACGCTGCTCGCACCGGATGAAATTCTTAGATCTCTGATTTGGATTCCCGAGAGGTCCAGGTCTCCCTTCCCAGCGCCGAGCTCCAGCTCCAGAGAGACCGGTAGTGCGTCCGTCAGTTTGACAGTCAGTCTTCGGTAGTTGTTATCATCGTTGTTATCCCGCCACAGGGATTTTGTCTTTTTCAGCTTGATCCTCAACCTTCCACAGTCGCCATCGACATCGTAGGAAACCTGGAATTTGTGCTCATCCTCTTTTTCCTCTTCATAATCGAGGACGGCAATCTTGCCTTTTTCGCCACGCTCGAGGACGATGCTGCCGAAAGCGATGTCCATAAATACGGAGAGTTCCCTCTCTTTTCCGCGGGTTATTTCGCGGTGTTGAGATTGAGCGAGGGCTCCAGTTGTCAGAAAAACGAGGAGAGAGCTGGATACAAGCCAAAATGTTGTGAATTCATGCTTTTTCATATGCTAGACACAGGACGCGCTCCTCCCGTTTACGGGGAAAAAGGTGTCTTTGTTTCATTCTTTCCTTCAAAAATGGCGCATTTTTTTTCTTAGCGCGCGGTAGAGCATCTCTCGAGCTCGAAAAATGTGGGCTTTTACTGTTCCAAGGGGAAGGTGAAGGGCCTTTGCTATTTCCTGATAATCTTTTTCCTCCACATGCCGGAGGAGGATCACTTGCCGGTATTTTGCCGGCAGGGTGTTGATTGCCTCATCAATCATCTTCTTTCGCTGAAGGGAAATCATTTCCTGGTCCGCCCCACGTGATAAATCCGGCAGCTCGAAGCTGTAGTCGCTGTCTTTTGACTCGATTGGTTTGTCGATGGAGAAAGTCTGGAGTTTCTTGCGGCGAATGTAATCGATAGAGTTGTTGGTGGCAATCTTGTAAAGCCAGGTGGAAAAAGCGTAATCTTCGTTGAAGCTCCCGAGAGAAGTGAAGGCTTTGATAAAAGCTTCCTGGGTAAGGTCTTCGACCTCTTCTTTGTCGCGAACAATACGGTAGATGAGGTTATAGATGGCATCATGGTACTTCTGGCGAAGTCGTTTGAAGGCCGCCTGGTCTCCCCTGAGAGCCTGAGTAATCAGGTGTGCATCTTCCTCGCGGGATTCAAGCCGCTTTTGATCTACAATGCCGGGATGGGAGGCTGCCGAAGGCGGTTTTAGCGGGGTATGTTTCTTCTTGGCCTTGAGCATCCTTGCGACGGTTGGAGGAAAGCGAACATCGTCGGTGACAAAAATTACTCAAAAAAACACAGACGCGCAAGAAAAGCTTCTCAAGTCGTGAACCGACCTTAGCTCACAGCTGTTTGCAAAAGAGAACGAAATTAGTTACTTTGGCTCAAACGATGGAGTTCGTGTAGCAGACCCGTTGCAATGTTCATCACCTTCGAAGGTTTAGATTTCTCCGGCAAGTCCACCCAGGTTCGACTCCTCTCCGAACGGCTTTCCCAAGAGAATTTCAACGTCCTTGTTCTCCGTGAGCCCGGAGGCACAGAGATCGGTGAAAAAATTCGCTCGCTTTTGCTGGATAAGCAAACTTCCGGCATGACTGATACAAGCGAATTGTTCTTGTTCTCGGCAAGCCGGTCGCAACTCGTCGGAGAAGTCATCATCCCGGCATTGCAAGGGGGAATGATTGTCATCTGTGATCGGTTTTACGATTCGACGACAGCCTACCAAGGTTCAGGGCGCGGGCTTTCCGAAGAAGCTATTCACGTTATCAACAAGTTTGCGACATCTGGGCTCGTCCCGGACGTTACGTTCTTTCTGGACCTGCCGCTGCAGGAGTTGGAGGAGAATGCTACGCGCAAAATCCGGGAAAGACCGAATGGAATCGAACGGCCAGGGGTTCTATGAGAAAGTCCGCGAGTGCTACCTCACTCTCGCAAAAGAAGAAAAACGCTTCGTCGTCATTGATGCTCAGCAATCTATCGACGAAATTCAGGATGCCGTCTGGCAAAAGGTCGGAAAAATGGTTTCCCAAAACGCAAAAAAGGAAGAAGAAAGGCGACTATGAAAGCTAAGACTCTCAAGACCTTATTTAGCGGTGTGGCCGTGGTGTGTATTCTCACGCTGGGATTCATCGGTATCCCCGAAGGAGATTTGTTCCTGAAGATCAACCGAGGCATCGACGTGTTCGGCAAAGTCTACAAAGAAATCACCGTCAACTATGTCGACCTGGTAGACCCCGAGAGATTCATTCGGGCCGGCATCGACGGGATGCTCAAAACGCTCGACCCTTACACCGTCTATATCGGCGAAAAAGAAGGTGATGAGATCGATTTGGTCACAAATGGAAAATACGGCGGTATTGGAGTCACGATTGGATCCAGGGACGGACTTATCACGATCATCAATCTTATTGAGGGGTTTTCGGCCGCAAAACAGGGAATTGAGGTGGGGGACAGGATCCTGGAAGTCGACGGAAAAGGTGTTGTTGGATCTTCTCTGGAAGAAGTACGCCAGCTTGTCCGGGGTGCACCCGGCACTGAAGTGAGGATGAAAATCGAGCGCGACGGAGTAGCGCAACCAATCGACTTTCTTCTCCTTCGTGAGGAGATCCCTGTGCGAAACGTGACTTATGTGGGTTACCTGGAAAAAGGAATCGGTTACGTCAGGCTCGAAAGGTTTTCCCGAACAGCAGGCGACGACGTACGCTCTGCGATTAAGGAGTTAAAAGCATCGGGCGAGATGAAGGGCCTCATCCTAGACCTCAGAGACAACCCGGGAGGGCTTCTGGACATTGCCGTAGAAGTCTCATCGAAATTCCTTCCGGAAAGCAGCCTTGTTGTCAGCACGAAAGGCCGGAGGAGCGATGCCGACCGGAAATACTATTCTACGGAAAAGCCGATGGTTGTCGATATTCCTCTCGCGGTGCTCGTCAACCGGGGGAGCGCCAGCGCAAGCGAAATTGTCACGGGTGCGGTTCAAGACCTGGACAGGGGTGTGGTTGTGGGGACGCGCACGTTTGGCAAGGGGCTTGTCCAAACTGTTACGAGACTTTCCGACAACACATCCTTGAAGGTGACGACCGCCAGGTATTACACACCCAGCGGGCGCTGTATCCAGGAGATTGATTACTCCCATCGAACCAAAGACGGATTGTTCCCGACCTTTGCCGACAGCGCCAAGAAAGAATTTCGAACATCCCATAACCGGAAAGTTCTTGAAGGCGGCGGCGTAGAACCGGATACCGTGATACCTGAGGAACAATACAGCAAGCTTTTTGCAGACCTTGAACGCAAAGCCATGTTTTTCAAGTATGCAAATCGGTTTGCCGCGCAGCACAAAACGTTAGCAGCCCCGTTCGATGTGAAGGACGAGGTCCTTGCGGATTTTGAGAGATTCCTGAAGGAGCAGAAATTTGAACATCAGGAAGAAACGGAATTGAAACTGAAGGACCTACGCGAACTTGCAGAAAAATCCCGATACGGCTCTGAATTCTTTGAACAGGCTCAAAAAATGAGCAATCTCATCAAGGTTGAAAAATCCAGAATGACCGAAAGGTTCAAGAAAGAGCTGAGAAGCGCTTTGAAAACAGAAATCGTCGGGAGGATGAAGAACGAGAAAGCAAAAATCGAGACGACGTTTGAAAGTGATACTCAGTTGAGCGTTGCGGTCAATCTGGTGAAGAACCGGAAGGCTTACGATCGCATTCTCGCCGGGAAACTCAAGTAGAGGTTTCACGATTCGAAGAGCTGAAGTTGTGGCAAAGCGTTCTTGACAAGTCCGACGATGTATTCGAAATCTTTGCCCTTGTGTACGAAATCCAGGTTGTCGGTGGGAACGACAAGGAGCGGTCCTACCTTGTAGTGCTCGATCCAGTCTTCATAATGATGGTTCAACTGCTCAAGATACGGGCGTTGAATCCCCTGTTCAAACTCGCGTCCGCGTTTCGCAATCTGTCTCATCAACGTATCCACTGAAGCCTGCAGGTAAATCATGAGATCGGGGGGCTTCAGGTACTCCATCATGACGTGGAAGAGCGAGACGTAGTTCTCATAATCTCTCTTGTCCATCCTGCCGATTTCAAACAAATTCCGCGCAAAAATCTCCGCGTCTTCGTAGATTGACCGGTCTTGAATCACGGATTGCCCGGATTCGACGATTTCTTTGTGGTATTTGAAGCGGTGAGCAAGGAAGTAGATCTGGAGATGAAACGACCAACGGTTCATATCGCCATAGAAATCCGCGAGGTATGGGTTGTCGTCGACGGATTCGTAATAGGGTTTCCACGTGAACCGTTCGCCCAGGAGCTTCGTGAGGGATGATTTTCCAGCCCCGATGTTTCCTGCAATCGCAATGAAGAGGGGGTTCGAGTGGAGTGGCATGGCAGAATGAACAGGGTGGCAATGAGGTGACGTTGATTCTTCCGATCAACGACTGACGGAATGTGCGCTTACTTGAACGCCTCCACTGCTTCGTTGACGGTCTTGTGGATATCGAAGACGGTGTTCAGCTTGGTCATCTGCAGCAAGGTTTCGATTTTTTCCGAGGCCCGTGCAAGCTTCATTTCGCCTCCGGATTTTCGCATCGTGTTGAGTCCGCTGATGAGCATGGCGAGGCCGGAGCTGTTGATGAATTTTACGTCGCTCAAATCGATGACAATTCGCTTCTTCTGATCGCCGATGAGTTTGTGGATCTGGTCATTGAGGGCGGTGGCGTCCGGGCCTCCCATGACATTGCCGGTGAGCTCGATGATCATGATTCCCTTGACTTCCTTGCTTTTGAATTTCATGATTTCTCCTTCACCTTGGAGTGGACATGATCACGCCGCTTTCTTCTTGCGAAGAGAGGAATCCAGGACGACGGCGCTTGCGATATAAATCGATGAATAGGTGCCGCTGATTTGTCCGATCATGAGCGCAAACGCGAAACCCCTGGTAGATTCTCCGCCAAAGAGGAGCAGGATAATGACAACAAGCAAAATACTCCCATTCGTAATGATGGTTCGGCTCAGAGTGTCGTTGAGGCTTCTGTTCATGACCTCGGCCAGCGAAAGGCTTCGGTAGATCTTGAGGTTTTCCCGAATTCGGTCAAAAACGACGACGGTATCGTTTACAGACACTCCAACCAACGTTAGAAATGCGGCAATGACTTCTTGCGTAATCTCAAGGTTGACGGGGATAAGGCCGTCGAGTAGAGAGATTA
>JACQPT010000064.1 GCA_016207415.1 Ignavibacteriales bacterium
ATTTACTACGACGGGAAATCTACTCCGCCCGGAGACCCTGTCACTGTTTCGGGCACTGGCACAGCCATGAATATTGATGCAGACTTCATGGTCGGTGCACCCCCTCCGCCTCCTCCTCCGCAAATAATCTCTGTGATGGATGTTCCCAACGACCAAGGCAAAAGAGTATTCGTACGCTGGCGCGAATTTCAGCCTTTCCCGATGCAAGGCACTGATGGCCCTCCTTTTGGCGTCGAGAAATACTCACTCTGGAGATGGGATGGAGGTTTCTGGACGTTTGCAGGAGAAGTTCCCTCAACACATGACTCGCTGTACTCCGCAGTCGTCCCAACCCTGTTTGATTCAACGATTGCTCAAGGCCAGCGATGGACAAAGTTCCGTGTCGCTTCCCACTTCTCATATAACTTCTACGTGTTGAAATCTCCGGTGGACAGCGGTTATTCCGTGGACAACCTTGTGCCGCAAATTCCGAGCGGCCTTGGCGGGTCGGCGAACGGAGCCAACTTTGTCATGAGTTGGAATGAACCCCAGGACGAGGATTTCCAGTACTTTGCCGTCTATCGCAGCACGACGAGCGACTTCAGTGTGCAAGGGATGGTGCCCCATGCCATGACAACCGCTCCCACATATACGGATGTCGGCGTTGTGGGGGGAGGGACGAGTTACTATTACAAGATCACGGCGTATGATTTTTCGGGGAATCAGAGTCCGGCGAGCGCGCAGATTTCAAGCACCACGACCGGTGTGGAGGATGCGATTGGCTCTCCACAGGAATTCAGTCTTAGTCAAAACTATCCAAACCCGTTCAATCCTTCCACGAGCATAGCGTACGATCTTGCGGAGGAATCGTTTGTCACTCTTAAAATCTACAATGCGCTCGGTCAGGAGGTTGCGGCATTGGTGCACAGCCGGCAGAATCCGGGCCGGTACGTCGTGAATTTCGACGCAAAGAATCTTCCGACGGGTCTCTACGTTTACAGGCTCACTGCAGGGAATTACACGGCGAACAGGAAGATGAATCTGGTGAAGTAAGTCTTTGCTCGCTGAAACACGAAAGCCCGTTCAGGTTGCTGAACGGGCTTCTTGCTTTCTTAAGGGATTCTTCATCGTTTTTTCTTCTGCATAGCTGATCATGGTTTTGATTTATTAAACAAGGGATGAAATTGACTTTTGAATTGACGCATGTTAACTTGATTTGCCACTGAAGAAGGAGCTCAATCCCCCCATGAGCAAGATACAGTCGATATTCCTTCCTGTTTTCACCTTATGCGCCCTTCTTTCCCAATTCGGCTGCGACAGCGGTGTTGAGCCACCGCAGCCGCCGAAGGATCCTCGCGAGTTCGCGTGGACTGTCGATACTTTTTACTCTGCGAATCGATTTCAATGGATGATGTACGATATTTGGGGAAGCTCTCCAACAAACGTCTATGTTGTCGGACGGACGAGCGATGACGGTGGACAGTTGTATCGTTATGATGGAAAGGTGTGGACTAACATTGTCTTTCCAAGAACTCCAAGACCAAGCGCAAAATACGAATTTCGCGGAATCTATGGAATTGACTTTGCATCCGGGCAAACCATATGGACCGTAGGTGATGTACTTTTTTTTGTCTCGCCAACACAACCAGCATTAGATAGCAGTTACATATTGTGCTTTGATGGATCTCAATGGAAAGAACAGCTCGCGGGTCAAGGACGATCGCTACAAGCGGTTTGGGGAATTTCCTCCTCCGATGTGTGGGCTGGTGGCACTCACGGGACAATGTTTCGTTATGACGGTGTGCAGTGGAAACGAATTCCATTGCCAAAGTCAGTTTGGGTGAGCAGCATCAGCGGCTTTGCGTCGAACGACGTGTATGCGACAGCCTATGAATTAGACACGCTCGAAAGTTTCAATCCTTATTATTTACTTCACTGGAATGGGAGCCTGTGGTCGATCGTAGATTCGTCACGGTTATCGATAACAGACGAGAAGTTCGGCTACAATCAAGTGCTTGCATCAAGTGGGAATATCTATACCGTTGGTGAAGGAATTTTCCAGAGAGTAGGCAGTTCATGGAATCTCTTATTTCGCGATGATGAGGCGGACTTCGCAACGCTTCAAGTGAAGGATGCAAATAATATCATGGTTGGTGGGAACTTTAATCATGCATATCACTATAACGGGTCAAACTGGTACAGGTTTCCTTTTCAAAGTCCAACCATCCATTTTTCGTCACTCTGGTGGGGCGATCATGAAGCTTTTTTTGTTGCGATCGAATCAGGTGGGAACAAATCGTTTGTCTTTCGCGGAAAATAAGCCCAACCAATAACTACGGGGAGAAAGCTAATGAAGAATACAGTCATGATTCTCATCGTTCTACTAAACTCACGAACGTTCAGTCAGAGCCTAAACGTCGGTCACATGCCACCACCTCACGACCATCACACAAGCATTTGTTACGGCTATGCAATGGCGAGAGTATATGCAAAAAACAGTACCTTGGAGTGTAATCCCGCTTTATGTTACGCCAATGGAATGGATGCTAACTATTTCACCGACCACCCAGGTTCAAGTTTAATTGGTATTCAAGATGGTGACATTATAACATGGACAAGCAATAGCGGCTCTAATGGTCATGCCGCTTACGTTATTTCCGTGCCACAGCCGCTGGTTGTTGGGAACATTCTAATTCAGCAGGTGCCTTTCGAAAATTATCCTGTCGATCCACCGATGTATGTTCGTGATGTCAACCAAGGGCCGATTCTCGGCTACTGGAGGTTAACAGATAATACAAAATATTATTTGACTGTAGCGAACAGCTTCGGATCGGGCAAAGTGCGAGTTGGAAGATCTTGGGCTGTGCCCCCTTCTGAAGGAGAATGGGTAGAGTACAATTCAGGGACATCGTTCTTGCTGCACAAAAACACAAAGATCAAATTCATGGCAATCGCATCTCAGGTTGATCAAGACGGTAATTCGAGAAATTTTCAGCGCTGGTTACTCAATGACCAGAATGATGGGAGCGCAAATCCGCATGCTGAAATCACGCTAACAAATACAGCGAACTTTCAAGCTGAGTACAATTTGATTTTCAATGTTACGCCAACCTCGGAAATTTCGGGCTCATTAGAGATAGGTCCAGAGGACCAAATCATGATAGAGCAGAATGGCAAACTTACAGTCACTGGTGAGTTGACAATAATTGGAACGGCAAGTGACCGGCATGTTTTAGCGCCTCTTTCAGGCACCTGGCAAGGGATCGAGTTTAGCGGCTCGCCAAATTCATCGCTTCAATATTGTGACATCAATTATGCAAACGAACCCATCAAAGCGACGAATACCTCCAACCTCACGATTTCCAACTGCACGATTGGGAACTCTAATTTTGGGCCCGCCGCTGCAATCGCGTTGTATGGATCCAGCGTCAACATCTCTTCCACGACGATTAATGGTTATGGCGGCTCCTGGTCGGGTTCAAACACTGGAATACGGTTCAGCCAGGGCTCCAGCGGCACAGTTCAGGGGACAACCATCCAAAACAACGGCGCTGGCGGCGGTATCACCATCACAGGCAACTCCTATCCGACGATATCGGGCAATACCATACAAAACAACGCCTTTGAAGGAATACTCGTTCTGAATAACGGCGTTAACAGCAACGGGCCGAACAATCCAAGGATGTACGGCAACACGGTGCTCAATAACGGCATCGTCGACAACGTGAGATACTTTGACGCTATCATCGTTTACGCTTCGAGCGCAATAGTCAGACAAAACGGAGCATTCGGTAGTGTGAAGGGAATCAATTGCGACCAAGCGGGAATCATCTGGACCGAGGAAGTGAACTCCGGCTGGTGGGACCGCGGAGAAAATGTTGTCAACGGCAACACGTATGGACTGACAGCCGGCAATTACAGTACAGCGTTGTTTGGACGTGCAGATTATGTGGGTCAAGACACATATTACTACGGGGCCTGTAACTCGTTATTTTCGAACGATGTGTATGACGCGATGGCAACATCGGGTTCCGTTATCCATGCAGTGGCAAACCACTGGGGACAATACCCTCCAAATGGTGCCAAAATAAGCGGTGCGGTGTTTTACGATCCTGCAAGTCAATATCCAGGAGATTGCGACCCGGATTACGGCGGCGGAGGGTGCGAGTTTTGTCCGAGTGCCGCACCAGGCAGCGAGACATCGATTGACGAACTCAATGAGGGATTAAGAGCTTTTGCTGCGAGAGATTATGTTTCGGCAAAGAACTTCTATCAAGCAGGACTGACGAAAGCTGATAGACCGGAAAAGACCAACCGAGCCTTATCCGGCCTGTATCACACGTTTTCAGCTTCAAGAGACCAGACCATCTTCAGCTTTATGGCTGGATTGGCTGCCGAGCAATCAGAACGAGGCTACTACGCCGCGCAGTTGCTTGCAAGGATGCAAACATCCAAAGAAGACTTTGACGGTGCGATAAGAACTCTCAATTCACTCAAACAGGCTGCACGGGGCAGCAACCATGAGAAACAGGCGTTGATTCAGCTTGCATCTCTGAGAGGATACAAAGACAGATACTCGGATGTCTCGACTCAGGCATTAAACGAACTTGAATTTAAGTTCGGTTCTGAGGTTGACCGAGGATTGTTGGCTGCCCTCGGAAGTTCAAGGGTTCAGAGGGGTGCACTGGCTTCAAATGAACAGAAGACGGAAGCAGAGGGCAATCTTTCCAGCTTCCCCAACCCCTTTAATCCGATGACGCGCATGCAGTTTACGCTGAACGAGGAGAGTTTTGTATCCTTGAGGGTTTATGACATTCTTGGGAGAGAAGTTGCCGCGTTGCTTAATGAGCAGAAAGCAGCAGGAAGGCATAACGTGGCATGGGAAGCATCCCGGCAGCCCAGCGGGATTTATTTTGCAAGGCTGGAAATTGCAGGTAAGTCAAGCGTCAAGAAACTTCTGCTCGTGAAATGATCTGAACTGGCGATCAAAAATCGAAAGCCCGAATCTCAATTGAGGCTCGGGCTTTTTTGTCGGTAGGCTTTATCCATTCGTACTTATCCCGTCTGAGGATTCTCCACCTTCTCGATGATCTCCTGATACCGCAGCAGCTCTTCCACTGTTTGAATAGCGTAGCGCTTTTGCAGGTAGGATAAATACTTGATGAGCACAAGGGCGGTCGCAAAAGCATCGCCCGAAGCACGGTGCCTCTGATGAATGTTGATATCCAGGAATCTCGCAACGGGTCCGAGTGACTTGCTAGGCAAATAGGGGAGAATCACTCTGCTCAATCTCGCCGTGCAGAGTCTGGGGTTTGAAAGGGCAAGCCCTCGTTCCCGTCTCGCCGTGTGATAGACAAAGCTCCAGTCAAAGCCAACGTTGTGAGCCACAAAGATCGCGTTTTCAAGGAATTCTGCCACGTAGGGCACGACTTCTCTTGCGGTAGGAGCCTCGCGTACGATGAGATTATCGATTCCGGTGAGTTCGGTAACGTAATTGGGAATGGAGAGAAGAGGATTGACGAGCGTTGAAAATTCGTCCTTCAGAACGCCGCCCTGTACCTTCATCATCGCAAGTTCAGTAATGCGGTCGTCGATCGGACTCATTCCCGTCGTTTCCACGTCAACGACGACGAATGTCGCTTCCTGAATCGTGAGGCCGTTCATCAGGACGCGGCCACCGGTTGAAGTTGCCGTTTGCCCTGCATGAATTCCTCGGCAATGCACACGTCCTCGGCGCTGCCGATAAAAAGCGGAGTTTTTTGGTGAAGGGATTTTGGCGTGATGTCCAGTATGCGATCATTCCCGTTGCTAGCCCTTCCGCCTGCTTGCTCAACAAGAAACGCCGTGGGGTTCGCTTCGTACATGAGCCGCAGTTTGCCGTCGGGGTGCCGTGTATCGCCGGGATACATGAAAATGCCTCCGTAGAGCAACGTGCGATGAATATCGGCCACCATCGAGCCGATGTATCTTCCGGAATACGGCCTGTTGGTTGTTTTGTCTTCTTCCTGAAGGTATTTCACGTACTTCTTGACGCCGTCAAACCAGTAGCGATAATTGCCTTCGTTGACGCTGTAAATCTTTCCGCGCTTGGGTATACGGATGTTTTCATGAGAAAGCAGAAACTCCCCGATGCCGGGGTCGAGAGTGAAACCGTGGACGCCGTCGCCTGTCGTGTAAACTAACATCGTTGATGACCCATAAACAACATAGCCGGCAGCCACCTGTTTGTACCCTGGCTGCAGACAATCCTGCATGGTGCCCTTTCCGGAGGGACTGACGCGACGATAAATGGAAAAAATGGTGCCTATGCTGACATTGGCGTCTATGTTCGAAGAGCCGTCGAGTGGGTCGTACAGAAGGACATATTTGCCCGTCGGATACTTGTCGGGGATGTGGAGTACATCTTCGTTCTCTTCGGATGCCATGACGCAAAGGTGTCCCCCGTGGTCCATGGCTTTGTAAATCGCATCATCGGCAAAAACGTCGAGTTTTTTCACCTGGTCGCCGTGGATATTCTCTTTTCCTGCCGCACCGAGAATGTTTACCAAGCCGGCTTTGCTGACTTCACGCCAAATGATTTTGCACGCCAGCATGAAGTCTCGCAAGAGGCCGGAGAAGTCGCCCGTTGCGCCCGGATGTGCCCGTTCGCCTTCGATAATGTGGCGTTCAATGGTGATGACTTTTTTCTGAAAACTCATGAGCGCGCTCGAAGTGACAACCGGAAAGGTAAAGAAAGATTTAATGCGTTACAAGGGGACGTGCTCACGCTAAAGGCGCTTTCACCTCTTGATCCTTGTACTGAAGCTCGTAGAGTCGGCGATAGATACCGTTTTGACTCAGCAATTCCTGGTGAGTTCCCATCTCTCTAACTTCGCCCTTATGCATGACAATAATCTTATCGGAGTTCTGGATGGTTGAAAGCCGATGGGCGATAACGATAGCGGTTCGGCCATGGAGGAGTTTCTTGATGGCTGCTTGGATCAATTGTTCACTCTCCGTATCGACGCTGGACGTGGCTTCATCGAGAATGAGAATTCTCGGATTGTAGGCAAGGGCGCGTGCAAACGAAAGAAGCTGCTTCTGTCCCACAGAAAGCGTGGCACCGCGTTCTTTCACTTCGGCGTCGTAGTCGCCCGAAAGTTGCTCGATAAAGCGATGAGCCCCTACAACACGAGTGGCGGCCTTGACGCGGTCCAAGGAGATTGAAGAATCACCCAGGCTGATGTTTCCCTTCACGTCACCAGAAAACAAAAACACATCCTGAAGGACGACGCCGATGTGCCTTCTGAGGTCTTGAGGCTTTACATGCTGAATATTCATTCCGTCAATCAGGATTTCGCCCTTCTGGACATCGTAGAATCGGGTCAAGAGGCTTGTGATCGAGGTTTTCCCAGCGCCCGTGTGCCCCACAAGAGCGACTTTTTCGCCAGGTTTTATCGAAAAAGAGATGTCTTTCAACACCCATTCCGGCGACTGAACGCCATCCGACGGGACGTTATAAGCGAACCAGACGTTGCGGAATTCGACTTCCCCGTTCACATGTGCGAACGGCGCCGGGGTCTGGGGTGCAGAGAGAATTGATGTGTCGTCGAGGAGCTGAAAAATCCTTTCTGAGGAAGCCATTGCCGTCTGTAGGATGTTGTATTTCTCCGAAAGGTCCCGGATGGGCCTCCAGAACATTTCGTTGAACTGAACAAAAGCCATCACAGTTCCGATAGTAACCGTTCCTTCAAGCGCGTTCGCTCCGGCATACCAGATGATCAGCCCGATGGACAGAGCCCCGATGAGGTCGATGCCCGGGTAGAAGACGGCATAGTAGAAAATGGATTTGATGTTGGCGTCCCGATGTGCGCCGTTGATAGCTGAAAATTTTTCAAACGACTTCCTCTCACGGTTGAAAATTTGGTCTACAAGCATGCCCGTGATGTGTTCCTGCATGAACGAGTTAATGCGGGCGATTTGGAGACGGACTTCGCGGTACGCCTCTCGGGCTTTTCTTCGAAACAAAAACGTGCCGTAGAAGAGCAGGGGAAGAACACTCAGAGAGACTAGGGCAAGCCCGAGGTTCATCGTGAACATGAAGTACAGAATCGCCGCAATGGTGAACACGTCGCTGAACACCATCACGATTCCGGAAGAGAACATTTCGTTCAGGACTTCAACATCGTTGGTGACTCGCGTAATAAGCCGGCCGATGGGATTTTTGTCATAGAACTTTAGAGAGAGGTTCTGAAGGTGGCGAAACACTTCCATGCGAAGGTCGAAAATTGTCCTTTGCCCAATCCATTGGGTAAGATAGGCATTGGCGTATTGGATCAACCCGCGCACAACGAGGACCGCCAGAAAGAGCAAGGCCGTCATGAGCAGGCCAACTTTGTCTCCGCTCGCGATGTCCTTATCGACGGCGATCTTCGTGAAGTACGGACGCAGCGCCTCCATGCCGCTGATGACAATACTCATGACGATTCCGAAAGCGACATGCCACCGATACGGACGCAGATACTTCAGCAGCCGCCGCATTAAGCGCGCATCGTATGCTTTACCGAGGACTTCTTCTTCGTGCATTGTTCAATGAAAAATGAAAAATTTCACATTTCTTCTAGTTCTCTCTCAAGCAGTTGCTTCTGATGGAGGTCTGCATAAATCCCGCCCTTTAACACAAGCTCATCGTGTGTTCCGCGTTCGACAATTTCACCTTTGTCTAACACGACGATCAAGTCGGCATCTTTGACGGTGGAGATGCGGTGGCTGATAATGATGCTTGTCCGACCCTGCATGAAGTTTTTCAAACGCTTGAGGATCTCTTCTTCGGTGTACGTATCCACCGAGGAGAGGGCATCGTCGAGAATCAGAATCTTCGGCTCTCGCATGATGGCCCTTGCTATACTCGTCCGTTGTTTCTGTCCGCCAGAAAGCGTAATTCCGCGTTCACCGATCATCGTTTCGAATTGCTTGGGGAATTCGGCCACGTCTTTCTCTATCTGCGATATCTCTGCAGCGTCCCGGATATGCGAATCTCCATTATCAAGACCATACCGGATGTTTTCTGCGATCGTGTCGGAGAAAAGGAACGTCTCCTGAGGAACGTATCCGATGCTTGACCGCAGGAGGGCGAGAGGATAAGAGCGGACATCGTGCCCGTCGATGAGGAGCTCGCCCTCAGTCACATCGTAAAGACGAGGAACAAGATTGACCAGGGTTGTTTTGCCCGACCCCGTATAGCCCACAACGGCAAGTGTCATCCCTTTCTCGATCTTCATGTTTAGATCCCTCAGCGTGGCCTGTTGAGCGTACTTATGAGTAAAGGAGACGCGACGGAATTCTATGGACCCTTCAATGTCGGTCAACGAGTGGTTTGTTTTCTCCGTGTCTCTGATTTCGGGAACGGTATCAAAAATGGCCGTCAATCTTCCCATTGAAGCGGCGCCCTGCTGAAGCAGATTCAGTACCCACCCAAACGCAATCATCGGCCAAATGAGCATCAGCAGATAGGACATGAAGGCGCTCAAAGTCCCAATGGACATCCTGCTGTCGATGACACGAAGCCCCCCGAAATACATCGTAAGTATAATGGAGCATCCCACCAGCAGGAACATCAGCGGCCACAGCAGGGACTGAACTTTGGCGAGAACGAGGTTCTTCTTCATGTACTCCCAGCTGAGTTTCTTGAACTCGTCGGTTTCAAAAGCCTCGCGGACGTATGATTTAATAACGCGAATGCCGGAAAGATTCTCCTGAGCCCGTGTGGTGAGTTTGGAGAAAAGCTCCTGCCGCTCTGTGAATCGGTCGTGAATAATTTTGCTCACGCGATAGACAACGATGGAGACCAATGGCATGGGGATGAGAGCAAGGAGCGTCAATTGCCAATCCCTCGTCAGCATCATGGTCAACACCAGCACAAATGTCAGGATGGTGTCTGAGGGATACATGATGCCCGGGCCGAGTACGTTGCGCACAGCACTGATATCGTTCGTCGCATGCGCCATCAGATCGCCGGTGGGCTTGTTCTGAAAATACGAATACGAGAGTTTCTGAACGTGAGAAAGCAGGTCGTTTCTCAGGTCGAATTCAATGTGTCGGGAGACAACGATGATCGTCTGCCTGGTCAAGAATGTAAAGAAACCCGCAATGAGCGAGAACCCGACGATCAGGCCGGCCCATAGCATCAGGTCGGACGTGACGTAGATTTTCGATTCGATACCGGCCTTGAGCTCATCGATGGCGTAGCCAAGGAACAGAGGTTGAACAATAGAGAAAAGGTTGCTGCCGACAACGGTTAAGATGCCGAGGGTCAGTGTCTTTTTGTAGCGCGCAAGATAGGGAAGAAGACGAAGAAGCGGTTTCATCCGATGACTTCGAATTTTGTGTACTGATGGAGCACTTTCGGTACGACTACTTTTCCTTCAGGCGTCTGGTAGTTCTCGATTAAGGCGGCCACGACCCTCGGAAGAGCAAGGGCAGAGCCGTTGAGAGTGTGAACGAACTCCGGCTTTCCAGCGTTCCCCGGCCGGAACCTGACGTTCATGCGGCGCGCCTGGAAAGCCTCAAAATTGCTGCACGAGGAAACTTCAAGCCATTTTTCCTGCCCCGGAGCCCAGACTTCCAGGTCGTACTTTTTTGACTGCGTAAAACCCATGTCGCCGGTGCACATAAGGAGTGTTCGGTAGGGAACGTTCAAAAGTTGCAAAAGGTGCTCTGCATCCTGTCGAAGAGATTCCAACTCGTCATACGAGGACGAAGGATGGACGAATTTGACAAGCTCAACCTTGTCGAACTGATGAACCCGGTTCAACCCGCGCACGTCTTTGCCGTAGGATCCGGCTTCACGCCGAAAACATGGTGTGTAGGCAACGTACTTGACAGGGAGAGTTTTTCCCTCAAGAACTTCATCCCGATGGAAATTCGATACCGGAACCTCGGCCGTGGGAATCATGTACAGCCGATCGCGTTCGACGACGTACATCAAATCTTCTTTATCGGGGATCTGTCCCGTGCCACGCGCGCTGTCCTCATTGACAACAAGAGGTGGCGCCATTTCCTTGTATCCGCGTTGTGCGGCCTGATCGAGAAAGAAGTTGATCAAAGCTCTTTCGAGTGATGCTCCTTTGCTGACGAGGAAAGGGAACCCCGCCCCGCTCACTTTCCCGCCGCGATGAAAATCCACGATGCCGAGTTTTTCCGCCAGCTCCCAATGAGGCTTGAGCGGAAAATCGACTCTCGGAAAGTCTCCCCATGTGAATACTTCCTTGTTTTCAGCGGGTGTTTTTCCGATGGGCACAGAAGGATGGGCAATGTTTGGAACGCCAAGTAATGCCGCATCGAGTTTTTGTTCTACTTCGCGTAAATCGGTGTCAATTACCCGGATACGGTCTTTGACCGCGTCCATTTCAGCAATTGCGCGGGACGCGTCGCCGCCTTCCTTCTTGACCTTCCCGATTTGTGCCGAAACCTGGTTCCGTTGTGCTTTCAGGGATTCGCCCTCCTGAATCAAGGCCCTTCGCCGTTCGTCGAGAGAGATGATCTCTCCAAGGTTGACCGTTAAGCCTTTTGCCTCAGCACTCTTGCGCACTGTCTCGTGGTGTTCCCTGATAAATTTGAGGTCGAGCATGCTCAGTTTTCCGGTTTAAGTTCGAATTCCACGAGCAACGGCAGGTGGTCTGATGCGTCATGGGAAAGAACGCGGGCGAAGACGGGCTTCCACGATAAAGACGAAAATGAGTTCTGTTTATTCTTTTTCAAGAAGAGGAAATCAATACGTTTTGACGGATTCTCTGTGGGATACGTGAACCCCTTGCCCGAACCGACAATCTCCCAGCAATCGTGGAATTCCGCTTTTATGGAGTCGTGTGTCCTGCTCCCTGGAATGTCGTTGAAGTCTCCGCCAACGAAAACCGCCCGTTCGCCATACGACTCGGACTCACCAATAATTTCCTTGATGCACATGAGTCGTTGTGTATCGTCGTCCCGAGGGTCAAGATGCGTGTTCATAAACACAATCTCATGGCCTCGCGCCTCAACAACGAGCTGGAGCAGCCCCCGTTGTTCTCCTTCGCCGAGCATCTCAAAGTGCAGATTCTTTTCCGCGAGAATGGGAAATCGTGTGAGGACAGCGTTGCCGTATTGTCCTCCTTGATAGTCGATGATCCTACCGAATGCGTACGTCATGCCTGTGAGGTCGGAGAGCATCGTGATCATGTCGATTTTTCCCGACCGTTCAACGCCGCGGTCAACTTCCTGCAAGGCAACAAGGTCTGCCTTCGAATCAAGGATGATTCGTGCAATCCGCTCCACGTCCACTTTCCCGTCAGTTCCCTCGCCATGATGAACGTTGTACGTCAGGATTCGAACAACCGGCGAAGAAGAGACTGCATGCCTCCCTGCGGTGCATCCGGGCAGGGAAACACAAAGAGCAAGAATGGCGCTGGCGGCAATACGCTGCCAGGTTGTACGCTCGATGAGCATCACAGCTTAGCAATCCTCTGGCTTATCCAGAGCAAGCCGATGCAAATGCTGACAAGTCCTGCCAACCCTTGGACCAGTGTTAACGCATTTTTAGAGTGGAGCTTTTGCGTGGCAGCACCGACAAAATACGCGAAGGCCGACATGGCAACAATCGTTCCTGCACAGAATAACAACAGATAAAAGCCTGCGGTGACCAGACTCTGCGTTAGTGCAATGGGGATGACAACCATAACGCCAGCAGTGCCGGCGAACCCATGAGTTGCTCCGATAAAAAACATCGAGTGTTGATGCCGGTGTTCTTCTGAATGTGCGTGTGAGTGCACGTGGACGTGTTCGAGGCCGTCGTGGACGTGTTTGTGGATATGAAGGCCTCTGCGATGAAAAACCCCGGCGAGAGCCCAAAAGCCGACGGCAACCAGAAGCAGTCCAACGGCGATCTCGGCGATAGATTCAACAAGTGGAGAGACCGCGAACCGAAAAGCGAGAGAAACAAGGCCCAGGACGAAAACTGTTGCCGTGTGGCCAAGGCCCCAACTGATGCCGAGCTTCACCGCTCTGCGCGGTTCAGGAAGTTTTGCCGCAAAAGTGGAGACGGCGATGACGTGGTCGGCATCGAACGCATGGATGCAACCCAGAACAAGTCCGCTCACAAGGGCAAGAAAGAGTTCCATTCAATTCCTTCGCTCCGCTTGGAGCTCCTGTTTGAGCATCGTTAATCCGCGAGTCGTGTCCATAGGTTTCCAGCCAAGTTCCTCCTCCGCTTTCGACGTCAAGAACCCCGAGACGAGCGGCCGCGGCGCCTGTTGATTGAGCTCGGATGTCTTCACCGATTGAATAAGACCGCCGTCGAGCCCAAAGATGTCGGCAATCCTTTTCGCAAAATGGTATCGGCTTAGGTGTTCGGCACCGCAGATGTGATAGATGCCGCCGCGGTTCAATTCGAAGATGCGGATCAGTGCGCAGGCAAGGTCGCCGACATACGTCGGGTTGCTCACCTGGTCCTCGGCGCAACGGATTTTTTGACCGGACCGGAGATTGTTGATGACCCACAATGCAAAGTTGCCGCGTTTGCCAATCATGTTGCCGTACACGACAATCGTGCGCACAAGAGCATAAGGTATGTCGGAAATACGGATCGCGTTCTCACCGGCAAGCTTTGTCTTCCCGTAATAACTGATGGGGTTTGGCGGGTCGTCCTCTTTGTACGGCCCGTGCTTGCCGTCGAAGACGTAGTCAGTCGAAACATGAATGAATTTTGCTCCGACTTTTCGCGCCCCTTCGATAAGGTTCTCAACTCCGACCACATTGACCTTCCAGGCTTCGTCCCTGTGAGATTCACACCAATCGACGTTTGTCGCGGCGGCTGCATTGAAAATGACGTCAGGCTGAAAACTCGAAATCAGGCTTTTTGCATCTCCCTTTCTGGTGATGTCCAACTGTGTGTAATCAAACAATCTTGAATCAAACACATATGACCGGTGATGTGATGTGCTCAGGACCTCGAATTCGGTTTGCGTGCTCAGCAGGAGGGAGAGTCTCTGCCCCAACAGTCCGTTGCCGCCACAGATGAGGATCCTCTTCAACGGAGCGACTCCTCGAGAGCAGTCGCCGCATCTGTCGATTCATCGCGATATTTGATAATCACGGGCGTGTATAATGCGATGTGGTGGCTTTTCGCAAAAGAGTCATCGATGTGTCTGCTTCCTTGCACAACCACCGCGCCCTCAGGAATGACAAGGGGAGTGTCTCCCGATCTCCGGTAGATACTCTGTCGGGGCAGGTCATACACGGGAGTCGATCCTGTCAGAACAACTCCAGCTCCAAGGACGGCTCTCTTTTTCACGATGGTTCCTTCGTAGATGCCGCAATTCCCCCCGATCATCACATCATCCTCAATGATAACGGGAAGAGCTCCGACAGGCTCGAGCACGCCGCCGATTTGAGCTCCTGCGCTCACGTGTACACGCTTCCCGATTTGCGCGCAAGACCCGATGAGAGCATGGGAATCAATGAGCGCCCCCTCATCGACGTAAGCGCCGACGTTAATGTACGCAGGCGGCATGACAACAACGCCTTTGGCAACAAAGGCTCCATCACGAATGCTGGAACCGCCGGGAACGAGTCGCACCTGGTTCTCCCTGCTGAGCCGTTTCAGCGGAAAAGTGTTTTTGTCGAAAAAACGGAAGTGATCGTCGATCGAAACGTCGGCCAGTTCGCCGAGCTTAAAACCGATGAGAATCCCTTTTTTCACCCATTCGTTCACACTCCAACCCGCAGCGTTTGCTGAGTTGTTTGATGGCTGAGCGGCTCGTATTTCGCCTGTGTTCAAGAAAAACTTCAGTTCATTGAAGGCTCGCAGTGCCCCCTTCTTGTCCAACGAAGAAGAGTCCTGAGAATAGAACCCTTCGATTTGGTTGCTGAGCGTCATACCAACTTGAGGTCGATGAGGATTTGCTTCAACTTGTCCCTGTTTTTTTCTGAGATGGGCACCATCGGCAGCCGGAAGGATTCCTCAATCATGCCCATCATCGCCAGGGCAGATTTGACCGGGATTGGGTTCGACTCGAGGAAATTTGCATTCATGAGCGGCAAAAGTTTGTTGTGGAGTTCGAGAGCGTCTTGCCAATGACCTTTCAAACATGCCCGGACGAGGTCAGAAAACTCATGCGGAGTCTCGTTGGCCACGACAGAGATGCAGCCGTCGCCTCCCACGGACATCAGCGGCAGGGTGAAGGCATCGTCGCCCGAGAGGAGGGAGAAGTCTTCCGGCTTGTTGCGGGCGATTTCCATGATTTGAGCCATGTTTCCGGAGGCCTCCTTCACGGCTACGACGTTCGGGATTTGCTCCGCAATGCGCAAGATCGTTGAGGCCTCAATGTTTCCTCCGGTGCGCCCAGGTACGTTGTAGACGATGACGGGGAAATCGGCAGCCTCCGCAATTGTTCGATAGTGGCGGAAATACCCTTCCTGGGTCGGTTTGTTGTAGTACGGGCCGACGACAAGAGCCGCATCGGCGCCGGCTGCTTTTGCATGCCGGGCAAGCTCAACAGCTTTTTGCGTATCGTTGCTGCCTGCGCCAGCAAAAACCTTCACGCGTCCTCCTGCTTGCTCCAGGACCAAGTCTACAACACTGTAGTGTTCCTCAAGGCTGAGCGTCGGGTTTTCACCGGTTGTCCCTGCCGGCACGATGGCTTCGACTCCGCCTTTTATCTGAAAATCAACGAGACGTCGGAGCGCGTCAGCATCAAGTGTGCCGTCTTTTTTGAACGGTGTGACGATGGCGGTTCCGGTTCCTCTGAATTTTTTCGTTTGGGCCATGATCTATGGAATAACGTCACTGAGAACATCTTCCATGGTGAAAATTCCTTGCTTCCCGTGCACCCATTCTGCCGCCAACAATGCGCCGAGCGCAAACCCGGACCGGTTCTTTGCGTTGTGAGTGAGTTCGATGCTGTCGGCGCTGGAATCGAATATCACGCTATGAGCGCCTATAACCGAGCCCGCGCGAGTAGATGATACATGCAATTGTTCCGGTTTGATTCTGCCGGTGGGGGGAGTGTTGAGCAGCTCCTTCTTTCGCTTGATTCTTTGCATCAGGATTTCGGCGATCGTGAGCGCAGTTCCGCTTGGACTATCGGCCTTGTCTTTGTGATGGGTTTCCTGAACAAACACGTCGTATTCAACAAAGCGGTCAAAAGATTTTGCCGAATGTTTGATCATCTGAAAGAAAATGTTGACACCGACCGAAAAATTTGTTGCGTGGACTAACCCGATATCCTGGTCCTGGACGATCGACCAGACTTTTCCCATGTCTTTTGTCCATCCCGTCGTTCCAATCACCATGTTCTTTTTTGCACGGGCACACGCTTCCACATGCCGGACGACCGGGCCCGGAGCCGCAAAATGCACGGCGACGTCAAAATCATGAGTTGCCTTCGAGATGTCCGAATTCTTTGAATCAAACCTCGCAGTCACCTGGACATCTTTTTCCAGAGCCTGCTGTTCGATTTCTTTTCCCATCTTGCCGTAACCGATCAGAGCGATACGCATGGGAATTACGGAGACACGGCCTCGAAGATTTCCAGTTCCGGCACAGGTTCAAAGAACTCCTTGTGAAGACCCCGGACAGCCTCGGGG
>JACQPT010000045.1 GCA_016207415.1 Ignavibacteriales bacterium
AGGTGAAGGAAAACGTGAACTTTGCATTACCTCTTGCCGGCTCAATTACAGGGAGAGTGCGGGATAATCTGGGAAATCCGATTCCGTACGCCTCTGTAAACGCATACGACAGTCTGAGTTTCTACTATGGATATGGCGACCAAAACGGAAATTATTCAATTTCTGATCTGTCCGCCGGAAAATATTATGTGCGCGCCTCGGCCTACGGATATATTGAACAGTGGTTCGACCACAAAGCGACAGAGCAGCTCGCTGAAAAGGTCTCCGTTGTCGAAGAAACCGTAACTCCGGGTATCAACTTCGACCTTCAGAGACTCTCAGGGATTTCAGGTACCGTTGTTGATGATTCGAGCGGCCTGGGCATGTCTTCTGTCTTCATTTCGGCTATTCGAAAGAGCGATGGGAGTTTTTGGAACAGTGCATGGACGAACTACGACGGGACGTATTTCATGCCGTTGCCCGCCGATGACTATATCGTACATGCCGAGCCATACGGAACGGAGTACTTGAGGGAGTATTATACATCCTCAGGGGGAACGCCGTTGATCCAGGACGCCCAAACGATTACCGTCATTGATGGTCAGCCCGCAAGGGTGCTTCATTTTCGGCTTGAAAGGCGGAGGAATTTCTATGCCTTTACGCGGGAAAAACTCGGAATGACAATAACGAATTACGGACAACTCGGCTACTGGCAAGAACCAACGCTGCCCAGTGGGCGCTGGCCTTTCTCATCGAGTCGAAATTATTTATTCGAAGGAGACATATGGGTCGGCGGGGAAGTCTATAATATGCCGAATGTTGTCGGCGGCATGTACCAAGGGTTGCAGGGCGGATGGGCGGCTGCGTGGAATTACTCTGTTGAGGCAAGTACGAATTCGCAGAAAGTCCAAACATACTACCGGGTTGATTATCACCCCGCCTTTCTGGGACTTGCGGTGCGTCAGAAAAGCTACTCGTGGACCGACGCCGATTACGCAATTTATAAGTATACGATTTTCTACGGCCCGTCGTACGGCGCCATGCCCAATATTCAAAACGCTTATATAGGATTCTTTCTGGATTTTGACATTTCGGCAAACGCCATAAATGACTTGGTGGGAATTGACAAGAACAACAATCTCGTTTACATGTATAATTCTTCCGCTCCCGACAGTGTTACCATGGGCGTCAGTCTGGTGAGCGGTTCCACGGCGAGGCTGACATGGTGGAAAAACGGTAACGATCCAAGAACCGATACGCTTCGATATGGAAAAATGGTCGCCGATACTTCCTCTGCGGTGCCTTCCGCTCCGGACGACTACCGGGTGTTCGTGAGTGCAGGGCCATTTAACCTTGTAGGGGGTGACTCAGTTTCTGTCGCGATTGCTGTGGTCGCCGGCCATGGTGTTGCAGGTGTCAGCAGTGCTCTTCAGCAGGCCCAGGCAGCTTACCTTACGACATCAGTGGAGAAGTCTCTCAGCGCGTCGATACCGGAGAATTTTGTGCTTCACCAGAATTATCCGAATCCCTTTAATCCAATGACGGTGATTTCATTTGATTTGCCGAAGGAAAGTCATGTGAAGCTAACCGTGTACAACGTTCTTGGCCAGGAGGTGATCACATTGGTTGATGAGGTCCGTAAGCCGGGGGTTTACAGTCTCCACTGGAACGCTTCATCTTTTCCGACTGGGATGTACGTCTACCGGATAACGGCGGGCGAATTTGTTCAAACGAAAAAAATGCTTCTGATCAAATAGGTTCACACGAACGCTGATGTAGTTTCGGAATTCCTCAAAACACCACACATTCACATATAGGGAGGTCATCATGAAGAACAGAGTATTTCTGCTTCTCCTCGCTGTCTGTTCTGTCGCTTTCGACCTTGTAGGCAAGGAAATGGCAAAGGAATCAAGAATTCGAGCCGGCGTCGGTATTAGCCTTGAGCCTCTGAAACTTTTTGCGATTGGCAGTTCATTCTTCTCCAACGCCCAGACGCCTGTGAATATCTATGTTCCCATCAGGACAAGTAACTCACTAACGATAGAACCGGAGTTTGATGTGTTCTCGATTTCGTCGGAATCATCCTCAAGCGGCTGTACAAGCAAGTCGTCCGCATCAATAATTCGGCTGGGGATAGGAGTTCTCGCCTCGGTGACCGGCAGCAACTCAGTGCGGGTTTATGCGGGTCCTCGTGTCGGAGTATATTTGGTCAGCAGTGAGTCGTCAAGTTCTTCGCAATTCGGGTCATCCTCAAACGAAACATCCGAGACGGACGTGACGATAGGCGGCAGTGTCGGCGGGGAGTATTTTGCCTCTGATCAAATGTCCGTTGGCGGTGAAGCGCTCGTGACGTATTACACGTCCGGTGGACCCCCCTCGCACTCCGTCTTCTGGAACGAGTTCGAGCCTTTCTCGAAGCATGATTACGAGTAACGTGCTTTTCTTCCTTCGGTGGTACTTCTAAAAGAGCAGGAGGTTTAGAGGCAAAGGCAAGCGGTCGAAAAAGAAGCTAGTGCTGATTCCGAAAAATTATCTTGTGTTTTTAACCGCAAAGCACGCCCGCCTGCCCTAACAGTTCATGAATGCCGGGCAGGCAGATGAGGCGCAGAGGTCGCAAAATATTAGAGTCACACTTGAATAATCTTAGGGCATATTTTTCTCCACGTCCTGTGCGCCCTTCCCGCCAGACCACATGGCGGGCTGGCTTGGCGAACTTTGCGGTTGAGTCACAAGTACAATTACTGGTAGCTGGGCTAGAGG
>JACQPT010000046.1 GCA_016207415.1 Ignavibacteriales bacterium
CTTTCGACAGGCGCGTATTTTTACAGAATTGTTGTCGCGGGAGGAAACAAGGAATCTGTGTATACAAACGTGATGCGGATGATGTTGCTGCGATAGGCGATGGGCTCCACCGACGAGATATCTCTTTGGGGTGGAGTCCATCTCACATGCCTGAGGACTTGATGCCGAAGACTTGATGATGGACTCCATCGCATGATTGCGGCTTGGTTGATGGAGCCCATATACAAACGTGATGCGGATGATGTTGCTGCGATAGGCGATGGGCTCCACCGACAGAGATATCTCTTTGGGTGGAGTCCATCTCACATGCCTGAGGACTTGATGATGGACTCCATCGCATGATTGCGGCTTGGTTGATGGAGCCCATCACATTATACCCAATAGTCCTTCTTCACCGTTTCAAGAACTGCATTTGAATACGCTTCGAATTCTGCGATCGAAGAAAAGTGGCTTGTTATTACATCTCTCCTTATCAATGGCAGATCTGGATCCTCAGCTGGATCCTGATCAGTATAAAGTCGATAACTTGAAAATTCCCAATCATCGAGTTTCTTCACGAAGCCAGCCCGTACAGGGTTCTGGTGAATGTAAGTAAGCAAAGTGACTAAATAATCATCATCGTCAACATGCTTAGCCTTCGTGTGGCGTTGAAACATACTGCCATGACGCCTGTGAACGAGGTTCATTGTTTTAGTATACGAACTCAGCAGGATGCCAATGTTTTGTTTCAGTTTTTCGACTTCCGGGGACTTCGTATAAACAAGGAAGTGAAAATGTGTCGGCATCAGACAAAAACCAATCGTGTCGACAAATTCCTCTGCATACTTCCTGTATTTTTTCAAAAAGACACGGTACGCTTTTCGGGACTTGAAGATCACCTCTGAATTGTTGGACCGGTTATAGAGGTGGTAATATTGCTCCGGGAAGATTTCCATGCGCTGGTCTCCACCATGAGGTGGAGTCTATCGTATAAGCCACGATGCACTCCATATCGGGATTGGGCTTAGTTGATGGAGCCTATCGCTTATGACGCCGGACAGTGTCGCTGTACGATGGACTCCATCTCAGGGATTGGGCTTAGTTGATGGAGCCCATCTACCTTTTCCGCAACATCAGCTTCAACGTCTTTATCTCAAACGGCTTGAATCTCAGCGAGATCTTGTTTTTGGAGAATTTCAAGGCCTTCAACGGATTCTCCATCAAATCACATTCCTCGATGGACTTCACCGGAAAGCCCAGGGTTACGGCGCAATCCGTGGTATCGCCGTGGTTCTCGTAAAGTCTCAAAATCAGGTCGTCAGATTCTTCGGCTTTCTTCAAACAACTCATCTGAATATTCCGTTTCGAGAAGGAGACAGGAAGGCACTCTCTCTTAAGAACCGACCTTGGAAAGAGCAACGGCGGGATGTTCAGCATTCGCGCTTGGAGGGGTGTCTCGCCTTTTCGCCAGTCGCCTGGATGCGAATACAGCGAATAGGTAAACAGGTGTTCTCCCTGGTCGGTGCATTTGTCGTCGCTCAGTCGCCATGGTTCATTCGGGTGCGGATAGAAAGGCGAGCGGATAAGTGAAAGCCGCAAGACATTTGCTTTCGCATCGTAGCCGTACTTGGAGTCGTTCATGAGGCTCACACCGACCTTGGCGTCGGCAAGCTCGGCCCATTGCTGAGCGGGGACTTCAAACTTTGCAATATCCGCATCTTCCTTGGGCTTTGTCGTCCGTCTGATGGCACCGAACTGGATTTCGTAAGTTGCGGCGTTCGTTTTGATGTTGAGCGGGAACGCCACTTTCAGCAACGTGCGACGCTCTCGCCAATTCACGCGCGTCTGAAAATCGATGCGCTTGTGCTGATGATAGAGCAGAATATCCTGAATCAATGACGAACCGTTCACTGACCTGAAATCCAGTCTGATTCTTCCTCTCAGCGGTCCGGTTTCCAGAAACCTGCTGTTTTTTAAATGAAAAAGGTCAAGCTTTTGCCTCTCGTAGGCCTGGTCGAGGTCCCAGGTTTCACCCTGCTCGGGTGTCTCCTGAAAAGTCTGGAAAAGGTTTCCCCGCTTTCCGCGCTCAATCAGTTCACGTCGCAACTGTTTGTCATAGATTGAGCTTAATGCGCCCTTTTTGTCCAGTCGGACTTTGAACAACGGACTCTCAAGAATTCGGTCGGAGGTTCTCCATGGCCGGGCCGATTCCGCCCTTCCTTCCGACGGCAGGACGGTAAATGATCGCGCGGAGATGGAAGGGATTGCGGGAATGTGGCAGAGAATCCTCACGACGCCGCGGCTTCGGTCGAGAACCTGATGTTCACAAGTCAGTCCCGACTCATTCATGACGGAAAAATTCTTTTCGCCCGATTGGATATCAACCTCAACGTATTCATCTCTTTCGAACGGAAGTGGGTTGAAAACAACAAAGGGGAATTCCTTTTTTGATGCTTTCGCCGAATGAACGAAGAAGGAAGCAGAGCGACGGAGAAGACGCGTGGCAGTGTCGCGGATTTCACCAAAATCCTTCCGGGATTCCTCATAGACTTCGGCGATGGACGTTCCGCCTATGATTTCGTGGTACTGTTGACTCAGGAGAGTCTTCCAGGCAAAGTCTAATTCTTCGGCCGGGTACTTCCGCTGCTGTGGTGACTTCCCGTAAACCATCGCAAGTGCGGCCAGGAGCTCGCCGGTATAGAGCAGACGCTCACACTCCCTGTTCGCTTTCTTGACCCATGCGTGCGTTGTGTAAGTCCCGCGGTACCGTTCAAGATAAAGCTCATTGTTCCAGGACGGAAGGTTCTCAACTTGTTGCTCCGCCTGTGCAAAAAATTCTGTTGCGCTCGACCCAACCGAGCTCGGGAGGCCGATGATCGTTTTCAGCAGGCTTGCGCTCTCGAGTTGTTCCGATGTGATGCCGCCCCCTTCGTTGGGATATCCGAATGTCTGCAAAGCGACTGGGCTTGCGTCTTTTTGAAGGAAGCTTTCCCATGATTTTCGAATTTCCTTTGGGCCAAGGTTGCTTTCAAGACCTGCGGGAGGGATATGAGCTAGGATCTTCGTCTGGTCGATTCCCTGCCACCAAAATGTGCTGTAGGGAAAAACGCTCGTGTCGTTTTGCAGGAGCTTTGTCGTGAGAAAAGACGTGAGTCCGAATTTCTTCAAGATCTGCGGCATTGACCACGTAAACCCAAAAGAGTCGGGAAGCCAGGCAACGGATGAATCGACTCCCAGCTCATTCTTGAAAAAACGCTTTCCAAGAAGAATATTGCGAATGATGGATTCCCCGCAGGGAATGTTAAAGTCTTGCTCTACCCACATAGGGCTGACGGCCTCCCATCTGCCCTCCAGAATGCGCTGTTTGATTTGTTTGAACAGGTCTGGATATGATTTTCTTGTGAAGTCGAACAACATCGCCTGACTCTGCGTAAACTTGATTCCGGGGAACTCCTCCATCAACCGAAGAACGGTGCTTTGAATTCGGGCGGCTTTGTACGCGGATTCGGCCTTCGTCCACAGCCATGCTGCGTCAAGATGCGAGTGACCGACAAGATGAATAAGGCCGGGCAGGCTCGTTTTGAATTCTGTTTCGAGTGTCGAGGTCAGGAATTTCAGGGCTCGGGCGATCGCATTCGGATACTCTTCGCCGCCGGGTTTAAAATATTTAAGAAAGATGAGGGTGCGGCGTATGAGTTCACGGATCTCTTTCGATTCCATTGTGTTGTGGCCGACAACCCTGTCGAGTTCGCGAATTGTGGTAAGGCCGTTGTAGAGGGCCCGCGCAGTACGATTCATGACGACCAATTCCGCAGCGTTGAATGTATTAACGCCGCGTTTTCTTCCGCTGAATGCCCGCACAGCCAGAAGAAAAGACTCGTTGGTTCTCGATTTTTCTGTAAGGAAGACTTCCTTGTGATGATCGCCAAGACCGTGATACGGTTTTCCGTTGACAAATAACAGCGCTTCCTGAAAATCAAGAAGCACGGCAAGAGGTTTTCCAACAAAAGCCGGAGGAACGGCAACATGTTTGCGAAACCAGAAGACTTTTTTGTCTCCTATCCATTGAAACGGTATCTGTGTTGTAGCCCAGGTGTGGTCCCGATAAGACGTGCTCTGTCCCCCGGGGACATCTGCCTCCTTCAGTTTCCAATCCTGAAGGCTGGAGCGAAGAGGATAGATGGCGTTTTTAACGTGGGGGAGAATTTGGTCCAGAAGGTCGACAGCCATTTTTGCGGATTTTTCCGGATTTTTGAAAAGATGCGGGTGGAAAATAGGCATTCTTATTGAAATGAGCAACTGAAATGAGAGCGCCGGGCTCCATCATCAACGCTGCATCAATGAAATGGAGTCCGGCTTATCTGTCGAGCTAGACTTTGTATGATGGATTCCGCCTCCGGGAATGAACAAAAATAGTGGAGCCCAGCGCGGTCTTTTTCGTTTGCAATTCCCCGCTTCAAAGACTACATTGTGCAACAATCTTCATTCGCCCCCATCGAATTTCCCAAACTTTTCTTTGCAGGTCACCCTCACAGGAGTCGTCCATGCAACTGATTGACTGGCTCATCGTTGCGGCATATTTTGTGGCGAGCGCCGCTGTTGGTGTGTATTACACAAAGCGGGCTGGCAGCAATATTCAGGAGTTTTTCCTCTCGGGAAGAAACCTCCCGTGGTGGCTGGCGGGGACTTCCATGGTCGCGACAACTTTTGCGGCTGACACTCCTCTTGCTGTCACGGAGCTGGTGGCTAAAAACGGCATCGCGGGGAACTGGATTTGGTGGAATTTTGTGTTTGGAGGAATGCTGACGGTGTTTTTCTTTTCCCGTTTGTGGCGCCGCGCCGGGATTATGACGGATGTTGAGTTTGTCGAGTTGAGGTATTCCGGGAAAGCCGCTGCCTTCCTGCGGGGGTTCAGGTCCTTGTACCTCGGCATCTTTATGAACTGTGTCATCATGGGATGGGTGAACCTGGCGATGGCATCAATCCTCGAGGGGATGTTCGGCATCCCGCGGGACCAGGTTCTGCTTTATGTTGCCCTGGCATTGGTCTTGACGGCCGTTTACTCCGCCCTCTCCGGTCTGTGGGGAGTGGCCGTGACAGACGCTTTTCAGTTTGTCCTGGCGATGACGGGCACAATTATTCTTGCATTTGTTGTTCTAGGCTTGCCGCAAATCGGCGGGATATCCGGCATGACGGAAAAACTGCCTCAATGGACGCTCCAATTGCTTCCGACCGTTGGCGGCGAAGGTCCGTCAGCAAGCGTTGGCGGGGCACTCGCGATGACTGTCGCTGCGTTTCTTGCTTTTGTTGGAATTCAATGGTGGTCGGCATGGTACCCAGGGGCAGAGCCGGGGGGAGGCGGATACATAGCCCAGCGCATGATGTCCGCAAAGGACGAAAAACATTCCCTCTTTGCGACTCTCTGGTTTACGGTGGCGCATTACTGCATCCGGCCGTGGCCCTGGATACTGGTTGGGCTTGCGACGCTCATTCTGTATCCAGATCTAGGTCCGGCGGAAAAACGGCTGGGGTATGTTTACGCAATGAGGGATTATCTACCTGCGGGGCTTAAGGGGATGCTCGTTGCTTCATTTTTTGCTGCTTATATGTCAACCATTGCAACACAGCTCAACTGGGGGACTTCCTACGTTATTAACGATTTTTACAAGCGATTCATCCGACCTCAGGCCGAGGAAAAGAATCTTGTTTTCGTATCGAGGGTGACGACGCTTGTTGTGATGGTCTGTTCGGTGGTTCTCACGCTTATCCTCGACACGATTTCAGGCGCGTGGGCATTCATCATCGAGGCCGGAGCTGGGCTCGGATTGGTCTTAATTCTTCGATGGTTCTGGTGGCGTGTAAACGCATGGAGCGAAATTACGGCGATGGTCACGCCTTTATTTGTGTACGCCGTCATCAAAGCGCAAGGGATAGAATTCCCGGTTTCCTTGTTCTACATCGTCGGCGTGACAACACTGGCGTGGTTGGCTGTCACGTTCTTAACAAGGCCGACCGAAACGGAAACGCTGAAGAATTTCTATCGTCGTGTCCATCCAGGCGGGATCGGATGGGGTCCAATGAAAGAACTGTTGCCTGAAATACAGGGCGATTCCGGCTATGCTCGCTTATTCGTCGACTGGCTGGCCGGCATCGTGCTCGTGTATGCGATGCTTTTTGGAATCGGAAAACTCATCCTCGGCGACTTGAGTTCCGGCCCCCTTTTTGTGGTCGTTGGACTTGCCGCCGCGGGCCTGTTGTACTGGGATTTGTCTCGAAGAGGTTTTAAGAAACTGGTAGAGTAGCCTATGGGTCGATTACTGAGAATCCTTCTTGTCGCATCGATTCTTTTTATCATCATTTCTGTTGTCTGGTATTTCTTTTTCCCGGAGGAGGCCGATACCTTGTTTGTCAACGCTATTGTGTACACGGTCAACCAGGATTATGAGAAAGCCGAAGCGATTGCTGTGAGGCAAGAAAGAATCGTTGCCGTGGGCTCGAGAAGTTCAATGGAAAGAAGGTTCAGGCCAAAGGCGACGGTCGACTTGAACGGGAAGACTGTGTTCCCGGGCTTTATCGATGCGCATGCGCACCTTCTTTCTCTGGGAATTGCTCGAATGACGGTGGACCTCGCCGCGTCCTCAACAGAACGCGAGGCTGCAGGACGCATCACGTCACGCGTCAGCAAATCGCAGAAGGGTCAATGGATCAGAGGCAGGGGATGGGACCAGAATCTGTGGCCTTCCAGGAAATTTCCCACTCATCGCTCGCTCGACACATTCTCGCGGAATAATCCCGTATTCCTGACCCGCATCGACGGTCACGCCTGCTGGGTGAACACAGAGGCGTTGAAGGCGGCGGGCATCACAAAGAGGACGAAAGACCCCGACGGCGGCAAAATCATACGTGATACGAACGGAAACCCCACGGGAGTGTTTGTGGATGCTGCCATGGAACTTGTCGCAAAGCATCTTCCGCCGTTATCAAGGAAAGAATCCGTCGATGCGCTTTCGCTTGCCGTGGATGAATGCCTGCAATATGGAATTACGAGTGTTCACGACATGGGAGTCGACTCCGCCGATATCGAGCTGTATAAAAGAGCGATCGACATGCATCAGTTTCCGTTGCGCGTGTATGCCGCTATCGGAGGTACCGGGGAAACGTGGAACCAATTTTTAAGAAGCGGTCTGCTTTTGGATTACGGAAGCAACAAACTGACCGTGAGGGCAATCAAACTCTATATTGATGGCGCACTGGGATCACGAGGAGCTGCGTTGATTGAACCGTACAGCGACGACCCGGGGAACAGAGGCTTAACGCTTTCATCGGAGATGGACCTTCGAAATGCTGTCGACATGGCATTGAAACACGGATTTCAAGTGTGCGTGCATGCAATCGGGGATCGCGGGAACAATATCGCACTCAACGTGTATGAAGCAGCTCTGAAAGACAACCCTGTGGCCGATCACCGGCTTCGCGTGGAACACGCCCAGGTGCTGAATGCAGAGGACATTCCGCGATTTCAGCAGCTTGGCGTGATCCCCAGCATGCAGCCGACTCATTGTACTTCCGATATGTATTGGGCTGAGGCGCGGTTAGGTCCACGGCGCGTTCGAGGAGCGTATGCGTGGCGCTCTCTTCTGGAAACCGGCGTCATCATCGCAGGTGGTTCTGATTTTCCGGTCGAAGATCCAAATCCTTTGTTTGGCATTTATGCCGCCATGACTCGGAAGGATCATCAGGGTCGACCCTCGTCCGCTGAAGATGCAAAAACCTTTTTTCAATTGCCCCAGCAGGGCATCCAGAATTCTCAGGATTTTATCAACGGATGGTATGGCGCTCAAAAGATGACAAGAGAAGAAGCGGTGAAGAGTTTCACACGCTGGGCGGCATATGCTGAGTTTCAAGAAAACGAAAAAGGCTCTCTTGAATCGGGCAAGCTTGCCGACTTTGTGGTCCTCTCTAATGACATCATGACAGTTCCGGCGAAGGAATTGTTGAATACCAAAGTTGAAATGACTGTCGTCGGAGGAAAAATTGTCTATCGGCGTGAACAACCCATGGCTAGCAATCGTTGACAAGGTTTTGCGGTATCGCCCTCTCTATATTCGCTGTTGTTTTTACATTCAATTCTTTGTAAGTTTGCATCGCCCGTTAAAGCAAAAGTAGAAGCTAGCTGAAAGAACAACTTATCAATGCCCTATAAAGTCCTAGTTGCGGACGACGACGAGGGACAACGGAAATCTCATGGTTTCGCCCTCGAAGTTGCCACCGCTATCTTGGAGGATGAAATTGCCATTGTAGAGACAGCGACGAGTGTGGAAACATGGCAGAAGATCAAAGCTGAATCCTTCAATCTTATCATCCTTGACAACGATTTCAAGGACACCAACCTCAAAGGACACCTCCCGGGAATTGCACTTCTCCAACTGGCCAAGAAGGAGGGACCGAACAAGACGACGCCGGTTTTTTTCTGCAGCGCAGACGCCTATGATACGCTCAAGGCCATGGTCGAGAAATTCGGTGGAGTCTACCTGCCGAAAGTAGGTTACGATATCGAAAATGTGGCGTCCCTTTTCGCTGACAAAATGAAAAAGAAATAGGCGGAACGTTCTGGTTTCCAGAATAACAAGGTCGCCCTCCGGTGGCCTTTTTTTTGTGCCTGACGATGGATCCGACTACTGTTTACAAGAAAAACTTCCGAAATCATTTGCTTGAGGGAGGATTGTACCTCAGCACTCATTCTATACTCTATGCTCCTGTATTTTTCCCGGCCCTCATCCTGAAACTCGGCGGGAATAATGTAGTAGTGGGAGCGTTTCCCGTTATGGTCTATCTGGCTTTCTTGCTGCCTCAGGTGCTCTCACCGCACTTTGTGAGAACAAGGGCTTTCCGAAAGCCGATCGTCATTTTTCTGGGGCTTGTGCAACGTGGATTCATCCTGCTCCTAGCGGCTGTTATCGCTGTTTTGGGTCATGATTATCCCGGCGTTGCGCTCGCGACGCTTATCGTTGTTTTTACGCTGAATCAAGTGATCGCCGGAATAGCATCTCCGGCATGGTTCGACCTCGTAGCAAAAACGACGAGGGATACCGATCGCGGGAAACTCATGGGTCTACGCACGTCTTTGGGCGCGATGCTTGGACTCGTGAATGGCTTCATACTGACGTACGTCCTTGCGACGTGGAGTTTTCCCTCCAATTATTCGGCTGTCATTGTTGTCGTTTTCTGTTTCCAGCTCGTTTCAATCTTTTTGCAAAACAAGCTCGTGGAAAGCGAAGAATCTCATGTGCAAGCAGAGGTTCCTTTTAGCCAGATGTACGACAGAATCCAGACAATCCTCCGAAACGATGCGACTTTCAGGAGATTTCTCGCGTCCTCCGCTCTTTTGACCATCGGCTTAACGCCCGTTGGGTTCTTTTTGAGCGCAGCCATAAGCAAGTTCTCTGTGAGCGAAGCGTACGTCGGCTGGTTCACGTTGACGATCGTGATTACCCAGACCATCAGCGGTGTTTTGCTGGGTGTGATTGCGGATCGCTACGGCCATCGCTTTGTGCTGTTCATCTGCGGAGGAGTCGTAGGGTTGGCGTCACTCATAGCGTTTCTGGCCTCAAGTGAAATTTTCTTCTTCGCAGTATTTGTTCTGGTCGGAATTAACCTTAGCCTGGAAATGATGACGAGATACAATTTCGCGGTCGATTGCGCTCCAGCAAATGACCGCCCCATGTATGTCGGCTTGATGAACGCGTGGCTTGCGCCGTGGTATGCATCGGGGCTCATCGGCGGTTGGATTGTCGAGGAGTATGGGTATGATATTGTCTTCCTATCTGGTGTAACCTTCATACTTGCCGGCCTGCTCTTGCTGGCAGGGACACCCGACCCGCGGACAGCGAAACTTGCGCTTTCCTCGAAATAGTTATACATTCTCCCCAGGCTTTGCCACCACTACTTTTGGAGCTTGTACATGTACGAGCGCTGTCTCACGGAAGCCGAGCGGGTCCTCGCCGCCCACAAGGAAGTCGTTGTGTCGGTGAAAACCGTCTGGCATGAGGTCGTCAAACACTCCAAACCGCAGAGATTCGAAGTTCCCTCCATAGCTGATTTCACAACAATGTTGGAAGCGGATGCGCGTTTTGAGTTTCTTCCCGTCCATCAAAGTGTCGTCGAAACCGTTGATCTTTCGCGCGATGACCATGACCTGGAAGAGCTTGAACTTGAAAGCCTCGGCTTCTTTGGCGAGGATCGCGTTAAACTGAGAAAAGTGAGCTTGGCAGGGGGCTTGGAGGCCGGGGAGACGGAGCATGAAACAGAAGACGATTTCAGCCTCTCACTGCAACCCACCTCGGTTTTTTCTCGAGTGATGACGGGCAAAGCTCACCGAAATGTGCGAGGGAAGACGAAGACCTCTTCCAAAAGACGTTCACACAACGGAATATCTCTCTCTTCCCGCAAGCATCCCTTCCGAAAAAGATTCAGGAAATCCCGCTGATAGTTTTCGTATGACGGAAGAGCAAGATCGCGTTTGGACCATCAAAGGGTTGATGAAAACGGCGATTTCTCATTTGCACAGACGCGGCTTCAACGAGGCGAGGCTCAATGTGGAGCTTCTGCTTTCACACGCTCTGCAGTGTCAGAGGATAGAGCTGTACACGAATTTCCAAAAACCGCTCACGCAGGAGGAGGTCGACCACTTCCGTCAGTTGTATGAACGGCGATTGAAGCATGAACCCGTCCAATACATCCTGGGCGCGACGAATTTTATGGGACTTCAGATGAAAGTCGATGCCCGCGTGCTCATTCCCCGGCCTGAAACGGAGACGCTGGTGGAGCAAACCATGATTGCGTGCAACGACATGTCGGCTGGGAAGAAAATACATATTCTCGAGATCGGCACGGGAAGCGGGAACATTGCGATTGCGTTGGCAAAATACATTAGAAACGCGCGGGTCACAAGCGTCGACAACAGCCCGGAAGCACTTGAAGTTGCGCACCGAAACGTTCTCGATCACGGCCTGCAATCCGCCATCGACCTGAAAGAGATGAATGTTTTTGAGCCACTGGATCAGCTTCTCCTCCGCCGGTTCGACATTCTTGTCAGCAACCCGCCCTATGTGCCTCCTGATGAGTGGGAGACGCTTCGTCCGGAAGTCAAGGACTATGAACCCCGAAGCGCTACCACTGATTCGGAGGATGGATTTGAATTTTATCGAAGAATCTTTGAGCTCTCGCCATATCTGCTCATAGACAGAGGCCTGACGTTGGTTGAAGTTGGAGACGGCTGTGCGGACAGAGTTATCGAAATGATGCGTCAGGAAGGATTTGAAAACACTTCCGTTACCGCCGATCTCCAGGCCGTCAACAGGGTTGTTGCGGGGACGTGCCGGGCAAAATCACGCAACCCTACTTTCTCGAATTAGTCTCTCCTCCATGCGTGCATTAATCCAGCGAGTCCGGCAGTGTTCTGTTCGGATTCATGGAGAGATACACAGTTCCATTCGTCAGGGCATCCTCATATTCCTCGGCGTGAAGAGCGGAGATAGTCCCGCGGATGCGGCGTATCTGGCGGAACGATGCGCCGCGCTGAGAATATTCGACGACGGCGGCGGAAAAATGAACCTCTCTGTGCGCGATGTGCAGGGCTCGGCAATGATCGTCTCGCAATTCACGTTGTACGGCGACGCGAGAAAAGGGAACAGGCCTAGTTACACGCAGGCAGCCACTCCCGACGTTGCTGAAAGACTCTACGACGGATTTGTCGACGAACTCAGGCGTCTCCTGGGAAAGGAGAGGGTAACGACCGGCGTATTTCGCGAGATGATGGACGTTGAGCTCGTGAATGACGGACCTGTGACAGTCATGCTTGAGAGCAAGAATTCGACTCAAGCGGCTCTTTCAACGTAAGACGGTACCTCCGTGCGCGTTCTCCTCCTCTTTCTCGACGGTGTCGGGATCGGGAAAAAAGACCGGAAGTTCAATCCTTTCTTTGAAGCGCGACTGCCCAATCTCCAAAAACTCCTGGGCGGCAGCATTCCTCATGCGCTGCAAAAACACATTTCCAGTAAGTCCGCCGAATGCATTCCTGTCAACGCAACACTTGGAGTGGCTGGCCTTCCGCAAAGCGGGACGGGTCAGACGGCGATTTTTACGGGAGTCAACGGCTCCAAAATATTTGGGAGACACTTTGGCCCTTATCCTCCGTCGGCGTTGAGGCCAATCATCGAAGAGAAAAACATCTTTCGTCGCTTGAAGGACCGTGGATTGAGTGTCGCGTTTGCCAACGCCTTTCCACAACGTTTTTTCGATTATACAAATTCAGGTACACGCAGATTAACCGTGACGACGCTTTCCTGCATGATGTCCGGTGTTCCATTGCGCGCGGCGGATTCGCTGAGAAAGAATGAAGCCGTCTCGGCGGAATTCACAAGAGAGAAATGGAAAGAACTGGGCCATGGTGACGTGCCGCCGATTTCTGCTGAAACCGCGGGGCGTCATTTCTGGGAGATTGCCGTGCAACACGACTTCACATTGTTCGAGTACTGGCTCACCGACCATGCTGGTCATAGTCAAAAAATGAATTTTGCCGTGGAGACTCTCGAAAAATTTGATGATTTCCTGGGAGGACTTCTTTCCCTTTTTGATGACAAAAGATCTCTCTTGGTGATGATCAGCGACCACGGAAACCTTGAGGATCTTTCTACGAAATCTCATACGAGGAACCAGGTTCCCTGTATTGTCGCTGGCAGGAGACGCCAAACATTTCTTTCCGGCATCAAAAATCTCACCCATATTTCCGCGTCCATTGTGTCAATCCTCGCCGGCAATGATTGAAGTGACTCTTTCCCGAAGGCCGGCCATGCGCCTCGCGTCGTTGCTGATTCTTGGGATCCTCTTGGCTCATGGCACCAGCGTTGTTGGCGCTCACGCTTTTCAGCTCACGGCGGCTGTGTATCTTGTAACTCTGATCGTAACGCTTTGGAAAAGGACACCCGTTTTCTCGGCGATTGGCCTCCATGTTTGCATCGTTGCTCTTGGCTTTGCCCTCCACCAATTTCAGCGGGAGCGCGTCCATGCGAAAATCGTTAAGCCACAGGAATTCGAAGAGCCTGTTATCGCGCTCGGAACGGTGGAGAGCGACTTGATTCCGCAAGGAGATTTTCACCGTTTCATGTTGAAGTCGACTTTCCTTAGCAGGGAAACGGGCCTCCAGCGGCTCGAACGGCGATTCCTTGTCCTTGCCGAAAAAGCCGTTACCGCAACGCCTGTCGATAGTCTGGAGTTCGGCACCTTGGTTGCATTTGAGGCCATTCTGAGATCTTTGCCGAGACCCCGTAATCCAGGCGAATTTGATTATGGGAGGTATCTTGAGCTGAACGATATCCATGGCGTGCTTTCGGTAGAAAAAGATGCTGTGGTTCGGGTGGTCACAGCAGAAAGCTTTTCGTTCCAGAAGGTTGTGGCCCGGTCGCAGAAATTTTTACACGGCATCATTGACCGCTTCCACACAAAGGAAAATGCCAGTTTTGTCAACGGTGTCGCTCTGGGTTACCGGGAAGACATTTCGCTGGAAATGAAACAGGCGTTCATCGACACGGGCACCATCCACATCCTTGCAGTGTCCGGCTCGAACGTGGCGGTTGTGGCTCTGATGTTTTATTCATTGTTCGGCTTCTTCCGTCTTTCCAGGCGGATGGTGACGGTGGCCGTTGTCCTGGGCCTGCTGTTTTATATGATGATTACGGGAATGAGCCCTTCGGTGATGCGGGCGACCATCATGGCCATCGTGATCCTCATCGGTATGTCCATCGAACGGAAAACGGATATTTATAACTCCTTAAGTGTTGCAGCAGTGATTCTCTTGTTGTGGGACACGAATTATCTTTTCGATGTTGGCTTCCAACTTTCTTTTGCGGCGGTATTCTCGATCGTCTATTTTTATCCAATCCTGAATCGACTTATTGAGAAGATTCCCGAGTGGTTGGAAGAAGTGAAAGGAATTGATTTTGTCCTGAAATTATTTGCAGTCTCGCTTGCCGCACAACTGGGAACACTACCTTTTTCGGCTTACTACTTTGGAAAAATTTCCCTTGTCTCGTTTCTTGCAAATCTGGTCGTGGTGCCTGTAAGCGGGATCAACACCCTTCTCGGATTTACCGTCATCATCTTCTCCTTCGCGAGCGATTTTGCTGCCGCATGCTACGCGGCGCTTAATGGCCTTCTGGTGGGATTTCTTCTCGGTTTTGTGAAGGCAGCTGCATCGGTACCTCTGGCTTTCGTAGAAACCTCAACGATGACGTTTTCGACAGCGCTGGTATATTTTGCAATCGTTGCTGCTCTGTTCAACCTTCGTAATACATTACTCCTTAAAAGGACAACAATCTTTCTTCTTGCCGCCGCAAATTTCTTCATCTTTGCGGAGGTGTTTGAACACGGGCGGAGTACGCTCAAACTGACGATTCTGGATGTAGGTCAGGGAGATGCCATCATGATCGATTTCCCGAACCGTTCAAGACTTCTTGTCGACGCCGGTCCACAGTCCTTGAGACGCGACGCAGGTGAATCAGTGGTGGCTCCATTTTTGAAAAGAAACGGAATGAGATCGCTGGACGCACTCCTGATC
>JACQPT010000041.1 GCA_016207415.1 Ignavibacteriales bacterium
ACGATTCCCCAACCGGGATGTGCCATCGTCCAGGCAACGGTGATAAATACAAGAAAAAAGCAGGAGGCAAGCCGTCGTTGTTTCATTTCTCGTGTAGTTCCGTCAAAGGCTAAGATGCCGGCCCGGGCATAAAGGCTGGAAATAAAGAAGAGGACTACTTTTCGTCCGAAAAGATCTCTTCAATGGGTTTTCCAAAAGGCCTCGAAACCTTGAATGCAAGCGGCAAGATGGGGTCGTATTTCTCCGTTTCGTCGGCGTTCCTCAATGCGGATTATTTGCTTGAGAAGAGTCTCTTTAGAGAAAAGCTTCGGGCTGCAAATTCATTCAGCCAGCTTTCGAGCATGTTTTGGTCGAGTTTCAGGATGCCTTCCAGCGTTACATCCTTGGGTGGCGGCACGAGTTCTGCAAAACGTTCATAGACATCACGCCTTTCCGGTGCTTGAACCCGGGAAAGGAGATGCCACAACGAGATGGCATCAATGTTCGTGGCCATCCTGAGGATCGTGTTCAATTCCTTTTTGCCGCTTTCTTCAAAATCATAACTTCTGAGGGCTTGTCTCATTTCTTCCGAGGAAAGGTCTGAATACGGAATTCCCGGCCCGATGCCGCGCTTCGTTTCGCACATTGTTCCCATGGGCACAAATGACTTTATCCCGTTGAACTCCATCGATACCTCGCCGCTCGTGACATGAATGGTTCCGTTCCCTGCCTCGTTGACAAACAAATCGTACGCGCATCCAAGATCGACTGCGGTTGCTGACGGCGTTTCAACGATGAAAATACGCGGGGGCGAGTAGACACTGGCCTTCATATGTCCGCGGAGCATTTCAAGTCTGTGTTCCGTTTCTCGTGTAACCAGGAGCCGGAGTTTCGAGTTGGGCCCAATTTGTGCATGGCCAATGTCAGCGATGGCAATCCGGGCGCGGGAAGTTTCATTGGTCTCCAGCCACTGGCCGACTTCCAGCCTGCCTGTGTGTGCGACCAGGTTTTCCCCGACGGTCGGCGCCCCCTCCAAACGGGCAACCTCCCAGAATCTTTCGGAGGTTCTGGTCGTCAACAGGAAAGTACCGATGCCCACAAACAAGATGGCTGCCATGCGAAGTGTGGATCGAATTAATGCCGCAGAGCCAGAGCCTTTTTGCCGGATCGCTGAAGGAAGGGGAATGATCTTCCTTTGTTGAAGTTCTAATCGCGGGTGGATCTCATTCCACAGATCTCGAGATGGCTGAACCGTTTTGGGCAGTGCGGCCGCGTCAAACAACAGATTGTTGAGTTTTTGCATCTCCCGCGAACAATTTTCACACGTCTGCAAATGTTCGGCAACTTTTGCTCTTTCCGTTTCGGTCAGCGAACGGTCGATGTAATCGTTCAGATTATCGAGTGTCTCTTGGTGTGTCATTGGTTCAAGACTCCCATGAGGAGCTTCCGCGCCCGGTGCAGTTGTGCTTTGCTCGTTCCCACTGCAAGGCCGAGTTGCTCCGCGATTTCTTCATGTTTGTACCCATCGATGTCGTGCAATACAAAGATTGCTCTTGCTTGCGGCGGCAAGCCGGCAATTGCCTTGTCAAGATCGAGGCGGCCACCGGGCGGCTCGCCATGGTCACCACGGTCGACCGATGTCAGGTCATCAACAGCTGTGACGCGAGCTTTGCGCCGCCTTTCTGTTCTGAAATATACCAGCACGACGTTGACAGCCAGCCTGTGAAGCCACGAGGAGAACGCGGCTTCTCCCCGAAAGCTGGGGAGCATTTGCCAGGCTCGGACAAAGACATCCTGCGTCAATTCCTCCGCAAGCCTGCTTTCTGCGAGAATTCGGACGCACACGGCATACACCCGCCCGACATGCTCGTGATAGAGTTGTTCAAAAGCTTTTTTGTCTCCTTGTTGGGCCAATATGATTGTCTCCGTCAGACCCCCAACAGGATTTGAAGTAACGGGTTCAGTCACTGTAAGAGGAATGGAGGTCATCCTGGGTTTTGATCATCAGTAGGATTCCGCACAGGGGTCAAAGGTTGGAGTTTGTGATGAGACGAAATCGTGAAAAACCTTTGCAACGACGGGCAATTTCGGGTAATTCACACGTTTGTCCGGCGAGTTGACGATTTCGGTCCACCCAGAATGCCCAAACGACAAACAGCCAGCCTGCATTTCCGGCGATGGCAACGGCCAGAATGCTCGGCGGCGGAGGCCCAAACAGGTTTGCGTAATAAATCCCCGCCAAAACAACGATGAGGAGCCAAAAACCGGCCATTCCCTTCCAGTTCCTGCTTTTCGTGGTTTTTAAATACGTAACAATGCCACACAGGAACAAAACAGCCTCTACGGCAACTGTGGCTTCGAGCGAATTCCAAAGGCCCAGTCCTAATTTTACGTTGCTGAATCCAATTGGCATATCGGGTCGATGTGTAAGGACGTCAAGCACCCAGTGACTAAAAACCCCAAGGGCAACCATGGCCGCCCCCCGTTTGTAATTGGTCACAGCGAAGTAAATTGTGGCAAACACGGCGGAGTAAATCACGAAAGCAATAAGGCTGTGCGAATATGGATAGTAAATAAAATTCAAAGGAGTAACGACGGTGATTCCAGGCTCTATGCTTGCCTGCTCCAGTCCAAGGAGAAGAAGGATGGGCCAAAGATGGTGGACGAGCTGGACCGCGACAAACAAAGTTGCCAGGGAAGTTTGTGGCGCAGCTTTTTTTGCAGCTAACGCAACGGCATAATGTCCAAGAAACATGTGTTCCCTTCTCTTCCGATCAACGATGTGAAACTCTTTCAACGCTCAGGATTCGCACGGGCGACATGAGCGCCTGACCCTCCGCGCGCATCGCGTGGATTCTCTTGACGACTTCCATTCCCTTGAGTACCTTTCCAAAAACAGCAAAACCCTGGCCGTCAACGTGGCGTTTTCCACCAAAATCCAGGGAAGGATAATCGCGAACACAAATAAAGAATGATGAGGTCGCGCTGTCCGGACTTGTCCTCGCCATCGAAATCGCACCTGCAACATGACTCAGTCCGGTGGAGCTCGTCCGCTCCAGGGGGATGGGCGCAAAGGAATTTCGTTCTTTCCACGGATGAACACCCGCTTGAATGACTTCAATGGGGGAGTCTTTGCGGACTTCATTGTCTGGGCGGACGGTGCGATAAAACGACCCGCCGTTATAAAATCCGCCGTCAACGTAACGCAAAAAATTCGAAACGGTTTTCGGAGCCTTTTCGGGATAGAGTGCGACGAGTATATCGCCGACTTCTGTTTCGATGCGAACGGAAACTTGAGCGGTTGTGAGTGAAGCAGTTAGAATTGTCCAAGATATGATATTCGATAATAGCTTCATGCTTCTTCCCTTCCCGAAGTTACTCTTTCGCTTCCAGTTCTTCAACTGTTTTCGGCCAATCATCCTTAAGGAGTCGGGAGAGAGAGCGGTCGGCGAGAATTTTTCCGTGAGTCTGACATCTCGGACAATAGTTGCACTCGTTTTCAGCGTAGATGATCCGCTGCACTTTGGTTGCGCATACCGGGCAGGACTTTCCGAATTTTCCGTGAACTGCCATTTTTTCATGAAAGGCTGTGACTTTTTCCGGAAAAGCGCTGCCGGTTTGCTTTCTGAGTCGTTCGATCCATTCCCGCATCGTTTCTCTGGCCGCGTTGAAGAGGCGCGAAACATCTTCCTCGGTGAGCCTGTTGCTGAGTTGCAGAGGTGAAAGTTTCGCCCGGTGCAAAATCTCATCGGAATACGCATTCCAGATGCCGCTGAATAATCGCTGGTCGGTCAACGATCGTTTGAGCGTGTGATTCTCTTTGAATAACGCTGACCGAAATTCACCGAGGGAGGATTCGAAGATTTCCACA
>JACQPT010000051.1 GCA_016207415.1 Ignavibacteriales bacterium
GTCCTCGACTTCGTGTCAATCCAACGGCAAATAACAATGAGCTCGGACTGATCGAGTATCTATAATGAAACAGAGAGAAAAAGAATATCGATCAAGCCGAGCGCAGCGAAGCGGAGTCGAGGCGTGCTAATGTAATACAGGCCAAGAGCAGTCCTCGACTTCGTGTCAATCCAACGGCAAATAACAATCTAATGGCAAATAACTCTGCGCTTGGCCTAATCGAGGATCTTTTGAATGTACGGCAAGGATCTACGTACCTCTATCATAGATTGCCCATCTCGGAGGTTTCATGAACACAAAAAAGATAGTCTATTCAGCCATCGTCGGCGGCGTCGTTTTTTTCATCTGGGGAGGGATTTCCCATTCATTGCTTCCTTTTTACAACAACACGTTCCACGCGTTCACAAACGAGGATGAAGTCGCGCACGTCATATCAGCCAACGCACCGGCATCCGGCATCTACTTCATGCCGTGGATGCCCATGGGTGAAAGTCAACCGGACAGCGCAACGGCTGCCAAGTTGATGGATCGTCTTATGAACGGGCCTTTTTTGTTTGCAGCGATAAGAGTCAATCCGCTCGGATCCTATCCCATGCTCTTTGCGGTCGAGATAGTGAACGACATCCTCATTGCACTTCTCGTCACTCTTCTGATCATCAGTCTGAAAACGTCATCCTTTCGGGACAGAATCCTCGCGGCCGAGGGAGTGGCTCTGATTGTTTTCTTCACGAGGGTCGTTCGGGACTGGAACTGGTACTCTTTCAGCACTTCGTATACGCTTGTCACAGGGTTGGATATGTTGGTAGGATTTTCCCTCCTGGCATTTGTCGTCTCCCGGTTCTTCAGACCACAACAACAAATGACATAGTGTCGTGTATCATGAGGGGAAGAAAAGTGGGGTCGAGAATTGACAGGATATCGCTTGTCGGATTAATTGAACTCCTTTTCTCATACCCCGGGAGATCAACAGGTAAGAAGCTTTATGACTTCCATGCGGACAGAGAACGACACGCGGTCTGAAAGTCCAGAAAAGGAAAAAATCGCGAAGCACATTCAAGCCGCCGTTATCGCTTCACACAACAAGCGGTACGACGAGGCTTTCCATGAAATTGAGACCGCACTTTCGCTCGACCCCGAGCATCCCTACGCGCGCTCGTTCAAGCGAAGAGTCCTCTCCGAGCTCGAGATCTCGAAGTTGAAAGAAGGCGCTGCCTCCCCGGAGAGTGTCATCGAAAAGACGTCCCAGCTACTTGCGAACGCGGAGCAGTTTATCCAGAATAAACACTATCAGCTTGCACTCCAGGAAGTCAATAAAGTGAGAGAGATCGACCCGCAGAATTTCTACGCAAGCTCGTACGTTGACAGGATCAACGAGCTGCTCGCGCAGGAAAGTACTGTCCCACAGGTTCCACAACCCGTTCCTCCCCCGCAAACAACTGCCGCCGATATCGCCGAATACGAGCCCACAACCGGACCCCACGAATCACACCTGATAATGTACACGGAGCTCCTCAAAGAGTTCTGGTTTGACGGCGCATTGAATGAATCGGAAAAAGCGGAATTGAAAAAAGTGCGAGAGATTTTTCGCATTTCGGACGTGGAACATGCGCAGCTGGAAAGGCTCGTCCAAATCGATGCGTACGTTGAAGCGCTGCAGATTGCGCTCCGCGACGGAGACCTGACTCACAACGAGGAAAAAGTGCTGGAAATCATGCGTCAGAAGTACGGCATCACTCTTCAGGAACACATGAGCGCCGAGGCGAAGATCCTCTGGGCAAAAGCGCATCCGAAGAGTAAGGCTTCTATCCTCATTGTGGAAGACGAAGCGTCCATCCTGAAACCTCTTGTCCTTCAGCTGCAAAAGCACGGATACGACGTCCTTGCCGCCGAAAGTGTGGAGGCGGCGCTTGAAATAGTAAAGAAAGACACGCCCGCGATCATTCTTTCCGACCTGATGTTCCCGGGCGGGCTTACCGGCCTTCAGTTTTACGACCTCGTCAGGCAAACACCGCAGTTGAAGCAAACGCCGTTTTTGCTCATGAGCGCCATCAAGGATGAATTCATCATTCGTGCCGGGATGAGAATGGGAGTGGATAACTTTATCGCAAAACCGTTCAAACTTGAGGATCTCCTTGCGGTCATCGAGGGCAAACTCAAATGACGGATCTTTTGTTTTCCCGGCTGCTCTTACATGTCGCGGCAGTGATGATCTGCTCCCCACTACTTGTTATTTCTCAATCCGCCCGGCTCGACTCGATCAAAACAAACGCCGCCGAGTATAAATCTTTCGGCTTTAATGCCAGCAGTATCTCTGGCCTCGGCCTCTCGTTTCGAACTCACCTTGCCGGGCCGTCTCTGGTTCAGTTCACCGGAGGGCTTCTTGTTTCTGGAAACTCAACGAGCTACTCCGTGGGGCTTGAATATCAGTATGAAATTTCGCGACGGAGCGACCTTCGGTACTATATTGCGTTTGGCGCTGGTATCTACAACAGTTCAACGTCAAGCACGGCTACGGCAGGTCTCGGGGGTTTGGACTTGAATTGCCTTTGTTCGGTCAGCAAGTCTTTGAAAACGTGGGCGTAGGAGGAGACTTGTTCTATCCCGGCATATATTTGTACGACAAGGAGGACGATCGAGTGACCTTTGGGGCTTCTCTGTACATTTTTTACAATTTTTGAACTCGGGCACCGACTGAGCGCAAGATGAGACTAGAGCGATCCGGGAATCCGTTGACTATAGTGCGAATTCTGGCTAAATTACTGCAACGGGGCGTGGCTCAGCCTGGCTAGAGCGCTTGGTTCGGGACCAAGAGGTCGGGAGTTCGAATCTCCCCGCCCCGAC
>JACQPT010000010.1 GCA_016207415.1 Ignavibacteriales bacterium
TCATGGATTTGAAGTGCAAGTTCATCAAGATTTTTTTCCAGAAGCGTCTTGTATCGGTAGAAAATCTGGGAACGTTCCTTGATGGGTGTAGCGGACCAGGACGAAAGGGCTGCCTGAGCCGACCGGGCCGCCTCGTCAATTTCACGAGAAGTTGAGAGAGGAACCCTGCCAATTTGTTGACCGAGGGACGGGTTCATTACGGGGAGAGTTTCCAAACCAGCAGGCTCAATAAACTTTCCGTTGATGAAATTCGGGACGTTTCCTATACCGTTCGAGGATGGACTTTTTACCGATGTCTTCCTTGTTGCTTGAATCGTGTGCGCCATAAATGCTCCGTCTTGGTAAACGTATCAAAGTAGATATCGCCAAGAAGAAAGTCAACAAAAGGAAACCAATCGCCCGCTGCACCGGGCAAAGAAGGCTACTTGGGAAGGGTGGAAGGGGTGGGTTCGGTTTTTTCCGGAGGGTCGACGTACACTCCAAAGATGTCCTTAATTTCGCTAAGACCGTCCTCGATGAGGTAGGATACTGCATCGCCGAAAGAATGCAGAATGACAACGGCGTTAACATTGGCGTCTTTGTTCGAAGCGTTCACAAGGCGCTGCGACATACCTTTGTTGACGTGGGAGATAGCTTTGTAAATATCGAGTAATTTCGTGAGATCCCAATCGGGCTTTTCACCCTTTTGCAAGAGCAAGTACTGAGCGGTCAAATACATGGACACAGTTCGATAAAAAGTCTCCAACGAAGTAGCAAAGGGAAGGTGAAAACGGGCCATGGGACGCAACCGGTCCATGATCGGACAGTTGCTCGTTACCATGATCATGCCGATCAAAGAGCTGATGCCTTTTTGCAGCTGAACGTTTTTTGTGTAGGTTCGCTGCGGCGTCTCGACGGTCACGGTCGTCTGCTCAAAGGAGTCGTTATCGCGGAATGTTTCAACTACGCGCGAGAGGTTGACTGCCACCGGACAGTGTTCGACTGAATCGCCGAGGGGGCAGTTGCTGCATTGTGAAAATTTGAGTTTGGTCCAGTCCGGCTTTGGAACTTCTTGGTCCCTCAACAGCTCAAGTGATTTTGCATCGAGAATAACTTCAAAATGCTTCTCCTGGCCGGTAGGGAAGTTGAATTTGTATAAATAACGCAGGCGTTCCATTGTCGTGAAAGGATTCAACTCCGTCTCATGAATGCCGACGGCATGCTTCAGGCCGCTGGAATGGAGAAATTGTACTGGATCGATTTACCCTCTTTCGGGCCGATCCAAAAAAGGCCGCCATGAGCTTCGACGATCCGTTTCGCTATTGCAAGGTTGAGGACTGTCTCCTGCAACTTGGAGTTTTTCACGTCGACGGGTTTTCCGTTCTTGTGAAACAGGATGCTGAGATCTTCCTCCTGCACTCTGGAATCGCTGGTGCGTACAGAGATTTGCACCTGAGCCTTGATCTGATTATCGCCGGCTTTGTTTGCGGCGGTGACTTTGATTTCCGACCCGTGGGCAGAATTCTGTATGGCAGCAGTCAAAAGATAATTGAGTACCTGTTCAAGTTTTTCGCTGTCGCAATGAGATGCATGCAAACCCTTATAAACGTCGCCGACAAGCGAAACATTGTTTTTCTGGGCGAGAATCCGCTGTCTCTCGCAGACCTGCATTACAAGCTTGGCGACATCAACTTTCTTCCGGTTGAGTGCCAGGACTCCGCTTTCAATGTGGGTAAAGTCGAGCATTCCCCGCACTTTGGAAGAAAGATGTTCGCTCAGTTCTGTGGCATACACGAGGAGCGCCTTCTGGTCTTTTTCTTTGAGTCTTTGGGCGTCGTGGACAACATCGCGGATGGTCATGAGGGGGCCAAACAGGTCATAGAAAAGGATAGATGAGTAGTGCTGCTGGACCGTCTTCAATTCCCGCTCAGATTGACGCGTGCGGAGGAGCGTTTTGAGCCGAGTGACGAGCTCGGTGACCTCGATAGGTTTGACGAGGTAATCTTTTGCCCCCGCCTTCAGGCATTCAATGGCGTCGGAAAAATCTGCGAAACCCGTCATCATGATGACGTCCGTCTTGGGACTCGTCTGAACGATCAGTGGCAGCGCATCGAGCCCGCTCAGCGTCGGCATTTTGATATCGAGCAGGATGACGTCGTATTGATTCTCGCGAATCTTGTCGAGTGCTTCCTCACCGTCTGAGGCCTCTTCCACGTCGAACCCGGCACCCTTCAGACGCATTTTCATGGAAAGACGAAGGCTGTCTTCGTCGTCAACTATCAGTATTCGGTCGCTCATGGAGGTTCCTTGATGAGTTTATTGGACCCGCGTGGGAATCGTGAAGCCGAAGATCGTGCCTTTTCCCTGCTCACTCGAGACGCTGATGTGGCCGCCATGTGCTTCCACGATGAGTTTGCAGATAGCAAGCCCGAGTCCCGTTCCCTTATGTTTTGTCTTCTTTGCCGTCGACAATTGTTTATAGCGGTCGAAGAGCATCGAGAGCTCACTCTGCGGAATGCCAACGCCGCTATCGGCTACCGAGATGCGGATGAAATCGCCTGTTTGTGTGAGAGAATCCAAGGGAGGAGCAAAAGGCTCAACCGTAATAGTAACCGTGCCTCCGCTTGGCGTGAACTTGTAAGCGTTGCTCAGGAGGTTGATCAGCACCTGGCCGATTTTTCCCTCGTCGGCCCACACGTCACGAATTCCACCTTTGTGTTCCACCTTCAGCGCAATGTTCTTCTGCTTGAACTGCATCTCCATTTGCTTGAGGTTCTGCTCTACCATCCGCATCGGAGGTATTGATTGTTTATCAAGCGACATGCTGCCCGCTTCATACTTGGACAAATCAAGAAGGTCATTGATCAACTCGAGCATCCGGACAGCAGATTCATGGGAGGATTCCAGAAGTTCCATATGTTCGGGCCGCAAGCTGGAGGATTTGCCTTCCTCGAGAAAATACTCGATCACCGATTTGATTCCTGTGATCGGGCTACGCAGGTCGTGGACCAGCATCGCCATGAAGTCGGCTTTTGTGCGTTCGAGTTCGGTTTCGGCTCGTTTGAGGCGGATAAGTGTCCTCGCTCGCACCAGAAGCTCTTCCGTATCGATGGGCTTCGTCAGGTATTGCTCGGCGCCCATTTCCAGGCCGGCCGCGATGCTCTCGGGGTCTTTCTTCTGAGCAGTCAGGAAA
>JACQPT010000058.1 GCA_016207415.1 Ignavibacteriales bacterium
GAAGATCCCCTCCTGCCAATGCGCAGCGACGAAAAGATTCCATCATACAGGCGAATTCTTCTCCCTCGATTCTTTTCGGTGGTTTTTGCAGCTCACGGATGTCGACAGGAGTTATGCGAAGCAAATATGTCAACTGATGGTTCGCTCGAAAACTCTCAAGAATTTCTTTCAACAGATGCGTAAGGGTTTCTCCCCAGGCCGGCTTGATGGTCATGGGCGGGAGCAACTCAAATTCCACTACAAGTTCCTTTTGATGCAGCTCTATCGCCCTTTGACACACACCCGTCATCATTTCCGAGTACAACGTTTTAACTTCACCGAAACTGCCTTCCGTCATGTCCATGGGAGGAAGTGTGAAATTAATCTCAGGAATCACGTCGCCGGCACCGATAACGACGCCGTTACGTGAAACAGGAAACTTTGCCTGGCCAAAAACCAGGTTATCGGCGGAGAAGGTCAGATGACGGAACGGCCGTCTCATGTCCGGGGTGCGCCGTCCAGGTGGAGCAGCGACTTTACGACATCGACTGCCGAGGCTGCGTCGCGTGCATACCCGTCGGCTTTGATTTCGCTCGCAAAATTTTTCGAAATCGGAGCGCCTCCGACGATCACCTTCACATTGTTGCGCACTTGTTGGGCATCGAGAAATTCAACCACTTGTTTCATATTCATCATGGTGGTGGTGAGCAATGCTGAAAGGCCGATGATATCCGGTTGCTCTCTTCGGATTGCTTCCACGAACTTCTCCTTTGAAACATCCGTCCCGAGGTCGACGACGTCAAAACCGGCTCCCTGCAGCATAATGCCGACAAGGTTTTTTCCTATATCATGGATGTCTCCCTTCACTGTCCCCAGGAGAATTTTGCCCCGGGATTTCACGTTGGCGGCAGCGAGGTGCGGCTTCAGGACTTCCATGCTCATCTTCATGGCCCGTGCCACGGTAAGAACTTCGGGCAGGAACATCTCGTTGTTCTTGAATTTCTTGCCCACGACATCCATGCCGGCGATAAGCCCCTCTGTCAAAATTGTCTGTGGAGGGATCCTGGCCTCCAAAGCCTCCACCGTTAATTTTTTGACGCGCTCTGCATAACCTTCTTGTAAGTTTGTTGAGATCTGCTCTAAAATTTCCATTCTCTCCCTCTGGAATAATTATAGACTAATACTTCCCGTACGTTTTTGCCACTTCGACCATTTTGAAGAGGTTCGCGTGCGGCGTGTCCCTGCCGCATTGATCGCCTGTGGAAAGGACAAACCCTCCGTCCATACCGGCGACATCGATAAGCCTCTTACATTTTTCCTCAACTTGCACCGGAGTTGCATTCATCATGAAATCGAACGTGTTGATGTTCCCCTTGATGCAGAGCTTTTTGCCCACGCGTTTTTTCGCCTCTTCGATATCGACGTTTCCGCCCGGGGGTTCCTCCAATGGCTCCATGACATCCACATCCGTCTCCTCGGCAACGATTTCCGGCAGTGGCCAAGACCTTCCGCAGATGTGGAGATGAGAGATGACCCCTTGCTCCCGCGTGATTTTTGAAGCCGCCTGGATGAACGGCAGCTCATATTTCCGGAAAATTTTCGGCGAGCTGACGCTTAAGCTGGCGCTTGAGCCTCCCAGCATGATCTCATCCGGCTTTGCGGCAACCATCGCCCGAACATAGGCAAGCGCCCATTCCATCCAGAACGCGTGGACTTCATCCATGAATGCCGGCTCGTCGACAAAATCCATGAAGCATTGTTCGAACCCTCCCTGACGGTAATGGAACCACCAGTCCTGGAAGACAGGAATCATCCCGACGTACACACCGTGGTCACCTATACGCTCAAGGTCCCTGAATTGTTTTTCCCATTTCCAGTCCTCCAGCCTCATCCAGAGTTTGAATTTTTCGAAATCTTCTTTCAGGTTTTTGACGGGTTTCTCCGACCTCCACGGCGGTTCGTCCGAGAAGTAGATCTCCTCTTCCGTAAGGTCTCCCATCGGCGTTGCACAAATTCTCCGTACGATTTTTCTCTCGTCCCGACTCTCAATCTGGTCGACAAACTCCGGCGTTCCCGGCGGACGGATTTCCTTCAACCCGCCGTAAATGTACCAACCGTCCATCCCAAAATATTTTACCGCCTGAACATACGCTTCCGAGTACGTTGCGGATGTCCACCCCGAGTGTTCGCGTCCGTCGAGAAACAGGTCATAGAACGGCTTGCCGGTGAGTTTTGCCGGGACCATCACCGAAATGTCGGGGCAAACAGGCACGTGGTCGGCTTTTCCACGCCGAAAGGTAGTCATCATTCGTTCCTTCGATGTCATTGTTGCTCTCTCTTTTTCGGGAGTTGGCCCCATGACGCGAGGAGGTTCTTAAGACGGAAGAACGACTGCTTAGCGCTGCTGTCTTCCCTCACCAGACCCCCGTTTGCGATGAAAGGGCGAAAATCTGAAAAATCATACCAATTGATCGCTTTGATGTATGGCTTGCTGTAAAAAATCGTGTACACTTGTTCCAGCCAGTCAGCCTGGAGCTCCTCGTCCCAGTGCCGGTGCCAGGAAAACGGTTCGTCCTTTGGCGCGGTGATTGCTCCGGTCGGCGCTTGAGTAACAAGGTTCGAGCTCGCGCCGATTTCCGTTATGGCAATCGGTTTTCCGATGGCAGCGAGGCGCTCGAGCAGCCGGACAATGTCTGAGAGGTCCCGCTGGGGAAAATAAATTTGAATTCCCAGCACATCGTAGTCGACGCCGGCATCCGTCAACTCCTGCAGGAATTTTCGGGGAGACCGGAGCGGTCTCGTTGCATCCATCCGTGCCATTCTTCCCCGCGCAGCATATTCTGCCCACGGGCAGCAATTGTTCAACAGGCGCGAGACCTTTGGGTTCGCTTCTTTCGTCTTATCGCACGCCAGGCGGACGATCTCGGTAATTTGGTCGGGAGTGTGGTTGTGAATGTTCGCCCAATCGTGATACTCATTGACAACTTCCCATTCCTCCACCTTATCGCCATAATGCGTTACGAGGTTACGGACATGGCGCTCAACGTATTTTTTTATCTCGTCGAAATTTTTCTTTTTCAGCCATTCGGGCGTTACGGCGGGATGAAACCAGATGAGCGGGCGCCCCTCGATGGAAATGCCGTTTTCCGTAAGCCAGTTCACAATGTTGTCTTTCACACCCCAGTTGTAGACACCCTCACGCGGTTCGAACAGCTCGTACCAGGTGTCCCAGATATAATGCGTGACCGTCGCGTGATTCATGACCTCGACAAAACGCTTCGTGAAATCTTCGTGCTTTGCCCAGATGTATTGTCTCGTTTCACATCCGAATTTTACTTTTTCTGCTCGTTTCATTTTAGCGATATCACTCTTCGCCTTCTCCAACTCGATTTTCTCACCCGCCCAAAGAGCGTATTTCAGCGAAAGGTCGGCAAGCCTCGCTGCTTTTTCACCGCTGGAAAGCTGTTGAGCCGCATCGAGAAGAAGTTCTTCCGAAAGTGCGGTCAGATGTTTAACCTCGGCGGAGAACTCTGCACCTTCCTTGCGATACCTGGCGGCGACTCCTTTGTTGCGGCTCACCCTGCTTCTGGCAAATTCGTAGTTGAGATGAAAATCCCCCATCCTCGTCGCCTCCCGAAGCGTATATTTCTTACCTTCGTTATCTGCCGAGAGCCAGACGTAACCGAACCCTTCCACATACCAGCGCATATTCACGCTGAATTTCTTTTCCCCGACGTCTTCGGGTATGACGATCCCGCTTTGTCCGAGGTTCATCGATGATTTGAAAGGGTCCTCAGACTCATCTGCCGCGTACACAAACGAAAGGGGCGGCATGGAAGGATGCGGATAGGGACGGAAAACGACGTCACGACGCGGGATGATGAAAGCCCGGGCCAGATGGGAGGCGGCGGGTGCTATCGCCAACGCTCCGGCTCCGAAAGATGCTGTCCGCAAAAAAGTTCGACGCGTCGTTTTGTTCATGTTTTTTGTTCTTCGGAATTTTTCAAGGGCAAATCACTTTTTGGGAACCGCAAGAGTTTTCCATCGATCCTGGAGCCGTTGAAGCCTTTGCCAGGCCGCTTTTTTTTCGCCCGCTTCCGACCGCAACAAGCCTCCGTTGAGTTGAAATGCCCTGTGATCAAGAAAATCGAACCAGCTGCAATTCTGGACCCAGGGCTTGCTGTAAGCCAGAGTGTAAATTCCCTCCAGCCAATCAGCCTGCAATTC
>JACQPT010000061.1 GCA_016207415.1 Ignavibacteriales bacterium
CACTCAACATAGTGACAACACGCGGTTGCCCTTTCCATTGCAATTGGTGTGCAAAACCCATCTATGGGCAGGTTTATCATAGCCGCAGTCCTGAGAATGTGGCCGAGGAAATGGCTTACTTAAGGGAGTTTGTGAAACTTGATCATATTTGGTTCGCAGACGACATTTTTGGACTCAGGCCAGGCTGGACAACAGACTTCGATGAAGTGGTAAACAAGCGAAAAGTCAAGACGCCGTTCAAATGCCTTTCCCGTGTCGACCTTTTGTTAAAGGAAGACAACATTCGGCACCTCAAGAACTCCGGCTGCCAAACCGTATGGGTAGGGGCCGAGTCCGGTTCGCAGAAGATTCTCGACGCCATGGAAAAAGGGACGACCGTCATGCAGATTTATGAAGCCACGGCGTTGCTGCACTGTGCTGGTATCCGTGTAGGTTTTTTCCTGCAGTTTGGTTATCCCGGTGAAACCAAAACGGATATCGAAAAAACATTGCAAGTGGTCAAGGACTGCAGGCCGGATGAAATAGGTGTATCGGTGTCGTATCCTCTTCCGGGAACAAAATTCCACGAGAGTGTTAAGGCGCAGCTTGGAGAAAAACAAAACTGGGTTGACAGTCAGGACCTGGAAATGATGTTTGCGGGAGCTTATCAACCGGACTTTTATCGTGTGCTGCACCGCGTTGTTCACAAGAAGTTCAGCTTGTGGAGAGGAATACGAGCGGCGACTGGACTTTTCCAACAACCCTTACGATTTGAGAAAAGGTCACTGCGTTCTATCGCCTCGATGTTCTACCACGGGGTGACACTTCCCCTCGATCTGCTGAAACTGGAAAAACTCGAACACCTGCCGTCTTCGCATGTCCCCCATTGATGAGCTCCAACGAGCCAGTGTTGAAAAGGCGTTCGATAGTGTCGCGGAGACATTCGAGCGCACGCTCGAAAATGACGCAACGCGACAGTTTCGGAACGAGGTCTACGCAGAAATTGAAACACTGGTTCCCCGGGGATCATCCGTCCTTGACATCAACTGTGGGATCGGTGTTGACGCCCTCACATTGGCCGAGAAGGGATTCAATGTTGTTGGTGTCGACATCGCGGCGAAGATGATCGAGGTTGCAAGACAAAGGTCCACAAAACTGAGATTCAACACAGCCGAGTTCCTCGTTGGAAGCTTTGAAGACCTCAGCGGGCTTTCCGGTTGTACCTTCGATTTGGTGCTCTCAAATTTTGGAGGTCTGAATTGCGTTCCATCGCTCCAAATCGCGGGTGCGCAGATTGCGGCTATAACACGACAGTCGGGGTTCTTTATCGCCACAGTCATGCCCCCTTTGTGCTTGTGGGAAGTTTTGGCGGGGATGGCGCGGATGGATTTCAAATCGGCGTTTCGACGGCTGCACACGAGTGTAATGGCCACGGGATTTCCGGGCGGAACATTTGCCGTCTCCTACTACTCGCCGCACAAGTTCGCCGCCACCATGCGTCAATGGTTCGAAGTCAAGCTGATCCGGGGATTCAATGTATTCTCGCCACCGCCACATGCAACGCGATTCCGCACAAGTCATCCCCTCTTCTCCCAATTTCTCGCCGACATCGACAAAAGGGCAGCGCGCCTTCCACTTGCTCGTTCGATGGGAGACCACTACCTGATGGTTCTCAAGCGGAGGGATCAATGACGATCCAACTCATGAGAAACGTCGACCGTTTTCTGGGAATCCCACTGTGCTGGCTCACTGGAGCTTTTTACAAAACCTTCTTCGTCGACCAGTGGAGACGTGGAGAACAACCCGCAAGGAAGATCCTCATCATAAAATTTTTCGGTTTGGGCAGTATAGTCCTGCTTACACCGGCACTCCAAATGATCAAAAAAAGATACCCACACGCGCGGCTCGCTTTCTTATCTTTTGCCGCAAATTCTGAACTCCTCGATCGAATCGATCTGATAGACGAAATACACACGATTAATACGACTTCAATCATGGCATTTTGTAGAGACACTGTTCGTTGCTTTCGGAACTTCTTTTGGGTCGGTTTTGACATCGTATTCGATTTTGAGTTTTTTTCGAAATTTTCCACACTTATTACAGCTCTTACGTTTGCATCTTGCCGTGCGGGATTTTCCCTCCCTACATTCTGGCGCTCATCAATCTATACTCATCAAATACTTCTCGACAAGCGTGTGCACGTAAAGGATTCGTTTTGTCGGCTTGTGACTACGGTTACTGGTGAGGAAGAGATTCCTGGTGTCTCACCACCAAGGGTCACCCAAAGGGATGATGAATCTCTTGGAAGTAAAGTAGCTTTCAGCATTCGCCCTGCTGTCGGGATAAACGTCAACACAGGCGCAACATTTCTTGAGCGCCGCTGGGACATACAAAGATTTGCCGACCTGGTGTCAACTTTGTCTGTGGATGGAGATTACGAATTCTTTTTTACCGGCTCCCTTGAAGAACGACCTTATGTACAAAAGGCAATTAACCTCACTCGGTGCAGGGAGCGATGTCACAATGTTGCAGGTCTTCTGACAATCGGTGAATTATGTGCCCTGTTTCGTAGGCTCGAGATTTTTATTTCAAATGACAGCGGTCCTCTCCATCTCGCAGCTGTTACAGGAGCCCCTACGATTGGTCTCTACGGCCCCGAATCCCCCATATTCTATGGACCTCTTGGTCCAACCGTTGCCGAAATATATGAGAAAGCACCTTGTAGCCCCTGCATGAACATCTACCGTGCAAAAGCTTTTCGGTGTCCCTTTGATGCCAAGTGTATGAAAATGATAGAAGTGAAACGTATCCAGCAGGCAGTGGAATCAATGCTTGTCTCCGTATGATGCAAAAATGGAAGTATCTGCTTTTCGGCTTGCTGTGTGTGTACCTTCTTTGGCGTGGCATTATCCCCGGCTTCACAAAAATCGATTCCGACTTCCCAAACTATTACGTTTCGTCAAAACTGCTGATCGACGGAGGCGGGACAGACTCTCTTTACGAAGATAAATGGTTCCAAAAACAAATAGATGCACAAGGTATGCATCAAGAAGGAAAATTCTCCCCCTTTCCGCCTCCGACAGTCTTTCTCTTCATTCCGTTCGCGTGGCTGCCGCCGTTAGCAGCCCTTCAAGTCTGGACTGTTATCAACATATTGCTGCTTGCCGTTTCGATATGGCTCATCTCACAGATAACGCGCTGGGACTGGATTTGGAGTTCTTGCTTTCTCTTAGGAAGCGGACACGCCATCATTAATAACTTTCGACTCGGACAGTTTTATCTCGTGATTACCTTCTTGACGCTGGCAGCATATGTCCTTACGAGCAAAGAAAGAAACTTTCTGGCCGGGTTCCTGCTTGGTATCGGAGCTGCTTTCAAATACTTCCCCGCGATATTTTTGCCCGCTTACAAAGAAGGGCGTTACAGGAACGCCATTATAGCATGCGTTATTTCCATTGTCGCCGTCTACTTGCTCAGTATTGCCATCCTCGGAGCGAGCGTTCATCAACAGTTTTTTTCTTCTGTCTTTGTCCATCATCTATCAGGCGACATTCAGAACCCATTCAGCTTTGTTTTTCAATCCTGGAATGGTTTGTTGAATCGCTTTTTCGTTTTTGATTCTCAGCTTAATCCCTCTCCAATGATTGATGCGCCTCTCTTTTCAAAACTGATTCTGTATGTGATTTATGGAACTGTTGCCTTGTCCACAGTGTATGCATTTTTTAAATTGAGGGACGCAGCACATATTGATGAGTTTGCTGCTGAGTTTGCTCTTTTGGGTATAACTGCACTGACGCTTTTACCTGCTTCCGCAACATACCACTACTTATTGCTTGCACTCCCTGTGGCATTGCTGCTGACTATCTCGACACCCTGGAGCTTTGAGCAAAAAGCCATCCTGACCCTTTATTTTCTTATCGGTTTCATTCCGTACGGATTGCTCGGAGAATTCGAAACAAGGGGCTTGTTGGCCGTCCTTGCATTTCCTCGATTATTGTGCATGACCTTGATTTTCTTTTTCTCCATTAAGTTCATATATGGACTTAAAGTGAAAAAGGTTGTTGAGCCACCATGATTGCACTCATTAATCCGACTGCCGCAAATTGGCGTTTCCGAATCCCGCTTTCGGTGCTTTCACTTGGTGGATCACTCGAAGGCAGTTATGCTTATGAAATCGTCGATGGAAACATCCGGAGGAATCTCCTTGAAACGCTTCCAACGTTCATTCAAGAGAAAGGCATCAAGTACGTTGGCCTCACCGTTATGCCTGGCCCTCAACTTGTGCAGGCGATACACTTGTCCAAATTGGTGCGTGCACGCTTTCCAAATGTCAAAATTATCTGGGGCGGATATTTCCCATCACTTCATTCCAGAACCGTTCTTCAATCAGGATACGTTGATTTCGTCATTAGCGGACAGGGGGAGTTCGCCTTCAAACAGCTGATTGACTCTTGTGAACGTGGAGGCTCCTTAAGCTCTATTAGCGGGCTGTCGTACAAAAATGGAGAAATCCGAAATAATTCGAAACAAGATCTTATCGACCCTAACGAGCTTCCTCCTCTTCCCTATTCGAAAGTTTCAATTCCGATGTACGTCGGGCGCACGTTTCTCGGAAGCCGCACAATCAATTATCACTCGAGCGTAGGCTGCCCTTTTCTGTGCGGGTTTTGTGCTGTGGCGGCAATTTACAAAGCGCGCTGGCTGGGTTTAACTGCAGAAAGAATGACCAGCGACCTTCTCTGGTTCAAGAAACACTATGCTGTCAATGCGGTGGAGTTCCACGATAATAACTTCTTCACCTCTGAGAAAAGGGTTTTTGAATTTGCCGACCGGATCAAACGAGAGGACATATCTTGGTGGGGCGAGGCTCGTCCCGATACTACGCTGGATTATGATGAAAAAACATGGCGCTTGATGAAAAAGGCAGGCTTGAAAATGGTGTTCTTTGGGGCCGAATCAAGTTCCGAAAGTGTCCTCCAGTTGATGCACAAAGGAGGCACACAAACCCCGGACACCGTACTCACCTTAGCGGAAAAAATGAGGGAGGCGGATATTATTCCTGAGTTTTCTTTTGTTCTCGGTAATCCGACGGGCAATGTTACAAATGACGTCGATAAGGACATTCGATTCATCAAACAGGTCAAAAAGATAAACCCTCGGGCTGAAATTATTATCTACACGTACTCACCCGTTTTTTTTGAGGAAGCAGAACTATTCCATGTTGCTCAAACAAACGGATTTGCTTATCCCGAGAAGCTTGATGACTGGCTAAAACCTGAGTGGCAACGCCATGACCTTCGTAAAAACCCCGTAACCCCGTGGCTAACAGCGAATCACCATAGGCTCATTAAGGGTTTTGAAAGAGTCCTCAACGCCCGCTATCCCACCGTCTCCGACCTTAAGCTCTCAGGCCTCCAACGGACAGTTCTGCAAATGTTTGGTTCGTGGCGGTACAAATTTTCGCTTTACGCCTTCCCTTATGAACTTGCTGCTCTACAGAAGTTTTTTCGCTATCGGCAGCCAGAAATCGAAGGATTATGAAGTAATGGGCCTTTTGAATCTCTTTCGCATCAGAAAACCTGTCGTCCTTGATCCGCTCGAGGCGTACGAGATCTGGGCTGAAACGTACGATAATATGGATGATAACGCGCTCATAGCAGCTGAAGCCACGGCTGTCAAATCGATGTTGCCGAAACTGAAGCTCAAAGGAAAACGTATCCTCGATGCCGGTTGCGGCACAGGCAGGTATCTTCAAATCCTAAAAAACTACCGCCCTCGACTCCTCACTGGGATCGACTTTTCCCAGGCGATGATTGTAAAAGCAAACAGAAAATTTGCAAACGACCGATTTGTCCACCTCGATGTCTCGTCAATTGAATCGCTGCCTTTCCGATCTGACTTTTTTGACACGCTTCTCTGCACATTGGCGCTGGACCATGTCAGGAATCTGCATGCCGGCGTCAAAGAACTTTCGCGGGTTCTCCGGAAAGGGGGAACCGCCATCATTTCCGTTTTTCATCCATACGCACACTTGCTGGGCTGGCAACGGACCTTCGCTACAAACAACGGAAATCGAAAACTCTATGCCGTTCGGTATTTCAGCCATCAAGCTTCAGAATACTTTAAAGCTATCAAAGACGCAAAATTCGAAATCGAAGAACTTTTTGAGCCCACCATCGATGAAGAAGTCAAACCGTTTTTCGTAAAGGCCGGGAGATTAGACCTTTATGAAAAATTCAACAACGCCCCTCTGCTGCTTGTTTTCAGATTGAGCAAGAAATGAACAGTGGTTATTTGTTGAGAAACGGGACTGTGGTCGGTGATGAGAAGTGGTTCCCGGCTGACGTCCGCATCCTTGGATGTACCATAGTTGAAATAGGTTCTGGACTGAAGAAGAAAAAGACAGAAACCGAAATTGATTGTTCCAGATATCTGATCTTCCCGGGCCTCATCAACTCACATGACCACCTCGAATTCAATCTTTTTCCGCGGCTCGGTGAACCTCCGTATCGTAACGCGTACGAATGGGGCAATGATCTCCATAGGCGATGGAAACCGGCCATAGAGGCAGTCCAGAAGATTCCGTTGAAGCAACGATTATGGTGGGGGTCGTGGAAGAACCTGTTCTCCGGCGTTACAACCGTTGTGCATCACAACCAATACTACAGCAAGTTCCGCGCGCGGTACCCCCTCTCTGTGCTGAGAGACTATTCATTTGCACATTCGCTGCAATTTGACTCCAATATTCATGCTGCTCTCAAAAAGCGCAGGAAAGGAACTCCGTTCATCATTCATCTGGCCGAGGGGATAGACAAGACCGCGCAGGAGGAGGTGTCTGCATTACAAAACCTCGGCGGACTCGACGAGAGGACAATTGCAGTCCATTGTGTCGGTCTCAAACGCGGCGATGTCGAAACAATACGCGAAAAAAAAGCTTCGGTCGTTTGGTGTCCTTCATCAAACATGTACCTTTTTGGTAAAACCGCACGGATTCAGGAATTGCTGCAAGGGGTGCCGGTTGCCATCGGAACAGACTCCACGCTTACTGGGAGCGTAACGCTCTTTGATGAATTACGTCTTGCAAAAACTGAATCTCGGCTTTCTCCCCAACAACTCTTCAAGCTTGTAACAGATGCTCCACGCAACATTTTTAATCTTCCTTTTCATGCGGGAAGAATTATAGGAAGAGGAGTGGCGGATTTATTTCTTATTAGCGCTAATGGCAAAGATCCTTATGAAAGCCTCTTACAGGCCGAGCCATCCGATATTGCGTTGCTATTCCAGAAAGGTCAGGTGAGGATTTTTGAATCACAGTTAATAGATCCACGTCGTCAACGTTACCATCAGAGGATAACGATCATGGGCCGCCAGAAGCTTATCAACGATTCAGAATTTCCGCGTTTCTATAAGACACTCAAACCGTTCCTCTCGCATTATACCTATTTGAAATCAGATCGCACGTGACGCAATTCCCGTATTCTACCGATTTCGCAGGGGCGTACGCATAGCGTCGGACTATTATGCGATATAAGTGCGCTTTCCCATTGGTTGTATCGATTATTGGCGGAATGCCTCTGCTGAGTAGCTGTGAGAACGGCTTGACGGAAGCTTCGGATTCTTCTCTTCAACCGAAGGTTGTTTCCTTCGTCGTACAAAACTCTCCCAACAATACGCTCAGTATCATGGCACTTACCAACACGGCGAACGCCTCGCGGGTCAGAGTGGAATTCGGGATCGATTCGGCGTTGAACGAGACGACGCCTTCCGCCTCCGTACATTCAAATAATGCCATTCTCCCTCTTTTGGGGCTGGTCGCTGAGACAAAGTACTTTACCAGGGCCGTTGCAATATCGTCCGATGGCCAGGAAGGTGTATCAGAGATTATAAGCTTTGTTACAGAGACGCCGCCAACGGACATCCCAAGACTCCTTTTAAGCAACGTGGATGATCCGACGCCCGGATATGTCATGATGGGGTTTTCACGATTCAATTTGATCCAGCCGTTTCATACTTATGTGGGGATTTTCAATATCGAAGGAAAACTTGTTTGGTACAGGAGGTTTGAAGGCTCTGTCATTGATATTCAAAAACAGCCGAATAATAACTATACTGTATGCGTGGCTCCTGCTCCGTTTCAGGCTGCGTTCTATGAACTCGACAATCTTGGGAATGTTCTTCGCACTTACAAAGCTGGCGCGAACAGAGAGACAGATACTCATGAATTACGCCTCATTGGTGGCTCTCACGTTTTGTTTGGCCTTGAATACCGTACTATGGACCTTTCCGAATTTACCGGGAAGACAAACGCAATCGTTAAGGGCTTTCTCATCGAATACTACAGACCGAGAAGATCTCCATTCATTTGGAAAACGTTCGACTATTTGAGTGTAACTGATGCAGTTGTGAACGTCTCATTGACGGGAAATAATGTCGATCCCTGGCACGGGAATGCGATCGAGATCGATACGGATGATAATTTTCTTGTGTCCTTTCGGCACACCGAAGAGGTCATTAAGATACACTCCGTGACCGGGAACATCATATGGCGGCTTGGGGGGAAGAACAACCAATTTCAGTTCATCAATGATCCATGGAATGGGTATTCCCATCAACACGGAATCCGGCGGCTCGAAAACGGAAATATCATCTTGTTTGACAATGGCAATAATCATCAACCCCGCGAAAGTCGTGCCGTGGAATACCATCTTGATGAGCAAAGCAAAAAAGCGACTCTCGTATGGGAGTATCGCTCTACGCCGCCACTGTTTTCGTTTGCACTTGGGTTTTCCCAAAGACTTCGCAATGGCAACACGTTTATCACGTACGGGAGCATTCCGAGATTCATTGAAGTAGATGCCAGCGGAAAAAAACGCTGGGAAGCTACCTTGGACACCACAGGCCTGTTTGTCTACAGGGCTTTCCGAATCGATTCCCTGTATTGATGTGAACCCCGCGGCCGCTCTTAATACGGTAACAACCCGCAGCTTCACCCTCCCGATTGCAATCCTCTATGTCACGGCTGGATGCAACCTCAAATGTGTCATGTGTTCCTATCGAGCCCCGCTGCCGCAAGAACTGACCCTCGATGAAATAAGAAAACTCGCCGATGAGCTCTATCATCTCGGGCTTCGTCATATCGTTTACTCAGGGGGCGAGCCGCTTACACGCAGGGACTTCCCCTCCATCTGTGACGTGTTCAAAGCGCTTGGTGTCAAGCAATCGCTGCTGACGAATGGTCTCCTGCTACTTAAGCGTTACGACGAAATCCGCCATTACTTTTCGGAGATCATTGTTTCGGTCGACGGCCACAATGCAGAAGTGCATAACAGTATCCGCGGGATGGACGCCTTTGATCAGATTGTGAAGGGTCTAAGAGCTGTCGTCTCCTCCAACCCCCGTCCAACGATATCCTTGAGAACAGTCGTCCAACGGAAAAATTTTCAGTGGATCGGCGAGATGGTCAATTTCGCCAAATCGCTGGGGGTCGATCGTATCTCCTTCCTTGCAGCTGATGTGTTATCCGACAGTTTTCATCGGGATCAATCCAAGGCCGTCGCCGACAAGAGTGAAATCATCCTTTCTTTCGATGAGACATTGGAGTTTCGCGGTTTGATGGAAACGTTTATAACAGACCACCATTCTGAAATCAGAAGTGGGTTTGTTTCAGAGACGCCGGAAAAACTCTTTCACATTGTGCAGTACTACGAGGCGTTGACAAGCAGATCAAATTTCCCACGTAATCTGTGCAATGCACCAATGGTCTCTACTGTCATCACCTCGACCGGCGATCTGTTACCGTGTTATTTCCTGGCCAAAGTGGGCAATGTTCGCACGACAAAAATTGAAGAGCTCCTGAACACTCATGCCTTTCGACAGGTTCGACGAGATGTAGACTCATATGTTCTCGATAGATGTCAGCAATGCGTCTGCACCCTCCATATCAGTCCGCTTTCGGCGTTTCTGGATAGATTCTAGCGCCCATGCTAGGACCGGGCATTTCACCTTTATCCGACGGGAAGCACACACAGCCAGTTGACCATCGAACGAGGCTGCGTCGAATTCTTCTCGTCATCACTTGTGTGTTTTCCGTGACTTTTTTTCTCGTGCATGGTGGCCGATACGTTAGCAGGCTTACAAGCGGATTCGCGGCTTATTACGGTTTCTCCAAAATGCTCCTGGACGGATTACCACTCAGTAATGCCTACGCTTATGAATATTTCAACGCACAACTGAGGGAATACGGGTTTACTGGAATCTGGGATATAGAATATAACCTGCCATCAAACTCTTTGCCGTTTTTGCCGTTTGCTTTCCTTTCACCCCACGCATCAAAAATTGCATGGACCGTAGCTTCTCTGATACTGTATTTGTTGTCGGTGAGAATGCTGTTATTGATTCATGGAATCGAGTGGTGGAGTAACTTGGGTTTGTCGGTCATTGCCCTGGCGGCTCTTTGGCGGCCATCATACCATTGCATAGCTCACGGCCAGATGTATTTCCTCGTTCTTTTCTTGTTCACATTGGCTTTACGGGGGCTCGTAAGGAAAAGGGTATCCCTCGTTTCAATCCCTCTTGCCTCTGCATTTTTTGCGAAAGGTTATGGCGTTATCAGCATCCTTTGGCTGATGTTCAATGGAAGAACAAGGATGATGCTCACAACAATCCTGATTGTCGTCGCCGCTATGGTCGTCACGCTTCCGATCATACACTTGGATGCGTGGGTCACATATTGGAATACAGTGGCGAGTGATTTCGGCTCCCTGGCGAAGAGCGGACGCGTTGCCTACCAGACATTAACCAGCTTGATTCTGCACTTGTTTTCATACGACTCCCGTTGGCTACCTTCACCCCTGATTGAGCTTCCAACGCACCTGGTGAGATTACTCATTTTCTTAACAAACGTAGGCCTGACAGTTTTTGCCTTGACCGCCGCACGCTCTAATAACTCATCACTGCTGCCAATCTCCTTCTCAATCGGCATTGCGATAAACGTTGTCACAGCTCCAATGGCAGAGGAATACCATTTCGTGCTTGTTCTCCCATTGGCAATTTCCTTTTTATGTTACTTCTTCTCTGAAGAGAACAGCATTGCGAATCTCGATCTTTGGAAAATTATCGTGATCGTCTCGATAATCGTTCTTGCGGTGCCAATCGGATACAAGTCATTGCAGGATTCAAGCTTCCCCCTTTATCTGATGGCATACCCAAAACTTTATGCTGCTCTTTTGCTCATCGTCGGTTCTCTTTTTGCAACAAGGAAAACAAAAACATGATGGACCGCTCATTCGCTTTCATCATTCCAAAGCAAACATGCGGTATACGTAGCTGGAATTTTTGACCAGCGGCAAAATCAATACGAGATTTTCGCCGTCGATCTCGATAGTTCGACTATCCTCGCGTTGAATTGATTGCATCTCACTCCAAACTTCTCTATCTTCTTCCGGCATAAAAAAACATCTATGGCCAAGCGCACTTCATGAGCAAAACATACGCCGAACTTGCAAGAGCGGCGCAAAAAGCGAAAACGTTTGCTCATGCTCCCTACTCAAAATTCCGTGTCGGCGCCGCACTCCTCACAAAAAACGGCAAGGTCTTCACCGGCTGTAATGTCGAGAACAGTTCCTACAGCCTGACTATTTGCGCTGAGCGGACGGCGATCTTCAAGGCTATTTCAGAAGGCCATCATCGGTTCAAAGCAATAGCCGTTTCATCGGATGACTCCGGGTTCACTCCTCCCTGTGGAGCTTGCAGGCAAGTCCTCATCGATCTTGCTGGGAACATCGATTTTATCATGGTCAACGCAAAGCAGCAAATGAAAGTCGTACCTCTTAAGATTCTGCTTCCTTTCGCATTTACTAGCAAGAATCTTCGGCGCTCAAAGAAAAAGAAATAACACATGGATACATCGGCTTCCCATAGCATCCCTCGTGATGTCGGCTGGATCGAGGTTGTGTGCGGCTGCATGTTCAGCGGCAAAACTGAGGAACTCATACGCCGGCTCCGAAGGGCGCAAATTGCAAAACAAAAAGTCGCCATTTTTAAGCCGCGCATCGACAAGCGCTACAGTGCCGAACATATCGTATCGCACAGCGACCAATCCCTCGTTTCCACTGTTGTTGACGATGCAACGGAAATCTCGAGGCTCGCGGGAGACGCCCAGGTCATCGGCATTGACGAAGGGCAGTTTTTCAAAGCAAATCTCGTGGATGTTTGTGAATCTCTTGCAAATCAAGGAAAGCGAGTAATTGTTGCCGGCCTGGACCAGGACTATCGTGGAAAACCCTTCGAGCCGATGCCGCAACTTCTGGCCATCGCCGAATACATCACCAAAACTCTCGCTATTTGCGTCGTCTGCGGAAATCCAGCAGACAGAACGCAACGCACAACAATCTCAAGTGAACGCGTCGTTGTGGGGGCAAAAGACATGTATGAAGCACGCTGCCGGCGCTGTCATCAACCCCTGCATGACTAGTGTCGATTCTCATTTTCTTCGCAGGACTTGAATCATGACTATTCTCTCTCTGCTCCAGGGCATTCTCGGTATTGTCGTTCTGTTGGGGATTGCATTTTTGTTTTCCAACAATAAACGAAGAATTAATTGGCGGCTTGTTGGAACGGGCCTTGCCATTCAAGTCACATTCGGAACACTCGTGATCAAAGGGCATGAGATGGGAGCCGTCTTTTCTCCTCTCGGCTGGCCTAAAGCGCTGTTCGAAAAAATTGCGGAAGGATTTGTGGTCATCCTGGGATTTACGACGGACGGAGCCAGGTTCGTCTTCGGCAGCCTCGCAAACAGCCCGGGCAATGAGGGTTCGCTGGGGTTTTTCTTTGCGTTCCAGGTTTTGCCCACAATTATCTTTTTTTCCTCGCTCATGTCCGTGCTCTATTATCTGGGTGTCATGCAAAAAGTTGTCCAGGGAATGGCATGGGTAATGGCGAGATTGATGGGAACCAGCGGGGCCGAATCGCTTTCAAACACAGCGAACATCTTCGTAGGCCAAACGGAAGCGCCTTTGATGATTCGTCCGTTTGTCGGCACCATGACAAACTCTGAACTCCTGACCATCATGGTTGGCGGGATGGCGACCATTGCAGGAGGTGTCATGGCGGCGTATGTCCAAATGCTTGGTTCTGCCTTCGCTCAGGCACACAGCCTTGGGATTCAAGCCGCTCAGGTGAAGTTTGCAGCTCAACTGCTTGGAGCGAGCATCATGGCTGCTCCCGCCGCGCTGTTGATCTCAAAGATCATTTTTCCGGAAACCGAAGAACCGGTCACCAAGGGAACGGTAAAAGTAAAGGTGGAAAAAAACGCAACGAACGTGATCGAGGCGGCTGCCGCTGGAGCCGGTGACGGGCTCCATTTGGCCCTCAACGTCGGAGCCATGCTCCTGGCCTTCATTGCAATGATTAGCCTAGTCAATTATCTCTTGAACGCACTTGGCGACATTGCCGGGATTAACTCTTATCTCCAGGCAAATTTCGGCCAGCCGTTGAACCTTCAGGTTATCCTTGGAACATCGCTCCAGTATTTGGCGCTCGCTATCGGCGTGCCTTCTTCCGAGATTTTCCAATTTGGAAGCCTCTTGGGGACGAAGATTGTGCTGAATGAATTTGTCGCTTATCTCGACATGGCTAAACTCATTACCGAGAACAAGCTCGTTTCCGAAAAAGCAATTGCGATGGCCAGCTTCGCACTTTGCGGGTTTGCGAATTTTTCCTCCATTGCAATCCAAATCGGCGGAATCAGCCCTATGGCGCCCCACCGTCGAAAGGACCTGGCCGCTCTCGGATTAAGGGCTGTCCTTGGTGGAGCGCTCGCTACACTGCTGACCGCCACAATCGCCGGCATCCTTATTGGCGGATGAGGAAGGGTAAACATTCTTGGATGGACGCTCGTTTCAGGAATCCGTCGACTTCATCAGGTCGAGGTACCAACACCGTCCGGCTGTCGCGTTAATCCTTGGCTCGGGTTTGGGCGATTTTGCCGAGACGCTCAAAACTGAAAGTATCATTCAAGCAGCTGAGATTCCTTACTATCCTGTCTCCACTGTGCAGGGCCATGCCGGAAGGCTTGTGTTCGGCCAAATAATCCGGGGTCGTAAGTCTTCTCAACGCCTCTTGGTTTTTCAGGGTCGTGTTCACTTCTACGAGTCGGGCATCCTCGATTCCGTCGTTTACCCTGTTTTGCTCGCTCACAAACTCGGAGCACGAGTTCTCCTTGTGACGAATGCCGCTGGCGGGATCAATTCGCGTTTTCGTGCGGGCGACTTGATGCTTCTCCGAGACGTGCTGAGTTTCGCCTTTCTACCGCCCTCTCGCTCAATCAGGAAATCTGGACGTTCAGGAGCAACTAGATCGAGGATCGACGGGAGAACTTTCACACGTTCGTTTGTCAGCGGGGGCGGCTATTTCGACCTGAGGCTTCAGCGTATCATCCGCTCCGCGGCAAGGAAAGTCTCACTCTCGCTTCAGGAGGGAACATATTGTTGGCTGAGGGGACCGACATACGAAACCGCCGCGGAAATACGCATGCTCGGCATTCTCGGGGCTGACGCAGTGGGAATGTCCACGGTTCCGGAAATTATCACGGCGAAGCGGCTTGGAATGCGGGTAGCGGCCATCTCGCTTATTTCAAATCTTGCCACAGGAATATCGCACCAAAAACTTTCCCACGAAGAGGTAACAGAGACTGGGAACCAGGTGAAGGAAAGTTTTTCAAATCTTCTGCAGGAAGTTCTGTTCCGCCTGTAAGCCCTCTTAACGGAAAATCTGGTACAACATCAGATAGATCACCACTCCGGTGACTGAAACATAGAGCCACACGGGGTACGTCCATCTTGCAATTCTTCGGTGAACTTCATAGTTGCCTTTCAGTCCGCGACGAAGTGTGATAATAGCGAGAGGAACAATGAGTGTGGCAAGGACCGTGTGGGACAGCAGGATCGCGAAATACACTGGCCTTACCCAACCCTCACCCTGAAATGGCTGCGAGCCATGGTGGTAGTGATAGATCAGGTAGGATGTGAGGAACAAGCCTGAGAGGATAAACACTGTGATCATACTCTTTCGATGCGCGGGGATGTTTCCTTTTTTCATGAAGTGATGACCGATGACGAGAAAAGCTGCGCTGCAGGTGTTGAGGAAGGCGTTGAGGAGTGGTAAATCAGAAACGGAGATCATTACACCTTATCGACTACCATCACGAGCATCAACGTGGGCAAGTACAGCAAGGACGAAAAGAAAATCCGACGCGAGTATCTATTGGCCAAGGCTTGATGATGCTGATTCAAAGTTGAGAGACGGAAAAGGATTGCATACCAAAGCAGTCCGAAGCTGAGCAAAAGAGCGGTGACCAGATACAAGCGGCCAGCCAAACCTATCCAGGAAACGCAAAGGCTGACCGCAAGCAATAGAGATGACGCCACGAGAATGTGAAGGCTGGTTCTCCTCCCCCATTCGTCGATAACGGGAAGCATCCTAAATCCCGCCCGCGCATAGTCTTTCTTATACATCCAGGCAAGGGACAGAAAGTGCGGAATCTGCCATACGAACAGAATGCCGAAAAGAACCCACGCGTCAACGGTGATTCCATTTCGTGCCGCCGCCCAGCCGACAAAGGTTGGTAGAGATCCCGGTATAGCGCCAACGAGGGTGTTCCACCACACAACCCGCTTCAGAGGCGTATAGAGAACCAGGTAGGTCACCAACGTCAACGCCGCAAAGAACGCAGTAAGCAAATTATTGAACGCGGCCAGCACAACAAGGCCTGCGATAGCGATCGAGTTTCCAAAAATCAAAGCCGCCAATGGAGAGATTCTTCCCGCAGGGAGAGGCCTGCGTTCAGTCCTTTTCATGAGGGCGTCGTATTTACGCTCGAAATACTCGTTCAGTGCTCCCGCCCCACCACCGACGAGAAGCGTTCCAAAAGCAGCCGAAGAAAGCCGGGTCGTGTCCACGCCGTCCGTGGAAGCAAGATAGAAAGCGCACACTGAGGTGAGAGTGGAGAGTCCAGTAAGCTCTGGTTTTATTAAATCTATATAACTTCTTATCTGAATGTAGCTTATCATGACTTCATAATGTCAATTATAGAACTAAACTGTAGATTCTGCTGCGTCTGCGCTCAGCTCACGCTCCCTACGAGGATACCTTCCAGATCTCCTAACGATAAATACCGCCTGGACTGACACCATCAAAAGCAATGCTCCCAGAGACTGATGAGCCGTAGCAATTATCTCTGATTTCCTTGTCAAAACAATATATGCTCCCAAAACAAGCTGAACCGAAAGGCCGCCGAGAAGAAGAAAACTGAAACGCGTATAAAGAGTATCCAGTTTCCGAAGCGCCCAGAGCTTCAGTGATGTCACAATCAAAAAACACGTCACCACAAGAGCCCAGTAGCGATGGATGACATGCAGCGAAACCTGCGAGGCGGTTATCGGCCCATCCGCATGCAGACGGATGTCTGTACGGATGAGTTGTTCGTTGTACCGAGCGATGTCTTCCGGGGATACGGAGGGAATAAGTTGTCCGTACGCGAGCGGGAAATCCGGAACGGCCAGCCCTGAGTGTGTGTGCCTCATAACGGCCCCAAGAATCAATTGGACCAGAACCACTCCCACCGTTCCAACGAAAAATGCCGAGGACGGCACGCTTGCCTCTTTTGCCTGTATCACCGAAGCTTCTCCATACCACCACCGTGATGTGAAGAGTGCGAGAGCGGAAACTGTGCAAAAAAATATCTGCGCCAATGTGGCATGGGTCGCGGACACCTCGGGCGGGAGCATCATCTTAACCGTTAATCCGCCCAGCAGTCCCTGAATAATCACTCCAACAAGCGCAAGGACCGCAAGCTTGCGGACCCAGGCGCGTTTCTCAACACGCAGAAACCAAACCGTCAGGAAAACCGTCAAGAGGCCGACAAAGGATGCTATCATCCTGTGTCCATGCTCGTAAAAGATCCCTCCGACCATCGGCGGCATGAGCTTTCCGTACGACAAAGGCCAATCGGGAACCGCGAGGCCTGACCCCGTGCTCGTGACCATGCCTCCTGCAATAAGTAACAGGAATGTGCAGCATGCCGTGAACACTGTATATCGATGGAGTGACTTGTTATACATAGTATGAGAGTAAAAAAAGCGATGCCTTCCGTCGAGAGGAAGGCATCGCGCCGTCAAACTCACGCCATAAGGCTTATGGTTGCAGGTACGAAGCTTCCATCTTGAGCCAGGCGTCAAATTCTTCCGCGGACTCGACAATCATCGTCCCCCGCATACGGTAGTGGCCCAACCCACAAAGCTGCGCACAGGCAATTTCTGTCGGTGAAGCGAGCTCCACCATTACTAGGGTAAAGCCGTTTTCGAAGAGCGTAGGCACAACCGCGTCGCTGATCATGTCTCCCTTCCTTGCAATGACGGAACCATCTTTGGCAGTGTAGTCCTGACCGGCCACCTTTTCGAATGTCATTGCCACCGGCACCGCGACAAGTTTTATCGGATTGAATTCAGCGCCGCTTTCTGTCACGGCCTGAACGAGTTGCTCCTTGACAAAGGGAAGTACCCTCGTTCCTTTCGGAATGACGACCGATCCATCCTTCTGATTTACGATATCGTTGAGCGTTACAAAATCCAGATAGTTGAGCAAATCGTCGCGCTGGAAATCGAATTCAACTTCTTTTCCTATTTTGTACGTATACCTGAGCATTTCCCTGATTTCAGCCGTCGTTTTCGTAGGCACAAACCACACGGGGAAAACATCGCCAGGGATGGCATCTTGTTTCACTCGAAAAAACGGCAGGCTAAAACTGTGTATGACATCCTTGCTGCTTAGCCGGACGATAACAGGTTTGTTGACGGGCAGGTGGAACTGGTTAATGGTCGTGATGTCGTCCTTTGCGCTGGCATCGGAACGATCCAGTCCGAGCGGGTTCTCTGCGGACACGAGGGAAATATCCGTTCGGCCGAAAACCCCATCAGCACCGGGATAGTGGACGTTCCAGTTAAACTGTTCGCCCACCACTCGCACGATCAATGCTTCCTTTTCCGAAGGGAAGGCGTTCACGCGTTTGGCCCACAACGGGAAAGCAAGGCCAATCAGGACCACGATCTCAAAAATGGCCACGCCCCCTTCCAGATAGTTCGACGCATGGCTTCTCAATCCCAAGTAATCAGCCTTAGGATTGCGCGAGCTCCTAAAACGCATTATGGTGAAAAGCAAGAATGTCCCCCACCCTACAAACAGAATCAACATAGCCCAATGCATCACGCTCGTCATGTTGTCGATTTCAGGCCCATGAGCCGACGCCACCACCGGAAAACTGAGGAAGTCAAACATGGATGAACGATCTCCTTTTAATTCAGACTTGGATAATCAAATGTTCCCTCAACGGTCATCTTCATTCGCTTTCTGAGGTAGACGAAAAAGGCGCCAAAAAGCGAAAGCAGTCCGCCGGTGATTCCCAGCAGAACGAGAACGGCCATATTCACGCTGTCGTTGGTTTTGCTGGCCTCGCCGGCTCCAAAGCAGACGGGACAACTCATTACCGCATCGGTGAAAGCAATCAGTGCAACCAGCGAAAAGCCAACCAACGCGAGTTTCTTCATTGTTCTCCCCTCCTCTCACATAAAACTGATGTGTTTGAATTTTCGAAGAAAACGAACCCCATACACAATGAGCCCAATCCCCACCAACGCCGACGCGATTCCTCCGAGCATGTTTTCTCCAGACTGTGATGCCCCGGTCCCAAGAAACAACCAAACACTAAAGCCAAACGCGCACAAGGTCGAGAGCGAGATAAAGAAAATATGGAAAAACTTGAGCGACATTAAGGCAATGCCACCTTATCGCTGAATGCGCCGACTGGCAAAAACATCAATCCTACAAAAAACACGACGGTCAAAACGAGCACTGCATAAATCAACTTCTTTTCAGAGATCAAATGCATGAAATAGCTCGCAACAAGCGAGCCTTTGATGACGGCGATGATCAGAGCAACGCTCACTGCCGCGACTGTGGAGAGGTGAAGCGTTGAGACCGCCACCGTCACAATGGTCAGTGCCAGGAGCACCACGAACACCATGATATATGTCCGAACGTGCTTCTTTATATCTTCTGCATGTGCTTCCGACATTTGGTCCTCCTTACAATAGATACAGGACGGGGAAAAGGAAAATCCACACCAGATCAACAAAGTGCCAGTAAAGCCCGGCAACCTCCACCCTATTCGTAAACCGCTCCGGCTCGGTCTTCCACATGTAACTTCCCGGTCCCCAGAGGTAGGTATTGAGCACAATTCCACCTATCACATGCAGGCCATGAAGCCCGGTGAGAGTGAAGTAGATGGCCAAAAACGTGTTGTAGCTGGGATAGTGGCCGATCTCAAACTTGTGTCCATACTCGAATGCCTTAACGACAAGAAATATGAGGGCACACAGGATCGTCAAGCCCATGTAGAGTTTATATTTTTTGAAATTGCTCATCTTCAACGAAGCCCAAGACATGACCATCGTGACGCTGGAAGAAATCAGGACCACCGTATTGAGCGTGGCGAGTGGGATATTCAGCTCTTCCCATCCATGGGGCCAGTGGTCCGCCCCCACTCTCAACAAAACGTAAGATGAGAAGAGTGCGCCGAAGAGCATCACCTCGGAAGCGAGAAACAACCAGACGCCAAGCTTGGCGTTAAAGAGTCCGGTATCTGAACGGAGTTGTACAGTGTAGGGAATTTGCATTTTTTCCTCGAGCCCTTAGTCGGCTTCGTTTTGAGGCGTATAATCCCTGGATTTCCCGGGGACGCTGTATTCGTACGGCCCACGATAAACTTCGGGTACTTTTATGAAGTTACCATGAGGGGGAGGCGTTGGTGCTGCCGACCACTCAAGTGTTGTGGCCTGCCAGGGGTTCTCGTTGACAGTCTCTCCTCGTCTTAAGCTCCAGAAAAAGTTAAAGATAAAGACGATCTGGAAGACTCCCAGAACCCAGGCTCCGATGGACATCACTTCATTCCACGGCAACACGCTCTGTGCGTGCGCGTATTGTTGTGCGCCGTCTGAAAGCCGCCTCGAAACTCCCGCAAACCCTTGTATGAACATCGGGAGGAAGACGATGTTGATGGAAACAAACGACCCCCAGAAATGTATCTTTCCCATAACATCGCTCATCTTTCGTCCAGTCACCTTAGGATACCAGTAGTAAATACCGGCAAACAGGGCAAAGAGGGATCCCGGAGCGACTACATAGTGAAAATGTCCGATGACATAGTACGTGTCGTGAAGATGGATGTCCGTGGGAGCAAGGCCAAGAGGCAGTCCGGTGAGACCGCCAATGCCAAACATCGGAAGGAAAGCGAGCGCGAACAACATCGGCGTTGTGAATCTAATCGAGCCGCCCCAGAGCGAAATAATCAGCGCCGTCAGAATAATCACGGACGGAATCGAAATGATCATCGTTGTCGTCTGGAAGAATGCGCTGATGACAGTCCCCATGCCTGTCAGGAACATATGGTGCGCCCACACGATGAAGGACATGAATCCGAGAAAGATCACTGCGTAGACCAACGATTTGTAACCCCACAGAGGCTTGCGTGTATTGTTGGCGATTACTTCGCCAAGAATTCCCATGGCCGGCAGGATTAAGACGTACACTTCGGGATGAGCAAGGAACCAAAACAAATGCTGCCAAAGAATTGGATGACCGCCTCCGCTGACCTGAAGCGGCTGTCCGGCAACAACCAGGCCACTGGGAAGAAAGAAGCTTGTTCCTGCCAGGCGGTCCATGAGCTGAAGGATGCCAGCGGCTTCCAGTGGCGGAAACGCAAGAAGCAGGAGGAACGAAGTCACAAACTGCGCCCAGACAAAAAACGGAAGGCGCATAAACGTCATCCCCTTCGCCCGCAACTGAATAATCGTCGTGATAAAGTTCACGGAGCCTAAAAGCGAAGAAGTAATCAGAAACACCATGCCGATGAGCCAGAAAGTCTGGCCTGTCGTTGCGGTATTTGCCAGGGGCGAATACGAAGTCCATCCCGAATTCGCAGCGCCGCCAGGAACAAAGAAGCTCACCAACATCACCACGCCGCCGACGAAGTACGACCAATAACTCGCTGCGTTAAGTTTGGGAAACGCCATATCCGGCGCACCGATTTGTAGCGGTACCACGTAATTGCCGAACGCTCCCACAGCCAGCGGTACGACGCCGAGAAAAACCATGATCGTTCCGTGCATCGCTCCAAGCTGATTGTAGAATTCCGGCAACATGATGCCGCCTGGCATACGGTCTTCCCCCGAGGTCAAATAGGACACGAGAGCCGCCACCCCCAGGAAGAGGAGACCAACGAGCATACTCAGGGAAGGTTTGAACTTTGATACCAGCAGAATGACGATCCCTATGACAGCGATAGGAACGATGAAATACATTGCCGGGATGGGATAATTCGGATGGGCTAGCTGCCAGCGCATGAGCATCATCAACGTGAAGCCGAAGAACAAAAACAAAAGGGCTGAAATGCCGTACTGGAGTCCGATGATTTTGTGGTCGATGGAGAAAATGTATTTTCTCCAAAAACCAAGTTCTTCGTGGTGAGCGTGAGCTCCAACATCATGTGGTGCAGTGGCAACGAGTTGGTCCACGTAGGTTCCTTTCTGTTTAAGGTTGGTTACGGACTAACCGGCTTTGTAGGAGAAGTTCACCGTTGCTTTTCCCGTCGCATCCACCTTCACTTTCATCGTCTGGGTCCCGTATTTCTCGTGCCAGGCTTCGACAGTGTATTCACCTGCCGGAAGGTCTTTGATGACAAAAGACCCGTCGTCTCCAGTGACAGAATAAAACGGATGACTGAAAACGCCGATGTAAGCACCCATCCAGGAATGCACTTCACATTTCACTTTGAACGGAGCTTCTGGTTTTGGAAAATTCTTTTTCATTGTGCCGGGTACAGGCTGTCCCTGATTGAATCCCTGATTGACTTTGGGCAGTGCATGCACGTTGTGTAGCGTGTTGTCGCTGTTTTTGACCTGGAGCTCCTGGCCGGCCATTACACCAAGGACATGTGGCTTATAAATGCAGCCTTTCTGGTCGAAAACAACCGGAGTTTTCGGTGTGTCGAATTTCTTCCCACCAATCCCATCTTTCACGTAGATGAGGACGTTTTTCAATGTGCCGTTCTTATTGACTACAAGCTCTTCACTTAAAACAGGTGCCTTGTGGGCCATGGCGCAGAATTTGTCGGCATCCATTCGGAGCCGCGCCGGGGCAGCCGGTTTTCCTTCGAACGAAACTTTCCCTGTGACATCACCCGCAACAACTGGTAGCGAGAGGAAAACGACCATCACCGCCAAAACCGCCTTTTTCATTGTTATACTTCTCCTTTCATGTTGAAATCAGTTTAATGGCCTCAATAGAATATAAACAACCCTTGGGTGATCGAGATTCCGTCATTTGCTTGCAACAGTGCCAGACCTTCTTCCCAAAATCCACACGTATGTGGAAAGAGCCTTTATTTGCTCCTCGTTACTGCCACCCAAGATCGTAGGATCCGGAGCCTCCTGACCTTCTGTGAAAAACGTAGGCATGCGCGTCCCTTGCTGCAGCTTTGACGGATCTCTTAGCCAATCGATGATCCATTCGGGTTTCAAGCGTGTATACGCCTTCGCGAGGTCGGGAGCCAGAGACTCCGCCGTCACACCCTCTGTGTTATTGCCCGTCGGATGGCATTTTGCACACTGGTACACCTCATAGAGCTTTCTTCCCGGCGCGACGTATTTCTGGTCAACAGGCGTTGCCGCATAGTCACGAAGGACAAAATCCTGCTTTGACATTCCCAGAAAATACCTTTGAATCTTGCCTATTTCAATGTCGGTAAGATGAAACGTGGGCATTCTGACATTCACCCAGGGCCGAATCGTCGTTGGATTACTCAGGAACGAGTACAGCCACGGCTCCTGGACTTTTGCTCCCTGACTTTCGGGCAGCGGCGGAGGTCCCAGTGCAGCCTCCTCGTACAGTGAGACAGTGTACCCGCCGCGTTCTTCAAGCTGGTGGCATTGGACGCAATTGTACGTCATCGTCAGCCTGCGGCCTGCTTCAACATCCTGCATCCGCTTGTCGTATGCGCGTTGATAGCTTGGGAGGGGGACATCCTTCGTCATGCTGATGAGTAACAGTCGGATGAGCCTTATTTCTTCTTCGTTGAAGGTGAAGAGCGGCATTTTCTGAACGATGCGTTCTGTCTGGTACAGCCGGGGATTCTTGAATTTCCCGAACACCCAGCCTCTCCAGGTGTGCTTTACAGCCACCGTTCCGTCGGCATTCTCTCGATAGTCCAGGGTATCATCTTCCGAAAGTTCATGCGTATCTCCAAAGTCCATCTGCTCGACTTTCTTCCGGCCAAAGTCGGAGAGCTCAACACTGACCTTTCCTTCATTCTCCATTCCCTTGATCGAATGGCAACCTGCGCAACCGAATTCCCTGATGAGCCTGTCCCCTCTCGCAATTTTCTCAGCGTTGTTCAGATCCAGATTCGCGAGGGGGAATCTCCTGTCATCTTTAAGCGTCGTGAGATATGCGACGATATGTCTTGCTTCGACATCCGTAAGACGTAGGCTCGGCATGCGCGTTTCAGCGTTATAGTGGCGGGGGTTTCTCACCCAATCGAATATCCAATCGGGAGAAACCTTGCTGCCCACGCGAGTCAATTCGGGTGCGATATCAAAACTTGTCGCCCGTGCATCTCTTACTCTTGTGGCGTTTCCTACGACGTGACAGGCCTGGCACCCGATGGTCTCGAAGAGCTGCTTCCCTTGAGCTGCACTGCCACCGACAAAGGATCCGCGGGGTCGCTCAAAAGAAAAACTCGATTGTTTGGCAACGCTGACGAGGTAGGCAGTGATCGCCTCCGCCTGGTCATCGCTGAACATGAAATTCGGCATGCGCGTGTGCGCATTGTAGTCTTTCGGATTTCTCACCCATCGGAAGATCCAATCTGGGTGTACCTTAGCCGTCAGCGTGTTCAACGGTGGACCGATTTTCGGGAGGTCGGAAAACCCCTTGATTTCATGACAGCCGTAGCAGCCGGACTCGAATACTATTTGCTTCGCTGCGACGAACGGTTTTGCGTGTTTCAGGACGCTTTCATTGGTGTGGCAGGAGTTACACGTTGCATACACATCGTTACCACGCAGGATAGGAGTTTCCCAGTAATGGTCGTCCTCACCGTGGGCAAATCCGGCTGTAAGCGCCGGCCCCTGTCCACGGTGACACGGTGTGCATCCAAATGTCTCCGGATTATGCTTGGCGAGAAGCTCCGGAACCGGATGACTGGTGAACGGTTGCGGCGCCTCCGACATGAGCTCATCATTCCAGCCGGAGTGACACGTCTGGCAGCGGTCGATCCTCGCCTTAATCTCCTGGAATGGCGTTAATTCAAAATCGTTCAACATGACCTGCCGCACTCCGATCGGAGCGTTTCGCATTTTCTCAGCTTTTGACCCATACGCTTCAGCTTCAGCAAACAGGCTTTGCAACTCGATTTGAGCCTTCGCGAGAGCATCTTTGTACTTATTGACGACCTCATCCAGACCAGCGATTTTTTTCTCGAGCTCGGTCATTTCAGACAAATGTTTCGCTATTGCCGCCTCATGTTCGTCAACTTCTCTGCGGAATGGAGCGACATCCCTTCCTTCCAGTTTTGCTTTCTGCAACTGATAGTAAGCTGCATCCGACCGGCTCCGGGCAAATCGCCATTCTCTCGTCGCCAGGTCTAACCCGCTGCTCAGATGGTCTTTCTCGGACACGGCTTTCACATATTCTTCCGACGCCACCCCCTCCTCCGCGTTCTTTAGACGTGCCTGTAATTCAACTACTTGAGATGAATCTATTTCTTGCATCGAGAGGAGACGCAAGGAATCGAGTTTTTCGGCTGAAAGCTCGTGAAAGGTGGTCTGATATTCTTTCCAGGGTCGACGAGTCCTGACTTCATCCCACACAGACCACACTGTTCCCAGGAACAAGATTCCGCTGAAGAGAATGTAAAAAGCGGCGTAATTCCGGCTCTCTACTGGTGTCTTGGCTCGCTGTTTAAACATTATACTGACAGGTTCTTCAAGGTTGCTAGACGTTAAACCAGGGAGTGACCCAAACGTATTTCACAGGGTTCATTCCAAGAAATGTGGGTATCAAACGTAGGAGAATCTTCACAAGTAGCCCCATCATCGTCAAAAACAGGAACGAAACTATCGCGTATCGGACCAGCCCCAGCTTCTTCATGAAGTCTGTATTCCTCTTTCTCAGCCAATACAGGGGTCCAAGCGAGTAGAAGCCAAAGACGCACACCGCGCCAAAAATGAAAGCGGCCGGGTTCAATGAACCGTCCGGCATACGGGTGGCGATATTGAACGGCCACATTTCAGAAAAGTCGACGTTCGTCAAGACGGCAACAAAGTGAGGATCCCATTTCTCTCCCGGCATGAAGAAATTCCAGCCCGGACCGCGGAGAAACGTTCCTATAAAAATGAGAAGACACCAGAGAATAAGAAAACCAAAAGAAAATACCAGGACTGCGAACTTGCGCTCCTTGAACGTATAATATCCGTTACCCTTCGGGTTGATGTCGATGTATGGAATCGCCATCAAACCAACGATGATGAGACTCGGCAGCACAACACCGGCAATCCATGGATCGAAGTACACCAGCATTTCCTGCAAACCGAGGAAATACCAGGGGGCTTTCGAAGGGTTTGGCGTTAGGGCTCTGTTGGCTGGCTCTTCAAGCGGGGCGTCCAGCGTGATCGACCAAATTACCAACACCGCCATTACGGCAATGGTGGCAAGAAACTCAACGCGCACAAGATACGGCCACACCTGGACTTTGTCGTCCAACGTCGCCTCGACCGGGTATCCCTGCGCATCATTCTTCTTTGCCTTCGTCCAGGCGAACCAGGTAAAGAAGATGACGGAGAAAAGCAGGAAAACGATCGGAAGATTATCCGGCTTGGTGAGAATCTCGAAGAATTGTTGCATGCAGTGTTTGGCTGGGGAGCGGTCTTATGTTTTCTTTGGCGTTTCCGGACCTGAAATTCCTCCGTCTTTTCGCACACGCCAGAAATGCACAGCCATAAAGATCGCCGCAATAATAGGGAGGAAAATGCAATGGCCAACATAAAATCTCAGGAGCGTCGGCGGACCAACTTCGGTGCCGCCAAGAAGGACAAAGCGGACGTCATTGTCCGGCATCATGCCCAGCTCGGGTCCAAATGGGCCCTCGTGTCCCAGCAACGGAGTCGCGCGAGCCATGTTCGTCCCAACAGTGACCGCCCAGATTGCAAGCTGGTCCCACGGCAGAAGGTAACCCGAAAAGCTCAACAGAAGCGTGAGCACGAGAAGGATCACGCCGACGACCCAGTTAAATTGTCTTGGCGGCTTGTACGAACCCGTGAGGAAAACCCGGAACATGTGAAGCATCACCGTGAGAACCATCGCGTGAGCGGCCCATCGGTGCATGTTGCGAATGAGCGGGCCGAAGGGGACATCATTCATCAAATACTTCATGTCCTCGTACGCGTATTGTGCCGTCGGTCGGTAGTAGAACATAAGGATAATGCCGGTAATGGTGAGGACAAGAAAAAGAAGAAAAGTTATTCCTCCCATGCCCCACGTGTAGCCGATGTTTGTTGCGTGTCGTGGAACGCGAACAGGATGCAAATGGAGGAAAACGTTGTCGACAATCTGAAGCGCACGATTCCGTTGTGTGTCCTGGTACGAGTGACGGAAGATCGATTTGTAGACTTCAGTTTTCTTGAACGCCTCTAGCATACTGTCTCCTAACCTTGAAAGGGCAAGAAGGCGCCGGGTTTGGTCCAATCGCCTTTTTCATAGATGAACTTAATGCTCCGGTCGATTTCAATCTGACCGTCGTCGGTGAAGGTGATGAGCGCGCGTTCCAGCGGGCGGGGCGCAGGTCCTTCAAAGTTAATGCCCGTCCTGTAGAAACCGCTGCCGTGGCATGGACACTTAAACTTGTTGTCTGACCCCAGCCACCGAGGCGTGCAACCCAGGTGAGTGCAAATCGAAATGAGTGCGTAAAAGCCCCCTTTTTCCCGGACAATCCAGACTCTTTTCTCTTCTTTGAACTTCTCGCTTACTTCGCCGACGACAAAATCCGAGGGGAAACCGGCCTTGAATTTTGGCGGCTGTTCAAACAGTACGCGCGGAAACATAAAACGAAGTGCTCCGATGGTCGACGTGACGATAAAGCCAAAAAACCCCAGCCAGCCGGCGACAGAAAGCACATTCCTTCGGTTCATTCGCCATATTCCGGGGTCTTCCTCGGGAGGACGATCCTGTTTTGCTTTTCGCGGCAGAGGGACAGGGCTGATCTGCGTTCCGGAAGGCCTAGGCGCCCCTGCCGTGGGTGCGGCGGGTGCTGTAGGCGTCAGTGCTTGCGGCGCGGCAGCTTCCTTTGCTACCTGGTCAGCCATAGATGGATTCCTTTGTCTTTTGCAAAAAAAGTCGGAATACTTTCCCGGAACGCGAACGGAAGGCCCGCCATGGTATGCCGGTCATGCCGCAGCACTCAACTCTTCCTCCCGCTTGACCATGTCAATGGTTTCCCAGGGGCAATATTTTGCGCACAACTTGCACCCGATGCACACCTCTTCATCGACAACAACGACACCGTTCACGCTCACATAACCGTGTTCTTCAGGATTTTCGGGACCCGGAATCTTGTACAGGCAGTCTACCGGACAGAATTCTATGCACACCTCGCACCCCGTACATCCTTCCGGATGCACAATCGCCACGAGCGGAGATTTCTTTTTTTTCTTTTCAGAAACAGCAGGGGCAGCTTTCGGCGCGGCGGCAGGCTGGGGAGCCGGGATCGTCATTGGTTCACAGTGTGAAAATGGAAGTGATTCTCATTCTCAGAAACTCACTTGCGAATATACTAAAGCTTCAAGCTATTGTCAAGAAAAAATCCCCAAACGACGATGCCGATTGATGTTGCGTATTTCAACACCTTGCACTCTCTTTTCCAAAGTTGTATATTGACACCGCACTTCACATCGCTCATCGACGATTTTGCCTTCCCAAGAACATAAGATCCTCAACTGGGTTGACTATCGGGACCTCTCGTCTTCCGACAGTGCATTCTCAAGGCTCTTCCTGGATTACGTCAACGATTACCAGAAAGTACAACAATTTTACGGCGGCAACTTTCGGAATGAAGAGGATTGGTCGAGCGTCATCAAACGGGTTCAAGAACGTCCGCTCAAACGGTCGACGCTAGTTCAGATACTTGCCAACCAAAACCGGAACTTTCATTGTGGAGTCAAGACTCTTGCCAACATCGATTCTCTCGTCAACGACACAACGTTTGCCGTCGTTACGGGACAACAGGTAGGTCTCTTCACGGGTCCTCTCTACACGATTTACAAGACTCTCACCACCATGAAACTCGCGGAACAGCTCACCCGAAGGTTTCCTGATTTCAGCTTCGTTCCCATTTTCTGGCTTGAAGGCGAGGACCATGACTATGAAGAAGTCAGCAAAATTAACGTTCTGAACAGGTCCAACGACCTCACAACACTTCAATACATGATTTCAGGAAAGAGCGCCGAAAAGAATGTAGGAGCCGTCGGCGCGCTGCAGTTTGACGATGGTCTTGTGAGTTTCTTTTCCCAGGTCGAACAGGCGTTGACAGAGACGGAATTCAAGCCGAAAGTTCTCGACCTCTTCCGTACCGCTTATCAGAAAGGGATGACGTTCAACAGGGCTTTTGTTCACTTAATGAACGTCCTCCTCGAAGATTCAGGCCTGATTTTTCTCGACCCCTCCGATGTCGAATTGAAAAAACTTCTTGCGCCCATCTTTGAGCGCGAACTGACCGAGACGCCTCGAACAAGTCAGCTCGTGATCGATCAAAGCGCAGAATTAGAGAAACAGTACCACGCTCAGGTAAAACCGCGGCCGATCAATCTTTTCTTTTTTCACGAGGCCGGCCGTTATCCGCTGGAGCCACACCCCGACGGCTTTGCTCTCAAAGGTACGCGACAACACTTTTCGAAAGAACAGATGCATTCCTTTCTCCAGACCTCTCCCGAGCGTTTCAGTCCCAACGTCGTCCTTCGGCCCATCTGTCAGGACTCTTTCCTCCCGACGGTCTCATATGTGGCCGGGCCGTCGGAGGTCGCATACTTTGCACAATTCAAGCCCTTGTACAAGGCCTTTTCCATCCCTGAACCAATCATCTATCCCCGTGCCAGCATCACCATCATCGAAGAAAAGGTGGAAAAAGTCTTCCAACGTTTTTCGTTGCAATTTGTAGATTTCGTCCGCGACGTTGAGATTGTGAAACAGAGAATTGCCGCGCAAATCTCCGACGTTGACCTGGAAACTCTCTTCTCCAACCTCGGCAACTCCATTGCGGCATCGCTTGACACGTTGAGGGACCCTCTCCAGGGACTCGATCAGACACTCATGGGTGCTTTGGAAAATACCCGAGGGAAGATGAGATCAAACGTGGATGGATTGAGGCAAAAGGCGGTGGCTGCACAAAAACGGCAGCATGAAGTGTTTCTGCGGCAGATTGACAAAGCAGCCGTCCATGTCTTTCCTGAGTCGGATTTTCAGGAACGGAAGATTAACATTCTCTATCTTTTAAACAAATACGGCCTGGAATTTGTCCGCTGGCTCTACAGTGAAATTCAGATCGACAAGTTCAAACATCAGGTCATCAAGCTATAAGCTTCTTGCGTCCTAGTGGCCGGACAGTCTCACAAGCTCGTCCCAAAATCCGCGGTAAGAGATCTCGACAGATTGGGACGCCCGAACTACGACTCCAGGGATTGCAAGCCCTGCCACGCCGAAAGCCATGGCGATCCTGTGATCCCCAAAACTCTCGATCTCCGCACCGCGCAAATCCTTTGTCGGGCCAAATTCGAACCCGCCGGGATATTCCTCAACATCAACACCGAGTGAGCGAAGATTCACGACGATCGAATGAATTCTATCTGATTCCTTGTGGCGAAGTTCCTCCGCTCCTGTGACGGCAAACGATAAGCCGGCCACTGCCGCTGTCACCGCAAGAATCGGGATTTCATCGATCACACCGGGAATCACTTCTTTCGTCAGGTCAAACTGAGCCCGTAATTCAGAAGCCTTCACCCGCAGATCCCCAAGCGGTTCACCACAAACCACACGTTCATTCTCTGAAGAAATTTTCGCGCCCACGTTCCTGAGGACATTCAGAAAGACAGTACGTGTCGGATTAAGCCCCACGTTGTGAAGGATAAGCTCTGAACCAGGAAGGATGAGAGCGGCCGCTATAAAATAGGCCGCGGAGGAAATGTCGGCGGGCACGACAAACGACCGGGGATCGATCTGATGAGTTCCTGAGATTGAAGTTATTCTTCTTCCGTCCTTCAGTTCGGTGTGAAGTCCCAGCATCCGTTCCGTGTGGTCACGCGCCGTTTGTTTTTCGATGACCCGAGTTATTCCGTCCGCAAACATACCGGCAAACAAAACGGCAGATTTCACTTGCGCGCTAGCGACGGGGAGCTCATAGTCGATTGAAGAAAGCCGGCCTACTCCTTCAATGTTCAGTGGAGCAGTGAAGCGCTCGGAACTTCTTATGCGTGCTCCCATTTTCGCCAGCGGTGCTATCACTCTTTCCATGGGTCTCCGACTGAGAGATTCGTCGCCGACGAGCTCCGAAGAGAAGGTTTGCCCGGCCAAGATTCCAGAGAGGAGCCTCATCGTAGTTCCTGAATTTCCGCAGTCGAGTGGGCCGGCGGGCCTTCTGTAGCCGCGTTTTCCCCTTCCTATGATGGTCGTCTTTTCACCGCTCCGCTCAACTTCCGTTCCCAGGCTTCTTATGCAGGCGAGCGTGTTCTCCGGGTCTGCGGCGGAGGATAGTCCTGTGATCTCGGTTGTGCCGTCGGCAAGAGAGCCGATGAGAAGTGCCCGATGTGAAATGGACTTGTCGCCGGGAACCGTCACCGTTCCGCGAATGGATTTTGCTTTTTGAACCTGAACGTCCATAAATGAAGAATCCTCACAACCTGATTTCAATCCGGTGTGAGGATTTGGTTTATTGTCTTATCCAAGAACTATCAAGGAGAAACTTTCTGTCATTCCGTCGGATTTTTAGACGCCTGCCCGCCTTACGGACTTTAAGGCAGGCGGGGAATCCAGATAATTGCTCTTTCCTGGACTCCTGCTTAAAATCTGCAGGAGTGACAATTGAATTTTCAAATAGCCCTAATGCCTGGGCCGATGCGGGCCGCGATCGCGGTGGGGCTCTTTCCCGCGATCTCTATTCCCATCCTTGCGCCTCTCCCGCGCTTTTTGCATTTCCTCTCCCGCATTCTCGCCTCCCGGAAGAAGAGCTTTACGACTGAGATTGAGTCTTCCTTCGGAATCGATGTTCATCAGCTTTACTTCGATTTTGTCACCCAGTTTGACGAGGTCTTCCACCTTCTCGACCCTTTTCACGTCGAGCTGGGAAATGTGGACAAGGCCTTCTTTGCCCGGCAGAATTTCCACAAAAGCTCCAAAGTCCATGATCTTCTTCACCGTTGCCTGGTACACTTTGCCGACTTCGGGCAACTCGACCAATCGCTGGATCATGGAAAGCGCTTTGTCAGCCGATTCCTTCTCGACTGCGGCGATCGTCACCGTTCCGTCGTCTTCGATATTGATCTCCGCGCCGCTGTCCTTGACAATTTGCCGGATATTCTTGCCGCCGGGGCCAATGACGGGTCCGATCATATCGACCGGTATCATGATGGTTTGGAGTCTTGGTGCATATTGCGAGAGCTCCTTGCGGGGCGAGGCAATCGACTCTTCCATAATTCCGAGAATATGCATTCTGCCGTCTTTGGCCTGTGCGAGCGCGCCTTCCAGAATGTCAAACGAAATACCTTTGATTTTGATATCCATCTGAAATGCTGTAATTCCTTCCTTCGTGCCCGTCACTTTAAAATCCATATCCCCGAGATGATCTTCATTCCCGAGGATGTCGCTCAGGATTGCCACTTCATTTCCTTCCTTGACCAGTCCCATTGCGATCCCAGCCACAGCACTTTTCATGGGAACACCGGCGTCAAACAGGGCCAAGCTCCCGGCACACACTGTAGCCATGGATGAGGAACCGTTGGACTCCAGGATATCGGAAACGACGCGGATTGTGTAGGGAAAATCCTTTTCGAGAGGCACGATGTTCTTCAATGCCCGCTCAGCAAGATTTCCGTGGCCCACTTCACGACGACCCGGTCCCATCACTCTACCGATCTCGCCCACGCTGAATGGCGGAAAATTGTAATGCAGCATAAAGCGCTTTGTTGTTTCCGGCAAAAGGCCATCCAGTATTTGCTCGTCCATTTTCGTGCCCAAGGTCGCAGTCGTAAGACTTTGGGTCTCACCACGTGTGAACAACGCAGAGCCGTGCGTACGCGGGAGCAATCCAATTTCGCACGTTATCGGCCGAATATCTTTTGTTCCACGACCGTCAAGGCGCTGGCCTTCCTTCAGAATTCTTGAGCGCATCGCTCGCTGTTCCAGGTCGTGCAGAACGCCATCAATTGTTTTCTCCAGCTCAGGATATTTCTCCTTTAAGCCAGCTTGGACTTCTTCGTACACCTTCTTCGTGGCCTCTGAGCGTTGTTCTTTCGCAAGCACTGTGCGGCTCAATTCCTGCAATCGGGTTCCAGCCATCTTCTCCACCTCGACGACAAGCTCGGCAGACACTTCCAAAGCAACACTTTTCCGCTTCTGGACCCTGAGAGAATCCGCCAACTCCTGCTGGACTGCGCACAGAGCTCCGACAGCCTGGTGAGCGACCTTTAATGCGGCGATCATATCGGCTTCCGATATTTGTCTTGACTCACCTTCGACCATGACGATTGAATCGGTAGTCCCGGCGACGGTGATATCCATATCGCTTTGTTCAAGCTCAGCATACGTGGGGTTGATAACAAACCTGCCGTCGACCCGGCCGACTCGAACCTCGGCGATCGGGCCGTCAAACGGTATGTCCGATACCATCAATGCGGCAGAGGCCGCACACGCTCCCAGCACATCGCCGTCATGCTGGAGGTCCGATGAGTAGACAGTGACGAGGATTTGGGTTTCGTTGCGATAATGGTCGGGGAACATGGGGCGAATGGGGCGGTCGATGAGTCTCGACGAAAGGATTTCCTTTTCCGTCGGCCTTCCCTCGCGTTTAAAAAAACCGCCGGGGATTTTGCCGGCCGCTGAGATTTTTTCGCGATATTCCACCTGCAGCGGGAAGAAATCTTTTTCTTCGTCCGGCTCGGCGGCCCCAACGACGGTGGCCAGCACCATCGTATCTGCGTACTGCACCATGACGGCGCCGTTCGCCTGCTTGGCAAATCGTCCCGTCTCAAACGTGAGGATCTTTCCGCTAATTTCAATTTCTCGTGTTACTACAGACATAAGTTCTCTTTCACTTAAAAGTTGCTTGCGGGCGATGTTACCCGCACTCCCGCGTTATTTTCTAATGTTGAGTTCCTGAATGATTTTCCTGTACCGCTCGATATCTTTTCGCTGCAAATAATCCAACAGGCGGCGACGTTTACCGACAAGCTTCAGTAACCCGAGCCGAGAGTGGTGGTCTTTGCCGTGACGCTCGAAATGCGGCGAAAGAGCGTCGATGTGTGCTGTCAGAATCGCAATCTGGACTTCAGGATTTCCCGTATCGTTCTGCTTCTTGCCGTATTTCTTGATGAATTCTGTCTTTTGTTCTTTGGTGATTGGCATGCGTGCTCCTTTTCACTTTTGCCGATAAGATAAAAACGAAAATCTTTATTGATGGAACTCTCGTTGTAACTTCAAGCTCGCTTCTTTATCCTTGTCCATTTGTTGTATGAGCGCGGCGGCGGAATCGAATTTCAGCTCATCGCGCAACCTCCGGAGAAAATGCAGCTCGATCTCCCGGTCGTAAAGGTCTCCCTCAAAATCGAGGATGTTCACCTCGACGACGCGTTCACCATCACTGTGGAACGTCGGCCGGACGCCGATGCTCGTCATACCGAAGCACTTCTTGCTGACTCCCTCAACCCGGACAAAGTAAATGCCATTCCTCGGGATCAGCTTTTTCGAAGAATTCGGCCGAATGTTTGCTGTGGGATACCCCAGCTCTTTTCCTCTGCCGTCACCACGAACAATCCTTCCGCCCAGGCTGTAGGGCCGTCCGATCAACTCAGAAGCATGTTCGATATTCCCTTCGAGGAGCTGTCGTCGAATTGCCGAGCTGCTCACGACTTCCTTGCCGACATACACAGGGTCGAGCGCAGTGATGGAAAAACCGAATTCCTTCCCCAGTCTTTGCAGTTCCTTGATGTTTCCTTCCCGATCCCGGCCGAAATGGTGGTCGTAGCCTTCAACGACTTCCGAGACACCAATGCCCTCGACGACATACCTGACGTAGAACTCGCGAAACGATTGCCGTGAAAACTCATAATCAAACTTGAGAATCAGGAGAACATCGACGCCGGATTCTTCAAAGAGTTTCTGGCGCTCCTCGACGGTGCTGAGAAGCTGCAGAGGCTCCTTATGTTTCCCGACGACCTCCTGCGGATGGGGCTCGAACGTTATGACGACGCTCCTCCCTTTCCGGCGCCGCGAACGCTCGACAACCTGCTGAATAATCGCCTGATGGGCACGGTGAAAGCCGTCAAAGGAGCCCACCGTAACGACGGAGTTTTTGTCGCGCTCGACCCCGCTAAGCTGGAACGCCCGCTTCATATCTTGAGAACTGCTGTGTCCGCAATCGCTGCGCCAGGGCTACGAGCTCTTCTATGGTGGCCGCATCCCCAACGCGATACTCACCAATGCGCGTCCGGCGCAACGAAGTGAGACACGCTCCGCAACCCAATTTCTGGCCGAGGTCGTTCACGAGACTGCGAACGTATGTTCCCTTCGAACAGGCAGCGCGAAATTCTATGACCGGGATTTCGATTCGAACCGGCTCAAACTGGCGGATTTCAATATCCCGCGGCGCACGCTCGACAACCCTTCCGCGTCGCGCGTATTTATAGAGAGGTTTCCCTCCAAATTTCGCGGCTGAATACATCGGCGGGGTTTGCCTCTGTCTTCCGACAAAGGCAGTCATGACAAGGCGGACATCTTCCGGCTTCAACTCCGAGACGTCTTTTCTCTCTGTGACTTCTGTTTCCACATCGAAGCTCGGCGTTTGTATTCCCAGCTGCAAGGTTCCTTCATATTCCTTTGCGAGCCCCATAAATTCTTCAATGCGCTTCGTCATTGGCCCGGTACATACGATCAGGAGCCCACCCGCTTTGGGGTCGAGAGTTCCGGCGTGTCCCGCCCTGTTCACGTGAAACAGCGACCTCACCTTCTTCACAACATCCATCGAAGTCCAATCCAACGGCTTGTCCACCAGGATCATTTCACCCGAGCCGTTGAAATCCCAATTCTTTTTCAAAAGCATGTCCTTCATTCTTCTTTGGAGTCTGTGCGAGATTCTTCGTCTTTGTGGATTTTCTTGAAGATTGTCTCAAGGTTCATAGCCTGGTCGATTGTCTCGTCAAGATAAAAAACGAGGGTAGGCGTGAATTTGATGCGAATGTTATGGCCGAGCGTTGAACGGACAAAACTCTTCTGCGCCTCGAGCATTGCCAGGCTTTTTTGCTTCCTCGCCGCATCTCCAAAAATGCTGACGTAAATCTTTGCGATTTTAAGGTCAGGCGTCATGCGCACTTCTGTTACGGTCATGAACCCGTATTCTTCCATGGAGAAGTTGCGTTGAAAAATCGTACTCACTTCTTCCTTGACGATGGAAGCGACTTTCTCCGTTCGCACCGACATCGTTACGCCTCCAGCTTCCGCTTGGTTTCCACAATCTTGTATGCCTCGACAATGTCGCCCACCTTCACGTCGTTGAAGTTTTCGAGGCTGATACCGCATTCAAACCCCTGTTCCACTTCGCGTACGTCATCTTTGAAGCGTTTCAGGGAAGCGATCCCTCCGTCAAACACCACGACGCCGTCACGGACCAGACGAACCTTGTTGTTGCGCACGATTGTGCCGTCTTTGACGTGGCAGCCGGCGATCGTGCCAACCTTGGAAATCTTGAAAATCTCGCGAACTTCAACGGTGGCCATGACCTCTTCCGACACCGTGGGCGCAAGCATGCCTTCCAGAGCATTTTTGACGTCGTTGATTGCATCGTAAATGATGTTATACAGCCGGATGTCCACATTCTCGTGCTCTGCAAGCCGGCGTGCATTCAGGTTGGGCCGAACGTGAAATCCAACGATCACTGCCTGCGACGCAGCGGCGAGGAGGACGTCCGATTCCGAAATTCCACCGACTCCTTTGTGAATGACATGCACATTCACTTCCTTCGTCGAGAGACGCAGCAGGGAGTCTGCCAGTGCTTCCACGGAACCGTCCACGTCTCCTTTGACAATGACCAGCAAATCGCGAACCTGACCTTCTTTGATCTGCTTTGAAATGTCGTCGAGCGTAATGCGGCGTCGCTGGCGGAAATCCTGCTCTCGTTTCAGTTGTTGTCGCCGCAGACTGATTTCTCGGGTCTGGCGTTCGTCGGAAAGGACAACAAAATCGTCCCCTGCCTGAGGAATGCCGTCAAAGCCTATTACTTGAACGGGTTGGGACGGTTTGGCAACCTCCACACGTCGGCCACGCTCATCAAACATGGCCCGGACTCTCCCGCTCCAGATGCCGCAGATGAAAGAATCTCCGATCCTCAGCGAGCCTTTCTGCACGAGCACGGTGCTGGTAATACCTTTCCCCTTGTCGAGCTCGGCTTCGATGACGACTCCACGCGAGAGACGGTCGGGGTTCGCCTTGAGGTCCAGAATCTCGGCCTCAAGGAGAATTTTCTCAAGCAGCTGGTCGACATTCTTCCCCGTGCGAGCTGAAAGTTCTACGGATTGGTTCTTGCCGCCGTATTCCTCCACGAGAAGTCCTTTTTCCGCCAGCTGCTGTTTAATACGGTCTGGGTTGGCTTCCGGCTTGTCCGTTTTGTTGATCGCAACAACCATCGGAACGTTGGCCGCCTGGGCATGACTGATCGCTTCCACCGTTTGTGGCATCACACTATCGTCCGCAGCAACGACGAGGACGACGATATCCGTCACTTTCGCGCCGCGTGCTCGCATGGCGGTGAAGGCCTCGTGGCCCGGAGTGTCGAGAAACGTGATTTGTCTCCCGCTTGCCAGAGTCAGTTCGTACGCGCCTATGTGCTGCGTAATGCCCCCCGCTTCTCCTGCCACAACATTTGCGCTTCGTATGTAATCCAGAAGAGAAGTTTTCCCATGGTCCACATGCCCCATGATTGTCACGACAGGAGGCCGAGGTTTCAGGGAGGTCGTGTCGTCCGGGCTATCTTCCAGGACGTCGGCAGCAAACTCATCTTCGAATGCGACCTGGAAGCCGAACTCGTCCGCTACAAGCGTGATCGTGTCCTTGTCCAGACGCTGGTTGATCGAAACCATCATGCCGAAGCTCATGACCTTCTGAATCACTTCGGCGACGGATACACGCATAAGGTTCGCCAGCTCGCCCACAGTGACGAACTCCGTAACTTTGACCCTTGTTTTGTCACGTTCGATTTCCTCAAGCAGTCGCTGCGCCTCTTCTTCGCGTTTTTCCTTCTTCTTCCTGCGGAATGTGGCGCGGGAAGCGGCCTGCGCTTCATCAATGCCGGCAAGAGTTTCCCGAATGGCCTTTTCTACTTCAACCTCGTCCACCTCCGCCCTTCGCACTTTCTTCCGTTTGCGGGCCTTGACTTCCTCATCTTCGACCTCCACAGGCACTTTAACCTGCTTCACATCCTCGCGGATCTTCTTTTTCTTCTTCTTCTTTTTCTTTTCTTCTTCCCCTTCGGCAGGCTGAGGCCGGGCTACGGGCGGCGGCGGCGTAATCTCGATTTTTCCCTTGATCTTGAGGCCACCCTTCGCGCGGGCAACAAGTTTTTCAAGCGGAGATGACATCCCGTCTTTCTTCTTGGCGGGAGATTTTGCCTTCGGAGCTTCTTCCTCGACAGCCGGTGCCAGCGGCGGCATTTCAACTGCAACTTCTTTAGCATGTACTGGGGCCGGAGGAGCTTCCACAGCGGCTACGGATGTCTTGGCCTCGACAGCAACGGCTCTGGGTTCTTCGACGGCCTCTTCCACTTTCGCCGACACAACCACTTCTTCCTCCTTGTGGGAGGCTTTTTTCTCCGGCTTTTCCGCCTGCTCTTTTTTGCGCGTCGTTCGGAATTCCTGAACCTTTCTATGATGCCGGTCAGCAACGTCTTTTTCCTTTTTGAAGTGACCCGTGATGGCATGCATCATGTCCTCCGTCACGATGCTCATATGGTTCTTGACCTCGTATCCTTTTTTCTTCAAGAACTCGATGATCGTGTCACTCGACAGGTTCAGTTCTGTCGCGAGCTTATAGATTTTTGTCTTTTTCGCTGCTTCAGCCATACGTGATGATTCTCGGGCGGTCTCGGACGTTATTCGCCTGACGGTTTTTCTTTGGTTTTTTCTTCGGTTTCCGCTTGTGCCGATTCTCCAGCGCCATTTTCGGAGGAAACAGGTTCTGATGGCTGTTCCGCTGCCTTTGTCGGCTGAGCGCTTGGGACGGTGACGCTCTCGTCTTCATCCTCGATTTCGGCCTCTTCCAATCCCTTCTTCAGCATGGCCACAATCTCGTCGATCTTTTCGCGTTCCAATCCGAACGTCTCAACCAGCAGCTCCGGTTTGGCCTGGAGGACATCCCGGACAGTTTCGTAGCCTTCATCGAAGAATTTATGGAAAAGCAACTCGCCCAATTCCTCGCGGAACTCGGAAAGGTCCATATCGTATTCATCCTCGCCGCCTTCCTTCAACACCTGGATTTCGAACCCTGTGAGTTTCGATGCAAGACGGACATTCTGGCCATTTTTCCCGATCGCGAGCGAAACCTGGTCGTTGGCGACCAGCACCGTCGCCTTCTTGTTCTCGTTATCAACCTGCAATTCTTTCAGTTTTGCCGGCGCCAGAGCGCGCGTGATGAACACGTTAGGGTCTTCGGTGAAGTTGATGACATCGATGTTCTCGTTGTTTAATTCTCTCACGATCGCATGAATTCGGACGCCCTTCATTCCCACACACGCTCCCACTGCGTCGATACGGTCGTCGTGGGAAACGACGGCGACTTTTGCTCGATCGCCGGGCTCACGTGCAATCCGCTTGATCTCGATGATGCCGTCGTAGATTTCGGGGATTTCGACCTCAAACAGGCGCATTAGGAACTGAGGGTCGGTGCGGGAAATAATCACCACCGGATTCCCGGCGCCTTTTCGGACTTCCTTCACAATCGCCCTGATGGTATCGCCCTTTTTGTAGCGCTCTTTGTAGATTTGCTCGCTCCGGGGAAGGATCAGTTCATTCTTGTTATGGAGGACGAGGATTTCTCCTTTTCCTTTGCGGATCTGGTAAATCTCGCCCACGACAATTTCGCCGATCGAGCCAGTGTATTCGTTATAGATCGCTTCGCGCTCGATCTCTTTGATTCTCTGGTTCAGATTTTGTTTGGCACTGATAACGAGGCGCCTTCCAAACGATTCCAGAGGGACAATTTCGACAAACTCCTCGCCAACCTCGATATCCTCGCCGCTTTTTTTACGTGCCTCTTTCAGCTCAATTTGAGTCGAAGCATCCTGGACGGTCTCGACCACCGCTTTCTCCAGATAGATTTCGATGTCCCCCTTGTCCATGTTCACGACCACGTCGTACTTGGCTTCGAGGCCGTATTTCTTCTTGACCATCATGCCAAAAATATCTTCAACGATTCCGACAAGGATGTCTTTGTCTATTCCTTTTTCACGAACCATCTGAGCAAATGATTCGACTATTTCATGGTTCATTTCTTTCCTCCAGCATTGCTACCACGGTAGCTCTTCCTTCGTTTCAATAATTTGTGAGAATTCGAGAGTCAGCGGCTCGCCTGTGTCAGACGAGAACGTAATCCGCTCGCCGGCCACGCCCGCCAATGTCCCTGTCAGCGATCTCGCTTCGGTGTCCATCCGGTAACGCACCCTGTACTTTCGGCCGATATTTTTGCGGTATTGCCGCAGGAGTTTCAGTGGTTTGTCGATTCCGGGTGATGAAATCTCCAGATGATAGTCATCGCCGACGGCTTCCTGCACTCGCAGAACCCTGCTGAGTTCTCTGCTGATTTCGGCGCACTGTTCGATCGTGACGCCCTCATCGGTATCGACTAAAGCCTGGATGAATTGTTCGCCACGCTCGCTCCTAACCTGCACATCCACAAGGAAAGCATTCTTTGCCTCCAGGATGGGCAGGATCGACCCTTCGATTTTCCGCTTTATTTCACTCAAGGACATACTTCAAAAAAAATAGCCCGTTACAGCGGGCTATCCACGAAACACGAATATAATATAGCGATTAGGGCTTGAAGAAGCAAGCGGTATTCCGAGGAAACCTCGCAGGTCTCGTCCGCAATCTCGTGAGCCCTGTCAGCTTGGACTGTGGAGTCGCATCCGTTTTCATTAGAAATTCGTCACCACATGATGTTTTTTGTAGAATTCGGACACGATGTCGGCTGCTTCGATTGGGTCGTCGGTCAGACGAAAAAGATCGAGGTCTTTTGAAGAAATCATTCCTGTTTTCAGCACTTTGCTCGAGATCCACTCCACGAGGCCATGCCAGTATTCCTTTCCCATCAACACGACGGGAAAAGGCCTCGTCTTGTGTGTTTGTATGAGCGTAATTGCTTCGAAGAATTCATCGAGCGTTCCGAATCCGCCGGGTAGTACGACAAAACCGTGCGCATACTTGACAAACATGACCTTGCGCACGAAAAAATGTCTGAACGTAATAGATTTCTTCTTGTCGACAAACTGGTTCATCGCTTCTTCGAAGGGCAATTCGATTGCAACACCAATGGAACCGCCGCCCTGTTCCCTGGCACCTTTGTTCCCCGCTTCCATAATGCCGGGGCCTCCGCCGGTTAATACGTTAAAACCTCTCTTGACAAGTTCCTTCGAAACTTCTACTGCCATTTCGTAATACAGTGTCCCGGGTTGGGTCCTGGCCGACCCGAAAACGGACACGAGGTTCTGGTGCTTCGACATGGTTGAGAAGCCCTCGACAAATTCCGCCATAATACGGAACAAACGCCAGAGGTCGTCCTGCGCCCCAAGAAGCTGGCGCAATTGCAGGTCCTGGCGCTCATCGTATAAAGTTCGATCATTCTGCTGTTCCATAAACCTCCCTTTATTTCAAGATGAGAAAATTCTTGAGAATTTTCTTTCCATGTTCCGTAGCAATTGATTCTGGATGGAACTGAACTCCGTAGGTAGGATAGGTTCTGTGTTTTACTCCCATGACGGTCCCGTCGTCGGTCCAGGCTGTCAGCTGCAAGTCCTCGGGAAGTGAATCTTTTTCGACCACGAGCGAATGGTACCGGGCAGCGGTGAAGGGCGAAGGCACGTTTTTGAAAACATCTCTTCCGTTGTGAAGGATTTGCGACGTTTTTCCGTGGAAGATTTTGTCGGCCTTCACGACCTTCGCACCAAAGGCCTCTCCGATAGACTGATGGCCAAGACAGACTCCAAGGATAGGAATCTCTTTATGGAGTCTTTTGATGAGCTCGACAGAAATCCCGGCTTGCTTTGGTGTACACGGGCCAGGCGAAATAACGATTGCGTCAGGTTTCATGTTGGCGATATCATCCACGGTCAGCGCATCATTCCGAAAGACAGTCTGTTCGGCACCGAGCTCCCCCAGATACTGGACAAGGTTATAGGTGAATGAGTCGTAGTTATCGATAACAAGAATCATAGGTTGCCCAAGGACTCTTACGAAGTCAGCATTTCGACGGCTTTTAAATTCGCCGCGAGTTTTTCCATCGTTTCCTGGAACTCTCGTTCGGGCGTTGAATCGTGGACAATACCTGCTCCGGCCTGAAAATGCAAAATTCCATCTTTTGCAACGATGGTTCTAATGGCAATGCAGGAATCGAGATTTCCAGAGAAATCGATGTAACCCACAGCGCCACCATAAACGCCGCGCCGGGAGGGTTCCAGCTCGGTAATGATTTCCATCGCGCGGATTTTTGGCGCGCCCGTGAGCGTGCCCGCGGGAAAACACGCAAAGAGCGCGTCGATGGCGGAAAGGTCTTTTCGCAGTTTCCCCTTGACGCTGGAGACAATATGCATAACGTGCGAGTACCGCTCGACCGCCATGAGTTCCGTCACCTCAACGCTGCCGAATTCGCTAATCCGTCCGAGGTCATTTCTGCCGAGGTCAACAAGCATAAGATGTTCTGCACGCTCTTTTGCGTCGTTCATCAACTCACGCTCCAGGACAGCGTCTTCTGCTGCCGTGGCGCCCCGCCGCCGTGTGCCGGCAATGGGCCGTGTCTCCACCGTACCCCGGTCAACGCGCACAAGCATCTCCGGCGACGACCCGATGACGGAAAACCCGCCCATGTTCAGGAAATACATGTACGGCGAAGGGTTGATCAGACGAATCTCCCGATAAACGTCGAAAGGTGGAACCGACGCCGGCCTCCTCAGTTTCTGTGAAAGCACAGCTTGGAAAATATCTCCGTCCGCGATGTAACGTTTCACTCTTTCCACAGCGTGGAAAAATTGTTTCTGGGGGAACTCATGGATGATCGAGCCGTTTGCCTGGTGGCGTGTCAACGCTCCCGCAATGTCTTTCTTCAGTAACTCCTTAAATCTCTCGATCTCGGCGACCGCTTTCGTGTATTCGCGTCGTAAGTCGGCATCCGGCACGTCGGGAGTTGGGATGTATGCGTTCGAAACGATAAACAATCGATGCATCACGTTATCGAAAATGACAACGGTATCGTAGAACATTAACATCGCATCAGGGACATGGAGTGCATCGTCAGTGTGAAGCGGCACGTTTTCGACAAGCTGAACGGACTCATAGCCAAAGTAGCCGACGGCCCCGCCCGACAACCTCGGCAATCCCGGTACGCTCACGGACTTGAAGTGCGCGAAAATGTTCTTCAACGCGTCCAAAGGATGGCTGCTTCCTTGGACGAGCTTTGGAGCTACCTGGACATCCTGATGGCGTGGCGTGACCCGGAATTGCTTTCCGTGGATTTCAAAAATCATAAAAGGGTCAAAACCCAGAAACGAGTATCTTGCGAGCTTCTCTCCGCCTTCGATGCTTTCCAGCAGGAAAGAATAAGGCGATTCATCCTTCAGCTTGAGGTAGACCGAGACGGGCGTTTCGGTGTCTGCCAGAAGCGTATCGAATACAGGAACGACGTTACCTTTGGTGCAGAGGTTCTTGAATTGTTCAAACGCAGTCATACTTTGTAGGTAGGCCAAAAGATCTCGCAATCCGCCCCTTCGAAACGCTGGACCATCCTGCGGAATTCGTCCGGAACGGGCACAGATGCATGCTCCCGGGGATCGAGCCAGACATGGAACGCGATGTTCGTCGCCACCAGCTCTTTTGTCCTGTCCTTTTCCATGATGCCCTCCATGGCAAAGCTGGTGTTCTTGATGAACGAAACTCTTGTAGAGATGTTTATGACGTCGTCGAAGTGGGCGGGTGCCTTATAGTCGATTTCATTACGGACAAGCACAACTCTTGATTCTCCGTTGATCGTGTTGAGGTCGAGCCTTGCTCCAAGCGCTTTGAGGTATTCAATTCGTCCGACTTCGAAGTACTGGAGATAATGCGCATTGTGGACAATGCCTTGCCAATCGACTTCGTAATTCCTGACACAGATCTGCGTTGTATGCTTGAATTGTTTTTGGTTCATAAGGATCCGATGACCGTTTGTGCTGCGCTCTCTACTTTCTCTTTTGGAGCATCCAGGTGCATAACAGCCCTGATCTTGGTATTCGTCATTTCTGTCAGCAACACCTTCTTCGCTTTGAGGAGGGACAGAATTTCTCCGGTCGATTTGCCTGTTTTGACGATATCGATGATGACGATGTTCGTCTGGACCGAAGGCAAATCAATGTCCAAACCCGGAACCCGGGACACCGATTCTGCAAAAAGCTGTGCTTTCTCGTGGTCCTCGGACAACCGTTCGATGTTGTTCTCCATTGCATAGAGGGCCGCGGCAGCCAGCACTCCAGCCTGCCGCATGCCCCCGCCCAGGACTTTTCTGAATCTTCGAGCTTTCTCGATAGCCTCTTTTGTGCCGGCTACTGCTGAACCCACGGGCGCTCCAAGCCCTTTCGAGAAGCAAACAGATACAGTATCAAAGTATTTTGCGAATTCCTTCGGATGCGTTCCCGTAGCGATCCAGGCATTCCAAATACGGGCTCCGTCCAGATGCATGCTGATCCCCCGGCTCGTCGTGAATGCTCTGATGCGGTCGATCTCCTGGAGAGGGTAAATCGTGCCGCCCGCCCTGTTGTGCGTGTTTTCCAGACACACAAGCGATGTCCGCGGCTGATGATAGTCTTTCGACCTCACGGCGGATCCAATTTGATCTACGCTAAGAACCCCCCGCGTCCCCTGCAAGGTTCGAATCTGCACGTTCGAGATCAGAGCCGGTGCTGCTGTCTCATAGTTGAAAATATGCGACCCCTCTTCAACAATAATCTCGTCACCCGGCTGCGTCAGGATCTTCACCGCGAGTTGGTTTGCCATGACACCGGAGGGAACAAACAGCGCAGCTTCTTTGCCAAGCAATTCCGCTACACGTTCCTGCAGACGGTTAACCGTTGGGTCTTCTCCAAAAACATCGTCGCCGACTTCCGCAGAAGCCATGGCATGACGCATCCCTCGGGACGGCTTCGTAACCGTATCACTCCTCAGGTCGATGAATTCATCAGCGCTCATCACGTCTCTTTTTTCTGAATTTTTCAACAAAGGCTAAAATAACGAATACGACCGAGCAAAACAAACATGCCTGTGCGAACACGTCCCCATGTTTTGCGTAAAAGGTCAGTTCGAGTCTTGGCTCGATATGTTGAAGCAGATGGGCTTCGGTGTACATTTGCGTTGGCGAATAAACATTCCCAAGCGGGTCAACGAATTCAGAGATGCCACCGTTCGCACATTGGACAACCCAGCGACGGTTTTCAATCGCCCGAAGTGATGCGTAGGCGGCGTGCTGGTACGTGCCCGACGTATTCCCCCACCAGCTGTCGTTCGTGACGACAACCAGAAACTCCGCCCCTTTCCGGACAAACTCCCGCACGAAATTCGGATACACGGATTCATAACAAATCATGGCGGAAAATTGCACGCGACGACCATCCCGCATGCCGACAGAATAGACGAGTGTATCCGCACCTTTTCCCCAGCTACTGATTCCCACGTTCCATTTCAGGGGTTCAATAAGAAATTTCAACGTCTCCGCATAGGGAATCCTCTCAGCAAAAGGCACCAAGACGATCTTCTTGTAGACAGGTGCGATTCGACGACCCGGCTCGATGAGAACCAGCGAATTGAATGACTCGGCGAATTGTCCAGGGCCGACCCTCTGAGACGTCACTGAGGCGTTGGCAGAATCCGAGTATTCTAGATGATGCAAGCCGGTGAGCACCGGGATGTTGATTGAATCGATGAGGTGGTGAAGCCTCGGCAGGTCGGACCAGAATCGCGGAATCAGAATGGGATAGGGAATCGCTGTCTCGGGCCAAACAATGAGATCAGGGTTCGATGCCGATATTTTTTGAGATTCGCGAAGATACCGCTCGAATTGCTGTCGGTAGGAAGTCCATTTTGAAGCAAAGCCCTCTCCCCACTTTTCCCATGGGTCAATGTTCGGCTGAATTAATCCCAGTTTGACCAGTGAGGCGGGCTCACGACCTCTTTCCGATGCGCTCACAAGGGAGCCGTACACTACAGGGCCGACATAAATGACGATAAGAACTCCGACCGCGGCAAGCGTCGAACGTGACGTGAATCTCCATCCCGTTGAGGCGAGTTTTATCAGTAAAATAAAGGCGACTGCATTGAAAGAGAGTATGAGAAAAGACATGCCGTACGAGGAGGTGTATTCGACCAGTTGGGAGCGCAGCAGATCGTACGCCTGGCTGTTACCGATGGTTATCCACGGAAAGGAAAACTCGGACAACGAATGGCTGTATTCGTACGCGATCCACAGGAAAATAAATGAGGCAAGCCCATGCAACATCCCCATGCGCCTCCTGATGAAAAACGCGAGCACAATCGAGGGCATATAAAAGAACGGATGAGCCAGCAGCAAGGCTGCATTGGACGTCATCAGCCAGCCGTCTCTACCGTGAGTCCACCCGCCCGTCCAATATAACGTAATCAGATGAAACACAAAGAGGAAGACATACGAGTAGCGAATCAACTGACGGTAAGTGCTGATCCGCTCGAAGAGGATGAAATACGGAATGAATGCAACATAGGCCAGCGTGTACAGCGGCGAAGGGGGAAATGCGCAGCCCAGGAGCAGCCCCGAACCCAGGGCGAGGAACAGGTTAAATCTTTCCTGCTTTGGGCCTTCAGCAATCAACGGAATTTGAACATCAATCAAGATGCGCCACTCTTCGCTCTCGTTTTCAGCCAAGTCCTTTCGGCAAAAATGAAACCAAGGACAATCACAGCGCCGCAAGCCATCCCGATCACGCTTCCACCAAGGACGTCGGAGGGGTAGTGAACTCCCACGTATACACGCGAAAAAGCGACGAGTCCAGCAAATGAAAACCACGCCCAGGCAATGCGTTGAAAAAAGAACGAAACAACCACCGCGCCTGCAAAATTGTTCACGGCATGCGACGAGGGAAATGCATATCCGCTGCCACAGGAAACGAGAAGGTGTACATCCGCCAGCTCGCGACAGGGTCGAGGCCTTTCAAGGACGAACTTGATCACCGAACTGCTCAGCTGGTCGCTCAGGGCGATCGTCGGCACGAGGAGAAGAATCGCCAGCCGGGCATTCCGGCCACCTTTGATCCACCAGACAATGAGACCCAGGACAACGACAACGAGCGCTGGCTTGTTTTTGTTCAGGTCGGTGATAAACGGCATCAGAATGTCAAAAGCACTGTTTTCCAGTGTGCGGTTGACAAAAAAGAAGACTGCCTTGTCAGCGGAGAGTAAAAATTCAGCCACGGCAGGTTTTCACAAATACTGTTCCAATCTAGTTCTGCCTTTTTTATGGAACGCTTTTAACAAAGTCCCCTCTCAAGCGATGGCCAAAGCGTTGGCGAGAGGGGATTGATGATAGTCCATTCACAGCAGAGGTGTGTTTATTTCGCCGGAACATCACGAATTTAGCAGATGTAAAAGAACCCACCCCTCTGCTCCCCTCTCACAACACACGCGCCCGTGCCAGAGAGAGAACGTTTTCGGCGTCGATTTTCGGCTTCGATCAATATTTATCACAAGACCACCGTAGGAGACATACAAGATTCCTTTCGGGGAACGCCCTAGGTTGTTGGAGGGGTTTGCGAGTTGGCTCCCGGCCGTTTGGCGTAGATCTGATGGGCAATGATTACGATAATCACGCCGAGGACGATCAGCGTGATGGTCTGGCCATAGGCCTGAAGGTACACGAGAACGGACCGCCAATTTTGACCGAGAGTTTTTCCGGCATAAAGGAGCAGACAATTCCACGCAAGCGCGCTCAAGAACGAGAGGGCGGCAGATTTCATCATGGAGAGCTCGGACATGCCGACGAAAAAAGAAACCACCGCGCGTGTTCCCGCCATGAACCTGTTCGCCGCCACGACCCAGTATCCGTATCTTTGAAACCAGGCTTCGACTTTGTGCACGCCTTCTATCGGAATGAACTTGATCTTTCCTCGTTCCACGATCTTGTCTCCAAACCAGTCGCCAATTTTGTACATCGTCATAAACCCGAGGGTGCTTCCGGCGGTGGCAAGAAAGAGCGCGAGGCTGAAATTGACCGCTCCGATTCCAACCAGAGACCCCGCGGCGACGACAATAACATCACTCGGAAATGGCGGAAAAATGTTCTCAATGTAAGCTATCCCGGCAACGACGACATAGACCCACAGGGGATCAAGCTGGGCGAGGTTGTTGACAAAAGCCTCCAC
>JACQPT010000047.1 GCA_016207415.1 Ignavibacteriales bacterium
ATTGTCGGCTTATAGTATGACTTTAATGCGAGCGCGATACCTACGACGACAGAGCCAACGGAAAGAAGAATTCCGATCCCGTATGTGACATCGGAGACGTCAACGGCTGAGTCAAGCATATCCCACTCACGAAACAGATTCCACCAATCGTGACGGGTTTTGTCGCCACCCAACAACGGCAAGCGGCGGGAGGGAGCATCTCGCATGTACAAACTCACCGCCATCAGATTGAACCCTGTCAAAAACAGCGGAACCGGAGCTATCCGGGCGGAATCACGAAGCGCAATCAAAAACGACAGGAAGGGGAACATCACCTGCCAAAAAGAACCTCCCAGAATACTCAGCGTTCGTCCAAAAAAAGTGAAGAGAAAATGTCCTCCTTCATGCACGTAGAGGAATATCCAGTGAAAAACAAACATGATCACCGACGGTTTCTGGTAGCTCCAGATATTGCTGTATTTATCCGCTGCCAGGATAAAAACGTACAGGAGAAATCCATAGAAAATTCCCTCAAGCGCGAGAGATTTCACGTCTCCTCGATTGCCCTCTGTCACCCGGCCTGAGACGATTAATGACATGGACAAGGCTTATTTTGACGCAGATGAGTTCTCAAGTTTCCCCGATCTTACCCATTGCTCAACAACTTCCTTCTCTTTTCCTTTAAGGCGCGTGTTGAGTTTGATTCCGAGGGAGGAAACAGTTTGATAATTGTCAAACGGGTACTCGTCATACACTTTACCACCAGAGAAGTGGCATGGGCTACAATTGGAAGCGAGGATTGGGAGAATATCGGACTGATAAGAATAAATAGCCTTTGGCGGTAAAGGTTTTCCTTTTGCGGTTTTTGTGGTTGCGGGTTGTTGTATCGAGAGAATAATGATGAAAGAGAGTAAATTCATGTTTCGGTAAAATGGACGAAATTTAGAAAAGAGATTCATTGCCGGTTATCGCACGGAAACGTACCCTCCCGGCATGCCTCGCTTCGAATAAACAATTTGCCATAGCTGGGTGTCGCGCGCGCGGAAACCTCCCGCACAGGATAACAGGTAATACCGCCACATCCTGTAAAACCGGCGGTCGAAGTGAGATTCAATCTTCGGCCAGTTTTTCTCAAAATTGTCCGACCAAGCCATGAGCGTCTTATCATAATGGACGCTGAAATTGTGTATATCCTCGGCAACAAACAATCCCTCGCTTGCAGTAGTCAATTGCTTGAGAGACGGAAGCATTGAATTCGGAAAAATGTATTTCCCCATCCACGGGTTTGTCTCCATCGTGGTCATGGACACATTGGACCCTATGGTTTGCAACAGGAAGATGCCGTTGTCCTTCAGGCAGGATTCGATAATCTTCATGAGCCTTCGGTAATTCTTGTATCCGACATGTTCAATCATGCCGCAGACAAGAATTTTGTCGAACTGCTTGGTGAAGGAAGGCTCCGTCAGATCCCTGTAATCCTGTTTCAGTATTGTGACGGGGAGCCCTTTGCAGAATTCGCGTGCATACATCACTTGCTCGCGTGAGATGCTGACGCCGGTGACGCTACAGCCATACCGTTGAGCTGCAAACTTTGCAAATCCTCCCCACCCGCATCCGATATCCAGAACCTTGTCCTGCGATGAAATATTGAGCTTCTGGCATATGAGGTCGAGCTTTTGCTCCTGAGCAAGTTTGAGGTCTTCCGTGTCCTTGAAGTATGCGCATGTGTATTGGTTATATGGATCGAGAAAAGATTCGTACAGCTCGGCTTTCAGATCATAATGTCGTTGCGCTATGTTCTTTGAACCTGCCCTCGTTTGAAGATTTTTCAATCTGGACACGATTTTCGCCCATACGACGGTGGGAACACCTTTCACTTTTTCTTCCAGCCGGGCTGAGAAGATTCTGTAGAAAAACTCGTCAAGCTGGCGACAATCCCACCACTCGTCCATATATGACTCGCCCAGACCCATGGCGCCTTCAGTTAAAACTCTTCCGTAAAAACGTTCGTCGTGAATCTGAATATCCCACCGTCGGTCGCCGTTGATCCGCACGTCCGCCAAAGCAAGAAGGTCTTGAGCTCTTGTCTTGAACAAAGGCCTTGAAAAGATGAACATTGTGGTCAACACCCAAGCTTTTTCAGTGTACGATGCCTTATTCGGTTGTCGCCAGATATTTCTTCGCTTCTTCGAGCTGAGCTCTCTCGGTGTCTGACTTCTTCGTTAATGCCACGAGTGAAGCATAGTATTTTCTTGCTTTTACCTTGTCTCCGGAAAGTGCTGCAGCCCTCGCTGCTCCGGCTATTCCATTGAATCGGTTCGGTGTAGGAATCAGAGCAGCCTCGAATTCGCTTAGCGCTTGTTTCGGGTCATTCAGCTCAAGAAGCATTTCTGCCAAAAGCTCTCTCTGGGGTACGATGGAACCCGGTGTTACTGGATGTTTATCGGATGCATCTTCCTGGTCTGCAGCGGCATGCATCATCCGTAAGGCCTCGTCCGTTTTTCCTTCAGCAAGCAGCGTCCAGGCTTCTGCCGACTTTTTCAAGATTTCAACCTGGTTTGCCCAATATGGCTCATTCGCGGCAGCGGAGGCTTTTTGCAGCCCTTGAAGCTCATCGATGCTCAACCGAGCGTTCGCAATGTCCCCAATGCGGGCAAACCCCATTGCCCGAGCGAAATGCGTAAGTGATTTTGTCCATGGGAACTTTTCCCATGGAAAATCCGAGTGGGACGTCATAAGCGAAGTTGCGGACTTCCAATCCTTTCGTTCAATAGAGAAGCGGGCCGGGATAGCGGCCAGAGCGTATGCTGCGGCAAAATTTGCTCGATCCAATTGACGAACGCTTCGAAGCTTTTCCACCAGAGCTTGGGCTTCCTTGTCCTGTGCCTGTTGAAGATAGCCGTACATGATGTAATCCCACGCATGGAGCGCATCGAACGAGGAGGCTTCAGGATTGTCCTTTCGAGCATTTGCCAGTCCCGCATCTGCTGAGGCAATATTAGTCTGAATGTTGTCTTCCCACAATCCAAGCCTTACAAAAATGTGTGACGGCATGTGGAGTGCGTGAGCAACAGAAGGGGCAATCCTGGCGTACTTTCGTGCAGCGTTCAGACCCAGCTTTGCCAGGGGAGGGTAGTCATATGCGTGAATAATGTAGTGTACGACGCCCGGATGATTCGGCTGCTCTTCGAAAACTTTTAACAGTATCTCTCCCGCTTTCTTCTGCTTGGCATATGTTTTGTCGCTTTTGAGCGCAGTGGCGTCGAGAGTAAGTCCATAGATGACGGCGACTTCCCGGTCGTCTGGATACTTCAGATACATGTTTTCCATTGCTTGTTCGAAGTTAAGGACACGGGAACGATACTCAGTTTTTTCTACGTCGGTGTAAATGATCTCAATGGCAGCGATGTAATCTTTTTCACGCTCACTTTTGATTCCAACATGTTTCGCGTTTTTGATGGCTTCTAATGAAGCCTTGACTTGCGCGGGGTTCGGAACTTCCTCCCAAACGGGATGAAAATGGCTCATGGCTATGCCCCAGTAGGCCATGGCACATTTGGGCTCGAGAAGAGTAATGTCGTAAAACGCTTTGAGAGCATTTCCATAGGCAAATGAATACAAGAGAGCTACTGCGCGATTGAATTGTTCCTGAGTTTCTGGCCTGTCAGACGAGATGGTAAAATGGACCTCCCCTACTTCTTCTTTCATTTTTCCATGTCCCTGCGCAGTTGCGATTGACGTCCAAAGAACTGTCATCAGTGTCGCCATAATGTATACCATGGCTTTTTTCATAAGTACCTCCTTTGTAAGGTGATGATTTTGTGTACGCCTCTTCAACGGCCTCAACCAATATAACTTCGTTTATTATCGCAGCGTCAGGTCAAAATCAACTTTGATTCTACTGTTCGCGGGCATACTAACTTTTTTCACTATTTCATAGGGATTTTCGAAAAGTATCTACTCACGTTACCTTTTTCAATCGTCACTCGAAATTATGGTGGAAGTGGCGGAAAGAGTTTCGGGTGTGCTTCGAGAATAAGCCATCGTCCTTCCACTTTTTTCATGACCTGTACAACATGACCCTTCAATGAAGGTCCGGCCGGAGAAGCAATTTCAATCCCTGCTTGCCACACGGCAAGTTTAGCAGAAATCATCCCTACGATCCCACGCTCTTGCTTCAGCTTCGCACCCGGCATTGTCTGATGAAGTAGCTTGTCGTAGGCCGCGATTTCAGCTCGACCGTGCTGAACATCTCCAAAAGCGCCGACCCGAACAGCGTCCTCGGTAAAGAACGATGCTGCTGATTTTGCATCACCTTTCCCCCACGCATCAGCAAACGCCGTGGTTTCCTTCACAATCTCTTCTTCTATTCTTTGCATATTAAGAGTCTCGTTTTTCGTGATTGCGTTCGTGGAACAAGCCCAAGCGCTCACGAGGACTATTAGTATCAAAGATGTTCTTTTGCATTCGCTTGCATTCCCAATCGTTTTTAACATAGCAACTTCTCAAACAAGATTATACTGCCCTCTTCTCAGGAATTGTCCGTCGCCCGACTTGCCGACAAATTTATCACCGTCAAAAACGACTTTGCCGCGGGACAACACAAGCGAAGGCGAACCACTGACCGTCATGGATTCATACGGATTGTAATCCACTCGCATGAAATGAGATTTTGCGCTGATCGTGTGGGGTCGTTTTGGATCCCAGATCACGATATCCGCGTCGCTCCCGACGGCGATCGTTCCCTTGCGCGGGAAGAGGCCCATCAACTTCGCGGGTGCCGTTGAAACAAGCTGAACAAACCGGTTCATGCTCCATCCACGCTTTACAACTCCTCCTTCGTACAACAAATGCATGCGGTTCTCCACTCCGGGAAGTCCATTCGGGATTTTGCTAAAATCTCCCTTTCCTAGCTCCTTTTGCTTCGGCAGACCTTTGAAGCCTTCTTTCATGCAGAATGGGCAATGGTCGGTTGAGACTGCCTGCAGGTCGTCGGCTTTGAGGGCCTTCCAGAGAAATTCCTGATTTGCTCTCTCACGAATGGGAGGCGAGCAAATGTATTTTGCCCCTTCGAAGCTTCCATCTGCATAGTCTTCATACGCGAGATACAAATACTGCGGGCACGTTTCACCGTATGTTGGCAGACCACGGCTGCGCGCCTCCCGAATTTGCTCCATCGCCAGGTGCGACGAAACATGAACAACATACACCGGCACACCGGCCATTTCGCTTAAAGCAATAACTCGGTGAGTGGCCTCTTGCTCTGCCGTCGCCGGCCTCGAAAGCGCATGGACGTTTGGCGTTGTCTTTCCCTCCGATAGCATTTTTTTCACCAGGAGGTCGATCACGCCGCCGTTCTCCGCGTGCATGCATATGAGGCCACCGTTGTCAGCCGTCCTCTTCATGGCTTTGTAAATGGTCGCGTCGTCGACCATGAAAACTCCCGGATAGGCCGTGAACATCTTGAAACTTGTGACCCCCTCATGTTTTACCAGAGCGTCCATCTCGGGGAGCCAGTCGTCGGGGAGTTCCGTCAGAATCATGTGTAACCCGTAATCGACCGCCGCCTTTCCCTCCGACTTTCTCAGCCAGGTGTCGAGCGCGTTCCGCATCGAGGTTCCCTTCGACTGAACAGCGAAGTCTACGATGCATGTCGTGCCCCCGTGAGCAGCGGCAATAGTGCCTGTTTCAAAATCATCCGAAGATGATGTTCCGCCGAACGGCAGGTCCATGTGCGTGTGCACGTCGATGCCGCCGGGGATGACGTACTTTCCACTTGCATCGATAGTCTTATCCACTTGCACGTTCAAATCTTTGCCGATGGTGGTAACGGTTTCGCGTTCAATGTAGATGTCGGCGGAGTAATCTTGTTC
>JACQPT010000048.1 GCA_016207415.1 Ignavibacteriales bacterium
CGCAGTTTCGTTGCACCAACGCTTCCTCCTTTCCGAACACCGGGGAGTTTCGTCCGATGGATGTGGCTTCGAAGCTGTGGGAGCTCCTCTTGCAAAGGTCCCAGGAGCAATGGCGAAAGAAAAGTTGGGACGTACAGGAATTCATCGCTCTTCCAGTACTCGTCCCGGAGTTTTTCGACATCATGCGTTGCCAGAATTGCCTGAAGCTCCGTCTGAAAAGTTTTTTCTGTCATAGCGTCCTCCTGATGTTATGATGAGCCCATGTTGAAAAACTTCACGTGAGCCGATACAGCAAGTGCGTGACCGCCGAAAGGCGTGACCGAAAGGTTATCACAGTACCTTCCATATGTCGAATTGAAAAGCTTCGATTCCATATCTCGCCTGTTAACAAATGGATCATTTCCGCCCAGAATGCGAAGAAGCCACTGTTGCTGTGCGAACCAACTGGTTATCGCCGAAAGAAATTTCGAACCTGAGAATTTTGTCGTTAATTCAGCAGTACCCGTCTGCGAAGTGACAATCATTGACGGGTAATCGCATGTCGCTCCGATCCTCGCTACTCCAAGAATCGGAATGATGAGTTCTGGAAAGAATTCAAGCAATCCAAGTATTTGAAAAACCTTGTGATGCCTGGCGAACGATTCTTCCTCCCCCGTGTAAGCGTACGCCTGAAAAGGCGCGATGTCGAAGTATCGGCCATTGCCAACGTCAAAACGCAAGAATCCCGGCTTGCCATTTTGTGGAACACGCCCCAACAATCTCGAGGTCAACATTCGCTCCATGGCATAACTCCGCGCTCGCTCTTCTTGTCGTCGCATCTCTTTAATCATTGGCTCATTGAGTTTGCTCACGATCAAGGGCACTCTCCTCACGCGAATCTTGGAGTCTTCTTGCACAAAACGCTCAATGGCTTTCATGACGGCGACTCCGTTTGAATCGCTGAGTACCCAACAAATCTCTGTTCCGGGGAATTGCGAGTTCAGCTGCCTGCTAAGCAGATATTCATGATATCCAGAAGCTGCTGCAAAGGAGTAAATCACAATTCGAACGACCGGCTTTGTGCTCACGAGGGTCGCCAATTGATCGACGATGATGTTCGTTGCAACCTTGCTCCGAAGTCGAGTCCAAGAACCTGCCAAACCACTCTGCTTCTTTTCCCAGAGCAATGAAGATTCTGCTGGCGTGATTCCGCTTTTGTCAACATTTGCAGCGAGCAGTTTCTCGGTGAGAACTCCGTTTGCGCGGCTGACGGACGCAAGCCATTTCTCGAAGTTGGCTGTACGAAGACGTTGATCATGACCTCTTGGACTTACTGAAATGTTTTTGCGTAACACGCTCATGCGTCAAAGCCTCTCAACGATTGCATAGCCGAGATAACCGCCAACAGCCAAAAGAAGAAGCCCGGCGACGCGCGCAATTCGCTGGACTCCAGCAACGCCAAAGGTTTTTTGCATTCTCCCGACTCCTGAGACGAGAAGAAGAAGCCAGAGAAATGAGCCCGTGCCGGCTCCTACCGCAGCAACCGCATTATTCAGCGACGTGTTTTCGAAGAGACCGTACGATTGAATCGTTGCGGCGACAAGAACATAAGCAGCTGCAATCGTTGGTGTCGTCACGGATAGGACGAGGCCAAGCCACACTGAATTCTTCGCGCGCTGGGGAGACTTCGCTGGCTCCAGGTTGACCGCTTTTGTCATAATAGCATATCGTGCGCCCATGGCGGTGACAATGACGAAACCGACAATCCGAAATGCGGTCTCCAACCCTGCGTTGTAAATAAGCTTCACGCCAAAAAATCCAAGCGCCGCGTACATGGATTCGCTCATAACGGCGCCAACACCGACCATGAGCGCCGAGTGTCGATCATGCTCGACGGAACGGGCAATTGTTGTCACGCTCACCGGACCGGGTGGAATTGCAATGAGAAATCCTGCAATGCAGCCGACTGCGAACGCACTCATCATGGCGATTCCTTCTCCTCAAGTTTCTTGTCAATTGCCATTTGAAATGCCTGCAAACTCAGCGACCAGAGTGTGCCGAAAACGAGTACGTAGCCCACAAAGAATTCAACATGATTCATCACACACGCCACGACGATGAGAAATCTCGATGTTGCCGACCCGTTCAGACACCAGAAGCGTATGATGTTGGAGTTTGCGGTGACGTACGTGTGCGAGTGGATTGGCGACTGCTCTCGCGCCTGAATCTTCGACTGCATTGTCAGGTAATAGAGATACATCGCGAGCGCGAACTTTTCGATCATCTTCCCTCGCCTGTATTTCAAGTCGACGAGTTCTTCTCTCGTCTCCTTCATTTCCCTTTCGAGAAAGCTTCTTGCACCGGCCATTCTCGCAACAAACTCATTGCGGTAGAAATCGACCAAGGCAGATTGCCATCCGTACACTAACAATGTTGTCAACGTAACCGGCCACCAGAGGAGCGGCTCATACGAGTTCGCAACGCCCCAGTACCCGATGGCGGCGAAGAAGGCTATCGCAGAAACGTAGTCCCCGATTCCATCCAGGATCCG
>JACQPT010000049.1 GCA_016207415.1 Ignavibacteriales bacterium
CGTAGAAAATAACTTTGATGTAGGAAAAATATAACGAGAAAAAGCTATGTTGTCAACAAAACTCAGGAAAAGGTCCGCTGAGATCCTTTGCGTTTTCTGTAATACCAAAGCAGCACAACAAAAAGCAGCGCCCCCGTGGCGTCAGCTAGGAAATCATAGACGTCGTAGAACCGTCCTGGCACGAAACGCTGATGGAGCTCATCGAAAAAACCGTACGCGGAGGCGACAAGGAAGGCCATCAAGATTGCCCTGTTTTTGAAGACAAGTATTTTCTCCTGATGATAAAACGCTCTCCAGCATAAAAAGGTGAGAATGAAAAAGACGCCGACGTGTCCGAGTTTGTCAGGGCTGAGGGGGAATTTGAAACTGGGAATTGTCTCGAGCGAAGACAGGAAAAAAATGACCATCGCCCACGCAATGGCGGGAAACTGAAATAGAAGAAAATGTCTCAGCAATTTCCTCTGCCCTCGAGCGAGAGGAACGCCTCCGGCAGAAAATCGAGCAGATCCATTGCAAGCAGGCTACGTTCGCCGAACTTTTTCTTCGCCATGTCTCCCGACAACCCGTGAAGATAAACGCCGCAATATGCAGCTTCTGTCGCTTCCATGCCTTGTGCCCAGAGCCCTGCAATGATTCCTGAGAGAACATCGCCGGCGCCAGCCGTTGCCATTCCGGGATTGCCTGTAGAGTTCAGATAGACGATTCCCTTACTGGATGCGGTTGCCGTAGGAGCTCCTTTGAGCACCACCGTTTGGCCGAGTGCGCGCGCAGCAGTGCGCGAAACCTCAACGCGATTGTCCTCGGTCTCCCGAGATGTTGTTTTGAAAAGCCTTGCGAATTCCCCGGTGTGAGGTGTGAGGATCATTTCTGCTCTTTGGGATTTTAACACTTTCAGTCCGAAATTTGATGCGGCGTTCAAACCGTCGGCATCGAGCAAGATCTTTCCGGAATACGATTGAATCACTCTTTTGACAAAAGCCTGCGTTTCAGGGTTTTGTGACAATCCGGGCCCTACGATCACGACATCTGCCCAGTCAAGCTTTTCTCCAACTTTGGCGAAGGCTTCAGCCGCAACAGACCCTTCCGATGTGGATGGTAGCGGCGTCACCATCACCTCAGTAAGTCTTCTCGCCAGCACTGAATAAACCGCCTCAGGGGCCCCGAGAATCACTGCACCTGCGCCCGAGCGCAAAGCAGCTGTGGAACACATGACCGCCGCACCCGTCAAACCCTTCGAGCCAGCAAGGACAAAGATTTTTCCCACGCTGTATTTGTAAGACGTCGTGGGACGCCGAGGTAATAGCCGCTGAATGTCACCGGGCTCGACTGTGAACGTCGAACTCTTGATCTCATTGGCTGCCGAAACAGGGATGCCGATCTCAGCAACGGAGATTTTCCCGCGAAGATCGATGCCTTGATTACACAGTAATCCGGTTTTCTCGAAGGCAAATGTCACTGTTTCGGACGCATGTACTGCTTCACCTTCGGCGACCCCGGTTGTTCCGTTGACTCCCGATGGAATATCGACAGAAACAACAGGCGCGTGTTGACAGTTGATCCACGAAATCGCTTTCAAAAACGGCTCTCGCGGTTTCCCTGAAAATCCCGTCCCAAAAATTGCGTCAACGACAAGGTCGGGATGCAAATCTTTTGTTGAAACTTTCGAAAATCGCAGAATGCTAAGTGCCGGGGCCGAGTTCCTCAGTTTACGAAGAATGTCGAAGTTCGTTTTTGCATCGCCTTTGAGCTCGATCGTTGATCCAACAGAGAGAACGATAGTCTTGAAACCCCAGTCAGCGAGCTTACGAGCTACAACAAATCCGTCACCACCGTTATTCCCCTTCCCGCAAACCACCGCAACCGTTTTTCCTGCCGCGGTCCCAAGACGCTTCCGGACGATTTTCGCAACTGCCGAACCTGCATTCTCCATCAACACCAAACCCGGGACGCCGAGTTTTTTGATGGTGTAGTCGTCACACCGTCTCATCTCATCGGCTGAGAGAACAGTTCGCATTCTTTAAAGAATTTTTTGAACAGCGTTGACAATGACCGAAGGGAAAATACCAAACTGGAGGAGAAGCAGGGCGGAGCATGTCACGGCGATAAGGGCGGGGAATGCAGGCTTCGCAGCCACATCTCCGTTGCCTTCTTTGAAATACATCAGTACTACGATTCGAAGGTAATAGTACACGGACACAAGACTCGTCAGAACACCGACGACCGCTAACCAGGTCATGTCCGCCTTGACTGCAGAAAGGAAAACGTAATACTTTCCGAAAAAACCGGCGAACGGTGGTATTCCCGCAAGCGAGAACATGAAAATGGCCATGAGCGCCGCGAGAAACGGCTTTTGCTGACTGAGTCCTGTGTAGTCGTCCAGCTGAAGGTTTTTATCCTCTTCGTTTTCCATCAGCCCGGCGATGCCAAATGCGCCGACATTCATCAATGTATAAGCAACAAGGTAGAAGAGAATTCCTGTTTGGCCTTCGTTATTCCCCGCGGCAATCCCCGACAACATATAGCCCGCATGTGCGATACTGGAGTAGGCGAGCATCCGCTTGATGTTCGACTGCGCAATTGCGAGCACATTCCCCACAATCATCGAAGCGGCCGCAATAACCGCTATTAAATCATTGACGTTGGATTCCGTAAACCGAAAAACCTGATGAAAGACAAGAATGAGTGTGGCAAATGCGGCGGCCTTTGCGCCCGTGGACATGAAGGCAGTGACCGTGGTTGGTGCGCCCTCGTAGACGTCCGGAGCCCACATGTGAAAAGGGACAGCTGCTACTTTGAAAGCGAATGCCGTTAACAGCAGCCCAACACCCACGAGGAACATCCACTGTGATGAAAGATCAGGCACTTGCGCCTCAATGATTTCCAGATTCGTTGTGCCAGCGGCACCGTACACCAGTGCGATGCCGTACAGAAGGAACCCTGTGGCAAAAGCGCCCAGCAAAAAATACTTCAACGCCGATTCATTCGATTTTTCCTTTGTGCGCAAAAAACCCGCGAGCACATAAAGGCACAGAGACATAAGCTCGATGCCCAGGAAAACGACGATGAGATCGTTAGCGCTTGCCATCAACATCATGCCGACCGTCGCAAACAATATCAGAATGTAGTACTCCCCTCTGTGAACACCCGCGCGTTCCAGGTACGGTTTGGAAAGAAGTACTGTGAGGAGAGCTGCGGCGAGAAAAACGAGGTTCAGGAAATTGGCATACCAGCCCTGACGAACCATGCCAAAAAAGACGGTCTGCTCGTTTGAATAATTGACAATCGCAAGGACCGATGCGATGAGCAATCCAAAAAGGGTTAAAACAAAGGAAACTTGGACACGACTTTTGCGCGCCGCTTCAACCAGAATCAGGATGACGCCAGTGAGGGTCACCGTCATCAGTGGCGCAGAGGCGACAAAATCTGTAATGTTTATCGACATGTTCTACGTAAAGAAGAAATACCACACAATAACAAAAATCGGAACGAGCACCGGAATAGTATATTTTGCGACGTAGCCGAAGAAGCTCGGGCATTCCACGTGGGCCTGCTCGGCAATCGATTTTACCATGAAGTTCGGGCCGTTGCCGATGTAGGTGTTGGCCCCGAAAAAAACGGCGCCGAGTGAAATGGCCTGGACGTATCTCCACGTCTCTCCCGTGATGGGGAAAGCTCCGGGTTGGAGCGGGTTCGACAGTCTGAGTGTTTCCGTGCTGGCTAATCCCAGCATAGCATTCATGTGCTCCAGGTTATCGACGTTCGCTCCATGAAGCCCAAAGGCGGCGCTCAGAAAGTTCAGATACGTCGGAGCGTTGTCGAGAAAACTCGATAACACCCCCGTCCCCCAAAAATACTGTGCAGGAGTCACGACCCCCAGCTTTTCTGCATTCAGCTCCAGCCAATCGAGAGCTGGAATCATGGTTGCAAAGATTCCTGCAAACAAAATTGCTACTTCCTTGATGGGAATGAAATTGAACTCGTTCTTCTTATGGATATCTTCTTTCGTCGTGTAGTAAGATGCCAGCGCCGCCCACCACATAACGATTTCCCGAAGCATGATCGGTTTTTCGATGAACACCGCTCCGAGAATCATCAACAGGAAAACGATGTTGTGCAACCCGTTGACCTCCGGTTCTTCCACATGTGCCGCCGCCTCTCGCATCCGCAGTTTTTCTTTTTCAAAATTGTAATAGTCGATGACAAAAAACGCGAGGAGGACAAGCCCCACGGTCAACGCCCAGATGTGCGATACGCGTGTGATGATCCAAAAAAATGGGACGCCCTTTAGATAACCCAGAAAAAGGGGCGGGTCGCCGATGGGCGTCAGGGCTCCGCCGATGTTGCTGACAATGAAAATGAAGAAAACCACATGATACGGCCTGATGCGGTATTTGTTGGTGCGGAGGTAGGGCCGGATCAGAATCATTGACGCACCGGTCGTGCCGAGGAAATTCGAAATCACTGCCCCAGTACCGAGCAGTCCGACATTTTCCAGTGGAGAAGCTTTCCCACGGATTCGGATATGAATCCCTCCCGCAACCACAAATAATGACCCGATGAGCGAAATAAAACTGACATATTCGTACGATGTAAGCAAAAGTCGGGGTCCGTTCTGGAGTTCATACAAATAATAGAACACGACGATGAACCCAAGCGCAAAGGCCACATTCGGATAGTTCTTCTCCCACCAATGCCGGTTGATGAAGGGCATGACAGCGATGGATGCAAGGAGTAAGACAAATGGAGAAATAAACCAAACATTCACTTCGACGATGTGAACGCTCTCGAGCTCATGTTCCAACACGGCGAATGCCCCGAACAACAACGCCGAGAGGAACGCAAAAACGATGAACACGCGGCGTCTATTTGTTTTCATTCGGGACCTTCAAAGGCCATTCAGCGTACCGCGGCTGGAACCCGCGTTGTACATTTTCCATTAGCGTGACAACTGTTTTTGCCGTCCATGCCGATTTTTTCAGAAACGTTCCCGGATAAACGCCGATCCAGACAACAAAAATAACGATGAATCCCAGCGCGACCATTTCTCGTTTAGTGATATCCGACAGCTTATGTCCAGCATAGACTGCCCCTTCTCTCACCGGGCCGAGCATGACCCTCTGATACATCCACAGGAGATAGACAGCGGAAAGAATCACGCCGATTCCAGCAATCGCGGCATACGCGTACGTTCCAAGAACTGCCGACTTGAAAGCACCCAGCAAGACGAGAAACTCCCCGACAAAGCCGTTGAGCCCCGGTAACCCGATGGACGACAGGGAAATGACCAGGAAGAACGTTGCATAGACCGGCATCAGTTTGGCAACGCCGCCGAAATCCGAGATTGTGCGCGTGTGCGTCCGGTCGTAAATCATACCGACAAGCAAAAAGAGCGCCCCGGTGGAGAGGCCGTGGTTCACCATTTGGATAATCGCACCCTGGATGCCCTCTTCGGTCATCGCAAAAATTCCAAGGACGACGAATCCGAGGTGTGAGACCGATGAATATGCAACAAGTTTCTTGATATCCGTTTGCACCATGGCAACTAATGCCCCGTAAATGATGCCGACAACAGCGAGGACGCATAAAACAGGCGTGAGTCTTAAAGAGGCCTCGGGAAAAAGCGGCAGGCAGAAACGCAGGAAACCGTATGTTCCCATTTTCAGCAGGACACCCGCAAGAATGACGCTTCCCGCTGTGGGTGCCTGAACGTGCGCGTCGGGCAGCCACGTATGCAGGGGGAACAACGGAACTTTGATAGCGAAGCTGAGCGCAAACGCGGCAAACATCCAGAGCTGAAGGTTCAACGGGATATGCTGTGCAACAGCGTAGAGCGTCGCGAGGTTCGTCGTAAACTCACCCTCGGGCAACGTCGAAGCAAAGTATCCGAGAGCCAGAATCGCCACCAACATCAGCAGACTCCCAAACAGCGTGTAGAGAAAGAACTTAATTGCGGCATACACGCGGTCCTGCCCGCCCCAGATCCCAATGATAAAATACATCGGAATTAACATCGCCTCCCAGAACATATAAAACAGGAACAGGTCGAGCGCCGCGAAAACGCCTACCATGCCGAGCTCGAGGAGAAGCACCATCATAGTATACTCTTTGAGCCGGTGTTCGACAGAATTCCATGTTCCCAGTAGAGCCAGCGGCGTAAGGAATGCCGTCAGAACAATGAGCAACAGCGCCATCCCGTCTATGCCAATCGTGTAGCCGATATTCAATCCACTGATCCACGTGACCTGCTGCTGGAATTGAAATGATGGGTTATCGCTTTCGAAACCGAAGAAAAGATACAGCGAGAGAATGAAAACAATGAGCGTGGAAACAAAGCCGGTCAGCTTTATTGACCGGACGCTGTTCTTTGGAGTGAAGAAAAGAACAAGAACGCCAAGAAGCGGAAAGAAAATTGTTATCGTTAGAGCGTAATCGTGGAAACTCATTGTTCTTCTATTTCAAAACCAGCCAGGCCAATACAAAGACGATCCCTCCGACAAAGACGACAGCGTACATTTGTGCGATCCCTGTTTGGATTTTTCGGAATGACATGGCAATGAGGGATATAAGACTCGCCAGCCCGTTCAGTGCCCCGTCGATGACTGCCACGTCAAACCCTTTCCACAGCAGCCTTTCTGAGAGCTTCACCGTAGGGCGCACAATTGCCCCGTCGTACACTTCGTCAACAAAATACTTGTTGAGGAGCACGTGGTACATCCGCTTGTACTTCGTTGAAACGGCCTCGGCGATGTCAATACGTTTTGTGTAAACCTTCCAGGCACCATAGATCCCTGCCCCAGCAATGCCGAGCGAGAGAATCATCAAAACATACTCTGTGGCGTGGACGCTTTCTTCACTCAGGAGAAGCTTCGTGCTTGCGGCTTCGAATACAGGAGCAAGCCAGTGTTCGATCATGTTGTTCCCCAAGAGGCTCTTTGGAACACCGATGAAGCCTCCAACAAGCGAAAGGAAAGCGAGTATGACAAGGGGAATCGTCATCGTTCTTGGTGCTTCGTGAGGGTGCACATTCTGTCCGAATCGCGCAGGTCCTTCGAACGTCAGAATCACGAGGCGGAACATATAGAATGCCGTGAGTCCGGCTCCTAGAAGCGCGACGACCCAAAGAACAGCGGACCCTTGTTCACTGCTGAATGCCTTCCAGAGAATCTCGTCTTTGCTGAAAAATCCCGCAAAAGGAAAAATACCGGCAATTGCGATAGCACCAATGAGAAATGTTCTATAGGTCGTCGGAAGATGCCTCTTGAGGCCGCCCATGTTCTGGATATTCTGTTCATCATGCATGGCGTGGATAACGGCGCCCGAGCCGAGGAACAGGAGCGCTTTGAAGAACGCGTGTGTTGTCAGATGGAAAATGCCGGCGGAGAAAGCCGCCACTCCCATGGCAAGGAACATGTATCCCAGCTGGCTTACCGTGGAATAAGCGAGAACTTTTTTGATGTCGTTTTGTACCAATCCTATGGAGGCCGCAACAATTGCCGTGAGCGAGCCGATGATGGCTACGATTTGCATCGTGGACGGGGCAAGGGCAAAAAGAATTGAACAACGGGCAACCATATACACGCCTGCTGTGACCATCGTTGCTGCGTGAATCAAAGCGCTCACCGGGGTAGGCCCGGCCATGGCGTCGGGGAGCCAGACGAACAACGGAATCTGCGCAGACTTCCCCGTTGCGCCGACGAACAAAAGCAGTGTGATCCAAAACGCAGCCTGGTTTCCGATGCTCATGAGCTCGGCTCCACTGAACACGGCATCAAACCTCAGACTGCCGAATGTGGCGAAGATGAGCAACATGGCGAGAATGAAACCGAAGTCGCCGACCCTATTCACAATGAATGCTTTCTTTGCGGCATCATTCGTCGTCGCGACACCCGCAGCGTAGCCGCCTACATCGAACTTGCGCTCGTACCAAAACCCGATCAAAAGATAAGAACACAGGCCTACGCCCTCCCATCCGAGAAACATGAGAAGGAAATTGTCGGCAAGGACAAGATTGAGCATCGCGAAGATGAACAGGTTCAAATACGCAAAGAACCTCCAGAAACCCGCGTCCCCGTGCATGTAACCAACGGAATAGACGTGAATCAGGAACCCCACTCCGGTCACGACAAGCGTCATAAGAATCGAAAGTTGATCCACCTGATAGCCAATCACGACGTTGAAAGAGGAGGCGGTTCCCGTAAATGTCGAAATCCAAGTGAAAAGCTCGACAACGCGCCGCCGGTCCTGCGGTTCCATGCCGAGCATCTGAACGAATATGGCCGCGGCGATGGCAAACGCCGCCCCCACAGCACCGCTTCCGATAATCCCGATGACCTTTTCGTTCTTGATCTTCGAACCGAAAAGTCCAAGCACGAGGAATCCGATAAAAGGAAAGAGAACAATATAGGGGGTGAAGGGTATCACTTCAGTTGTGGCGGTTCTGATTCGTGAATCGCTTATTCCGATATTTTATCGCCGATCCTACCATTTCAGAATATTGATCTCATCGAGATTCAAGGTTTGTTTTCGCCGAAACAGCGCGATAATGATAGCGAGGCCTATTGCGGCTTCAGCAGCGGCCACCGTCATAACAAAAAAGACCAACATCTGACCGGTGACGTCGCCCAGCTGCGCGGAGAATGCGACAAGAGTCAGATTGACCGAATTGAGCATAAGTTCGATGGACATAAAGACGATGATCGCATTCCTCCTCGCGACGACTCCGGCTGTGCCGATGATAAAAAGTACAGCACTCAGGATGAGGTATGGCTGTATAACCGTCATTAATCGAGCCTTCGTTTCGCGAGAACAATAGCGCCGACAATGGCAGCCGTGAGTATGACGGACGTTACTTCAAACGGGAAAAGAAACTTTGTAAACAGTTGACTACCGATATACTCCACAGTACCAATCTCCGTCGCCTTCGCAATGTCCATAGCTCCAGGCGATGCTTCCGCGAATAACAGGATGTAGACGATCTCCAACAGAAGGGCAAAACAGAGCCCCACCGCGACGATTTTTTTCCAGGAAATCCCTTCGCTCAACCTTCTTTCGTCACCGAGGTTCAATAGCATAATCACGAACACAAAGAGCACCATGATCGCGCCGGCATACACAAGGATTTGTATGACAGCAATGAATTGGGCATGGAGCGTGAGATACAAGCCTGCAAGACAGAAGAAATTCACGATGAGATACAGCGCAGACATCACGGGGTTACGCCGGGTGACAACAAGCAGGGCAGAAAGCACAGCGAAGACGGCGAGAGCGTAGAACATGATCGACGGAAGGGTCAAGGCGATGCAGCCTCCTGGGGAAAACTTATGAGCATGTTCAAGGCTCCCTCACCCATCTGATTAGCTCCGGGAGTGTCGGACGTTTGCCGGTGACCAGAATGGCCGTCCTGAAGATCTTTCCAGCAACCCACATCATTGCAACGGAGGAGACGAATAAAATTCCAATCGTCGACAGGATCTCCCATAACGGCGGCATCTGAATCGGTATTCTCATGACCATGAACGCAGGCGTCAGAATCGGAATAAAGGACAGGACACGAAACACGATCGAGCCGGGGTTTTGCATGACAGGCATCGCAAGAACGATGGGGAAAACGAGAAACAAACTCACGTACGTCGTGATTTGCTGGGCTTCCTGTTCTGTTGTGACAGGCGACCCGGCCGCAACAAAAATAGCTGAGTACAAAAGATAGCCCAGAGCAAAATAGATTAGGGAGAGCAGCATGTGTTCCGGCGTAAAGAGCGCTCCTTTTGTTTGCAAAGAGACACTGAGTCCGATGAGCCCCCAGACCATCATTTGGACAATCCCGAGGCTGCCAAGTCCCAGGATCTTTCCCGTCATTAAATCCCTTGCCGAACATGAAGACAGCAAGATTTCGATGACGCGGTTCGATTTCTCCTCCACGACGCTCCGGATCAGCAACTGCCCGGAGGTCATGACAAGGAACAACAGCATCATGATAACGATGTATGCGCTGAAAAAAGTCTCAAGAAAACCTGATTCCTTTTCCTCTCCTTTATCGTTGATCTTGATAGATTTGATATCGACGTCGGTCATGAGGTTGCGAATCAGTTTCGGATCGTATCCTCGGGAAGACAGTCGCTTCCCGACAACGACCTCCTCAATCGTTCTTGAAAACCTCTCCTGGATTCGGATATTCCCCACGTTCTGTGCTCGGTATTCGACTTTTCCACTGTCGTAGACCGTCACTGGGATGTGAAAGTATCCCTGTATTTCATCGTTCGCCGTCATCAAGTTTGCGATCTGCTTCGTCGTCGCCAAGTCGCCCTCGACGGGGATTCGCCTCAATGCATAGTTCGGCCGTTTGTCCGGCAGTTTGTATTTTTCGCTCAACCTCGCCGCCAGAGACTCGAAGATGTCATTCGTCTCGTCTATCACGCCAATCGTTATTGAATGCTCATCCGGTTTTGTGGCAAGAAGGCCGGGAATGACGCTGAAGGCGACGATGATGATGGGCATCAGCACCAGAGAAATGATAAAGGCTTTGGACTTGACTTTCTCGATGAACTCCCACTTCGCCACTCCAAGAAATTTCACCCGGCCGGCCCTCCCTTTCCTTGTTTCAACGCTTTCGTTACGGTCGCTTTCGTTTGAAGGTAGCGGAAGAAGGCAAACCCGACCGCGGCGAGGATCAAAGCGGGAGCCAGGAATGATGGCTCGTTCTTCATCAATTCTGCGGCAGAGAAACCAAGAAAAACCAGCACGCCGATCACAAGGGAAAAGAGGGCTTTCCGCACTCGCGGGTCTTTGCTGACGTTCAGAGTTTCCTCTGGCGCTTTCGCAGGCTCGATATTCATCGGAGATTCTTTGGGAACGCCGACGACATTGATAAAAATAGAGTTGAGAGAAGGCTCAACAATTTCAAACTTCCTCAGACTGAGTTTTGAGTCGAGCTTGTTTAATAATTCGCGCGTTTGTGTGATGTCTTTCAACTCAAGTTCTGCGTAGTTCTGATAGACATCAGCCCGACGAACAAACGACAACGTGCTCAAGAACGCCCCGTCTCCCTCGAATTCCAGATGCACGGAGTTTGTACCGTACTTCTTCTTCACTTCTGTCAGCGGTCCCTCCAACACGACCTTCCCTTTATTGATCAGGCAAATGTTGTCGCACATCTTTTCCACTTGCTCCATCTGATGCGTGGAGAAGATGATGGCAGTGTTCTGCTGGCGAATCTCCATGAGAATATCCTTGAGAAGAATCTGGTTCACCGGATCAAGCCCCGAAAACGGCTCATCCAGGATTAGGAGCTGCGGACGATGGAGAAGGGCGGCAATAAGCTGAATTTTCTGCTGGTTTCCTTTCGACAACTCTTCGACTTTTCGGTGTCCGCTGTTCTTCAACCCAAAGCGTTCCAGCCACTGATAAGCAATCGGCTTCGCCGCGGCCTCGGACATCCCTTTGAGCGAGGCAAAATACAGAATAACGTTCAAGATCTTGCTTTTGCGATACAAGCCTCTCTCTTCCGGCAGGTAACCGATGATGTTCCACATCTCCTGGCTGAACGGCCTGTCATCGAACGTAATCTCTCCGTCATCCGGTTTGATGATGTTCAGGACTGTCCGAATCGTTGTGGTTTTGCCGGCGCCGTTCGGTCCAAGCAAACCAAACAGTTCCCCGCGCTTCACCTCAAGCGAAACGCCATTCACCGCCACGACTGTGTCGAATTCTTTTCTAAGATTGCTGACTTTAAGCATCAGTTCTTTTTTGCTCTTTATCATGTTGCTCAGGAGTGGAACTCCTTCGCAACACAGGAGGAAAAAAAATGCTTGCTCTGAGGGAACTCTGCTCCCGCACTGCAGGCTTACGGCGCCAACCTGTAAATCCTCTACAGCTAGCTGTGAGGGAGCTCCCCTCCCGAACTACAAGCTTACTCAGCAGCGGAAGTCCTTCGCAAAAAAAGGATCAAGGCGCCAATCTGTAAATCATCCTTGGAAACGGAATCGTCTCGCGCACATGGTCCAAGCCGCAAATCCAGCCGACCGTCCGCTCTACACCAAGTCCAAAACCTGAATGAGGTACGGTGCCGTATCTGCGCAAATCGAGATACCATTCGAACGCAGATTGAGGCAGCTTGTGTTCTGCGATCCTTTTCAGTAAAACATGGAGGTCGTCTTCGCGCTGACTGCCGCCGATGATTTCGCCATAACCTTCCGGAGCAAGGACATCGACAGCAAGTGCCAACTCCGGATTCTTGGGGTCTCGTTTCATGTAGAAGGCTTTGATTTTCGCCGGATACCGGTGAACAACGACGGGTCTGTCAAACTGCTCAGAAATCACAGTTTCATCCGTTCCCCCAAAATCGTTGCCCCACTCGAATGCCACCCCTTTCTTCTTCAGAATTTCCACTGCTTCATCATAGGTGACCCGCGGCAAAGGTTTTTTCACATTCTGGAGAAAAGCCGTATGCCTTTCGAGGATCTTCAGCTCATCCGCCCGCTCTTTCAGGACCGTCTGGACTATATGTTCCAGAAACTCTTCGGCCAGCTCAATGTTGTCATTGAGGTCGTTGAACGCCACTTCGGGCTCCACCATCCAGAATTCAGACAAGTGTCGACGCGTTTTTGATTTCTCGGCACGGAATGTTGGCCCAAAACAATACACTTTCCCGAATGCCATTGCTCCCGCCTCGGCGTACAATTGTCCGGATTGCGTCAGGTATGCTTTCCCAAGGTCAAAATACTCTGTCTCGAAAAGTGTGGTGGTGCCTTCGACCGCGTTGGGAGTCAGGATGGGAGAATCGATGAGGGTAAATCCCCTGCCGTCAAAAAAATCGCGTATCGCTTTGATTATTGTGTGGCGGACGCGCATGATAGCATGCTGACGTGCCGACCTCAGCCACAAATGGCGACGGTCGGCCAGAAATTCAACGCCGTGCTCTTTCGGCGTGATGGGATACTCTTTTGCGATTTGAATAACCTTGAAGCCGGTAAGTTCGAGCTCAAACCCTCCCGGAGCCCTATCATCCTTCCGCACCTTCCCTTTGACAGAAAGAGATGACTCCTGGGTCAGCTCATCAAAGGAAGAGAACATGTCGTCGGAGATGTTGCCTTTAACCAGGACACCTTGGAGAACACCCGTCCCGTCGCGCAGGAGGAGGAAACGTATTTTCCCGCTTGACCTTTTGTTGTACAGCCAGCCTTGAAGCTCAACTTCCTGGCCGACATGTTTCGAGAGGTCTTCTATATAGTCATGAGCCATGAATCCTTCAAAAAATCGTTGAAGAATATACCAAACAGTAGCTTCTTCTTCAATGAAAATGACCGCTCGTGTTTCCCGGAGGCGGAGAAATCAGGAGTTGTTTTCGGTTTGCGACTCTTTGTGCTCTGGTTGTGGAATATCTTCGAACTTCGCGTCCTCGACATTTTTGTATTCCACCTGTGGCTTCGAGGGCGAGGGTGCATCGGCCTGCGGAAACGGCTTTCGCTTCTGACGCAACTTCCAGGCGAGGAAAAGCTTGATGAGATTACTCACGATGAGAAAAACAACATAGAAGAGAACGGTGAAGACAAGAAATCGGATCATGCTACTTCTTCGAAGTCGGACTGTAATACTCGACCGGCGCCCGGTTGGGTCTCAGGATCTGCCCGAGTAATTCTTCAAAATCGTTTCTGTTTCCCACAAAATCGATGTCCGTGGCTTTGACAATGAGGAGTGGACAGGATTTGTACCTGAAGAAAAAGTAATTGTATGCCTCGTTCAAGTCGCGAATGTATTCTTCCGTTATGTTTTCCTCCATCCTCCGGGAGCGCTTCCTGATGTTGCTCATCAAACGTTCCGTGCTGGACTGCAGGTACACCACAAGGTCGGGCTGGGGGATATTTTTTTCAATCGATGTCACAACGGTCTCGTACAGCTTGAGCTCCTCGTCCTTCAGCGTCAAATAAGCGAATATTTTGTCCTTCTCAAAGATATAGTCGGAAACAACGTATGAGTTGAAGAGGTCAACCTGAAACAGTTCTTGCTGCTGTTTGTACCGGCTCAGAAGAAAAAAGATCTGCGTTTGGAATGCGTAGTGGTCCGCGTCTTCATAGAATTTTGCCAGGAAGGGATTCTCGTCGAACCTTTCGAGAACAAGCCGGGCGTTCAGGCGTTCCGACAACATCTGAGCAAGCGTCGTTTTTCCTGCTCCAATAACTCCTTCGATGGCGACGTAGCGAACCTCTTTGGGAAAGTGCAATCAACGCTCCTGCAAATTGGTGGCAAGTTCGGTTTTCCGGACTGCACTTCCATCCCTGCAGTGGGTTAAGAGTTCTCCGACTGTAAGGTTGAGGACAGGATCACGGAAATCGGCTGCAATCTCTGCCAGCGGCACCAGGACGAACCTTCGGCTGCTGGCTTCGGCATGTGGTATGTTAAAATCCTTGACGCCAATGACAATTTTGTCTGCATAGAGTATGTCGATATCAATCTCTCTTGGCCCCCAGCGCTCCGAGTGTTTTCGTCCGAGGACATGCTCGAGCGATTTCAATTGCTCAAGGAGTTGTTCTGGCGAGAGGCCGGACTCAACTTCCGCCACGATGTTGAGAAAGTCCTGCTGATCTTTTTTGCCGACAGGTTCCGTCTCATACACTGACGACACTTTCACGACGGAGGTTCCGGGAAGGTCATTGATGCCATCAAGGGCCGAGCGGAGAAAACTCAGCCGGTCTCCGATATTCGAACCAATGCTCAGGAAGATGTTTTGCATGATTAACGGGAATCCTCAATCACCACTTCAACGTAATCTATAACGCCTTTGACAGGCGCTCCAGGCTTCCGGACGCGAACGACGACGCGTTGCACCTTTTTGAAATTCTTCAGAATTCCTTGCGCAATTGTTTTTCCCAGTGCCTCTAATAGAAAGTATTTTTTCCCAAGAACAAGTCCCTTAATGCAATCGTACACCCGTTCGTAGTCGACGGTTTCACTCAAATGATCCGACTTTGCTCCCTTGGAGAGGTCGCAATGCAAGTCGACGTCAACTTCGAACTTCCCGCCCAGGCTTTGCTCGTCGGATAAGACGCCGTGATAGGCATAGAAGACCGCGTTGTGAAGGCGAATGATGTCGAGGTTTTTTCTAGGCATAGTTAATCAAAGATCAACATACTCAGGAGCAGAGCTCCACGTGGCTTTGTTGAGCCTGAATTTCGCAAGTTGTGAGGGAGCTCTTTTGCCAAGTTGTGAGGGATCTCTGCTCCCGAACAACCAACTTGATGACGGATTTGGAACGATACTCAGAAAGCATAGCCAAATGCTATTTGCATGCCGTTGTAATTGCTATCGCTACCGAAAGCCGTCAGGGGCCGACCTGTAAGCGAAGGATTCACAGCAAATCGGAGGCTAAAGCCATTTTCCTTTGGTTGAAAACGGTAACCAATAAACATCGCCGTACCATAGCCAGATGACTTCAAGGGAGCTGCATAGCCGAATGAGACTTCAAGCTTGTGGAGATTCCCAAACATATAGTTCACCATGAAGGAGGCCGCCGGACCCGTCACGCGGTCAACGCCGCCGGTTCCTATTCCGAAACGTGCGGACACATTTTCGGCAAAAAACTGATCACATGTGATAGCGTGCCTGCTATAATTTCCCAGTGACTCGAGATAGATGGTCGTTTGACCAAAATTCAAGACTTCATCCTGCGCCCTTACGACCTCCGTCCCTACGAACAGTAACACCAAGCAAAAGAAGAAAAGTGCAATTCGTCGTGTTTTCATGGAGTCCTCCTTTTCCAAAGATCTAACGGCAAACCTTCCGAAGGACATGATTTGGCGAGAGATTCTTCGGAAGATCCTAGTTATCCTTTTTTTCTATTTTTGCCCACGTGTCCCGCAGGGTTACAGATCTGTTGAAAACGAGATTAC
>JACQPT010000054.1 GCA_016207415.1 Ignavibacteriales bacterium
CGTTATCGCTTACGACTCTTTACTACCTTTTCTCCGAACCCTGGGAGGGAATACTTTGGTTACATATTCTACCGAAGCTATGGCACTTTTCGGACTTCCCTGCGCCCTTCTACGCTATAGCACTGCTGATGATTTCCGTATCCATATTTCTCTCCCGCAATTTCGCCCGCACAACTGCTCATCGCGCAGAATTGAACCGCGAGCTGGAGATCGCGCGCGAAGTACAGGAGAGACTCTTCCCCCAAAACCTCCCGCTGGTTTCCGGTTTAGATTACTGCGGCTCGTGCCGGCCAGCGCAGAGTATCGGTGGGGATTATTACGACTTTCTCATTCTCCCGAATGGGATGTTCGGCCTAGCGATCGGAGACGTCTCTGGGAAGGGAATTTCCGCAGCTTTGTTGATGGCGAGTCTGCAGGCTTCGCTGCGTGGCCAAGCTCTGCGGGGAAGCGCTGACCTCGCCGATCTCATGGGCCATGTCAATCGGTTGGTCTACGAGGCGTCAACTGCCGACCGGTTTGCCACGATCTTCTATGGTCACTATGATCCAAAGACTCGCAATCTGACTTATGTCAACGCAGGCCATAATGCTCCGCTTGTACTTTCTAATGGTAGCCAACGGTCAGACGAAGGATTACATGTCGTGCGACTCGACTCTGGCGGGCCACCAGTGGGTATACTACCGCACTTCCAATACGAGCAGGCCAGCATCTCGCTTCGATCCGGCGACCTTTTCGTCGCGTTTTCCGACGGAATCAGCGAAGCGATGAACCCAGCTCAAGAACAGTATAGTGAAGAACGTTTGATAGAATCAGCACGGTCTTGCTTCGGGCTTTCGGCTTCTGACACGCTTTCGCTCTTGATGCAGACAACCGATGGATTTGTAGCCGGCGCCAAGCAGCACGACGATATGACCATGCTCGTCGTCCGGGTAGTCTAGAGAAAGCAGCAAACAAAATGGATGATTTCAACACTTGCCGTGAGTCAACAACTTTCGACATGCTGAACATCGCCTTATTGACTTCGTGCCGCAAAACGAGATCGATATAGAACTTTGCCTGCGCATAACAAAATAACGACGCTCACTCATTCAAAAAGCGATCGCAAAACAGCTGATTAGAAATTATAGAGTTCGCTCAACCCCGCTTGCCACGGCCCGCAATAAATGAGTCGTTGTGGTAGGCGTCAAGCGGGGCTGCGTTATTTTGCGAGACGTCATGTGTCATTGTTTGGGCATGTGGGAACTCTTGAAATCACCAACCGAGATACAAAACAGCCTAACACCGCGCGTGATAATGTTTTTCCACCTCAATACATTTTTGCTCGCTTCATCAGCTTTATATATCAAGAGGGCGCGCTTTCTATGAAATCTATTATTAACCGTTGAAAACGCTTCTCGTTGTTGCTCTAATCACCTTCGTGTATGTGGTTGCCAACGGGCAACACTCATTGACTAAGCACTCCTCTTCAGCGGTCAATTCTCCATTGGCAGACCACCATCAGCATCTTTTCAGCCCCGCAATCGTCGATTCGCTTTTCAAGGGTTCCGCAACAATTAAGCCCATTCTGGCAAGGGATATTATCGGCTTGCTGGACTCGGCAGGTATTCAGCGCGCCGTCCTTTTGTCGGTTGCATATTTGTACGGTAGACCCTCTCGAAATATTCAAGAAGAATACACTAAGGTGAAGGCAGAAAACGACTGGACGGGCGCTCAAGCTGCACTCTACCCGGATCGACTTAGCGCATTTTGCAGTGTTAATCCGCTTAAAGAGTATGCTTTGGAAGAGATCGATCGCTGTGCAAAAGACCAAAGGCTGAGGTCTGGAATCAAACTGCATTTCGGGAACTCCGATGTGCAGCTTGATAGTGCTGAGCACGTGGAGCAACTCCGGCGTGTATTCCGCAAGGCAAACGAGCACCGCATGGCAATCGTTGCGCACATGAGGCCGTCTATCTCGAAAGGTCGACCCTACGGTGCCCAACAGGCACGGATCTTTCTGGAGCAAATATTAACCGTCGCGCCTCACATCACCGTCCAAATTGCTCACCTTGCCGGAACAGGTCCGGGCTACAACGACCCGCCTGCCGACAGCGCGCTTGCCGTGTTTATTCAGGCGATCATTAACAAGGACGAGAGGACAAAAAACCTCTGGTTCGACATTACAACGGTTGTCGAGCCGAGTATTTCAGCCGGTACAGCCGCTCTTCTGGCAAGCAGAATTAGGCAGATTGGTGCTTCCCGGGTGTTATACGGCTCAGACGCAGCTGTAGGCGACAATCTCCGTCCCCGTCAGAGCTGGGCAGCATTTCTACGGTTACCATTAACAGAAGAAGAGTTCAAAACAATTGCGAGCAATCTCGCGCCTTATCTACTTCGTAAGCGCTAACAATGTAACCTCTAATCGCACTCCCGCTTGAGCAGGACCTATGGTCAATCGAGCATCTCGAAACTGCTCTGAAGCTCAATTCAAAGGTTGGTGTCAAGAAGTTGTATGTCTCTAGTCAGATGTACAAAAACGTGCCCAAACAACGTCACATAACAGTCGGCAAAACGTCGCTCACACATTTATGAAAGCGAAATGAAAGCTGTGGAAAGAATTATAGGGTTCGTTCAATGCCTAGCCGTTCCGCTTCGCTCCATTTGTTAGGCACTGCGTTATTTTGCCGTACGTTATGCGTCATGCAAGGCGGTCAAATAATTGAGTTTAACGAGAAGCATTCAAAACGCTCGGCTATCGCTGGCGCAAACCTCACCACCCAATTCAAAGGACAAGCTGGATGAACCAAATCATATCAAAGCGTTTTGAGAAGCCGGACGAGACTCTTTCATTCCCAAACTTCAACGCACAGATTGTTGTCCTGGGCGAAACATTTGTGGCAAAGGTGGTTCAACAACCCGGCTGGCGTTGGTCCAAAGACACAAAGCCCCGTGTCGGAACTCCGAGCTGCCA
>JACQPT010000059.1 GCA_016207415.1 Ignavibacteriales bacterium
CAACACGATGTCATCTTTGACGCCCTGTATGGGTTAAAGTTGAACGACTTTCAGAGCCGCAAGCAAATCGATAAAGCTCTAGCAAAAACCATACCCGCTTCTTCAACGAGGCAGTTTTTGATAAAGAACCTCACGCGAAACGACGCCGGTTCATTCACATGGAGAATCAACCTTGACGTCCTTTACAACAATTATGACGCCCTCAACAAGACTATTGAGCCTTCATTACCGTTCACAAAACCTGCTCTCTTTATCAAAGGTGGGAATTCGCACTATGTCCTGGAGGACGACGCTGAGGAGATCAAACGTCTGTTTCCGCATTCGACGGTGGCTACCATTCAGGATGCAGGCCATTGGGTCCATGCCGATGCGCCGGACGAGTTTGAACAGGTTGTGCTGGATTTTCTCCTAAAGCAGTCATAGATTCTCCCTCACTTTAACATTGTCAAGGGTGCGAAATGGTTTCCGCTGTCGTCCTCCTCACCGTCGAACGAGACAAAATTAATCACATCGCTGAAAAACTCGCCGATATGCACGGGGTCAGCGAAGTGTACTCCGTCGCCGGCCGGTACGACCTCGTTGCCGTTATTCGTGTGCAAACCAACGACGACCTCTCCTCGGTTGTGACCGAACATATCCGCAGTCTCGAGGGAATCACTTCCTCGGAAACGCTGATTTCGTTCCGCGTCTTTTCCCGCCATGACCTCGACCGCGTGTTTTCTATCGGAATGGAAAAGAAATAATACTTCAAATCGGAAAAAGGAGCCCCCATGCAAAACGTTGTGATAAAGAAAGAATTCGTGCGCTCGGGCATTACTTTCGGCTCAGCACTTGCCATTACCATCTCGTGGTCGGTAAATCATTCCATTCTGTGGGCAATCATCCACGGCCTGTTTTCCTGGCTGTACGTTCTCTACTACGCTCTCACACGATAACAACAGTTCTCTTCCACCACACATTGGGGGACTTCTCATGAAATCCTTCGTCCGCATCAGCCTCGCAATGTTTGTCGTGACGTTTTCTGTTCTTTCTCAACAGAAAGCGAGGATTCCAACACCCTCCGAGTTTCTCGGTTTTCCCCTTGGCGCTGACCGTCAGCTGGCCGACTATCGGCAAATTGTGGCCTACTTCAAAGCGCTCGATAATGCCTCCGACCGCGTCGAGCTTCAAAATATGGGAGTGACCACACTTGGGAATGATTTCATTGTAGCCGCCATCTCTTCAGAGGAAAATCTCAAAAACAAAAAGAAATACCAGGAAATCTCTCGCAGAACACATGACCCAAGAGGACTTTCCGAAGCGGAAACGAGTGCTCTCATCAAAGAGGGCAAGGTCATCCTTCTCGTCACCTGCAACATCCATTCAACCGAAATCGCTGCCAGCCAGATGGCGATGGAATGGGCCCACGCTCTTGCAACCGCTGAGGACGAAAAAACCAAACGCTGGCTGAATGAAGTGATCCTCCTGCTCGTGCCGTCGCTCAACCCCGACGGGCAAATCATGGTCACGGAATGGTACAAGAAAAACCTCGGCACGAAATACGAAGGCGGCCGGATGCCCTGGCTCTATCACCATTATGTCGGCCACGACAATAATCGTGACTGGTACATGCTGACGCAAAAAGAAACAAAAGCCATGAACCGCGTCGCATACTTTGAATGGTTCCCTCATGTCTGGCTCGATGAGCATCAAATGGGCGCCGTTGGCCCGCGCATTTTTGTCCCGCCGTACTCCAACCCCGTGGCGGCAACCCTGCACCCGATTATCTGGAGAGTGCTCGACCACATCGGCACGCTCATGTCGTGGAGATTGGAACAGGAGCGCAAGCAAGGCGTGATTTATGGCTACTCGTACGACGCATACTGGCCGGGCGGCACAAAAAACACAGGATGGTTCAAGAACGTTATCGGGTTGCTGACCGAAGTTGCTTCCGTGAGGATTGCCACACCGATTGAAATCTCACCGACTGAGCTGGAATCCAACAGGAAGGGCCTTTACGGCTACACGCAACAAATCAATTTTCCCAACCCCTGGCCGGGCGGGATGTGGCGCCTGCGCGATATCATCGATTACGAGCTCACGGCCTCCAGCGCACTTCTCGAATCCAATGCGGTTCATCGCGAAGACATTCTTCGCGCGACGCTGATGATGGTGCAAGACAACATCAAGAGCGGAAATCCTGCTGAATATTACAGGATCGCAATGGACCAGCGCGACCCGAACGCCGCGGCGCGTCTTGCGCATCTCATCCGAGAAAATGGAGCCGGGGTGTCTGTTACTCCAGACAAGAAGAGTTTTCTCATTCCCACAGCACAACCATATGCCAGATTCCTTCAAGAGCATCTTGGCATACAGCGGTACCCCAAAGTCCGCCCTTCGACGGGCTCGAACATTATTCCCCCTTACGACATCACGGCCTGGTCTCTGCCGCTGATGCTCGGAGTGGCTATCGACAGAGTGATGCTTTCCGAAAACGAAAAGAAATCCCTTCGCCCCATCGCCGACTCCGACTGGCCGCAAGGTTCACTCGAAAACGAAACCGCTCCCGTTTTTGCCGTGTCACATGCGAGCAACAACGTGACAAAACTGCTTAATGACCTTTCGAAGAAGAAAGCATCGGTAGCTCTTTCAAGAGAGGCATTTTCGTCCGGAGGTAGAACTTTCCCTGCGGGCACAGCCCTTATCGACAATCATGCCGAGTTGAACAACCTTGCGAAGAAATACAATCTGACGCTGTCCGGGCTATCGACCCGACCTCAGATTGCTTCGGACAAGCTCCGCGAAGTTCGCGTCGGCCTCTACAAGCCCTGGGCGGCATCCATGGACGAGGGTTGGACGCGGTGGGTTCTCGAGCAATATGAATTCAACCTCAAGAATATCGAGAACAAGGATGTGAAAGCGGGCAACCTGAACTCAACGTACGATGCGATTGTCTTTCCTGATGTCGACAGGGAGGTTATTCTCGAAGGAAAGCCGAAACGTGAGGAAGGTCAAATGAAGTATTTTGAAGAGCTTCCTCCCGAATACGCCGGCGGGATCACGAAAGACGGGGCGAAGAATCTGAAGGATTTTGTCGAAAAAGGCGGCACGCTCATCGCGATGGCGTCGTCTGCGGATTTTGTGATCGATGAGTTCAACATTCCTGTGCAGAACACGCTTGCGCGCGCGACATCTGAACAGTTTAATTGCCCCGGTTCGATTCTACGCGTACATGTGAACCCAAGCCATCCGGTCACGTATGGTTTGCCGCATGAGGTCGGCGCGTTTCAGAATGAACGCATAGCATATCAGACCTCGCTTCACGGCGGCGAGTTGTCTCACAATGTGCTGGCGTGGTATCCGAAGGACGCCGAGGACATTTTGCTGTCGGGATGGATTTCGGGAGAAGAGCGGCTTGCGCGCCGCACCGCAGCCGTTGCGTTGACGTACGGCAGAGGAAAGATCGTTTTGCTCGGGTTCCGTGTCCAGCACCGCGCGCAGACGGAAGGGACCTTCAAGTTCCTCTTCAACGCAATTCATTGGGCCGGCTTGAGCGAAAGCAAGTAATCAACTTTTCTGAATTTCTGGCAATACTCTCCAAAGCTCCTCCATGAGCACGCTAAATCAAGAAAAACAGTTGACGCGGGCCGAGAGAGAAAGAAGAGCGTATGATGAAGAGAATTTGTGGGAATCGTCCCATAGGTGGCATTCGAGGTTTCCGCATGTTTTTCAGTCTCCCAATTCTGTCCGTTACGAACAAATGTTCGACCGCTTTCTCGCTCAAGCGTCAAAGGGCAAGCGTGCTCTTGAAATCGGCTGTGCCGACGGATTAACGGCCGAAAAGGTTTACAGCCTTGGGGCTCAGTTTGTGTTGGGAATCGACATCTCCGAGAATTTCATCAAGAAAGCAAAGGAAAGGGAAAAACGCGGCAAACTCGAGTTTCGCGTAGGTTGATGCGGCACATCTTCCTTCCGGCACGTTTGACCTTGTGTTTGGCCGATCCATTTTACACCACATTGATTACAAGCCTGTTCTCAGGAAGCTTTACGTCGAGCACCTCGCTGTTGATGGTTCTATGATTTTCATGGAGCCGCTGGGATCGAACCCTTTGATTAAACTCTACAGCTTTCTCGCTTCGTCTGCGCACACGTCCGACGAGAAATCTTTTGACAGGAACGAATTGCGCTGGTTCAGTGAGAATTTCCACAATTCGGAGATTCACTCAATCAATTTGTTCTCTTTTCTTTTCGCCCTTCCTTCTCATTTCGTTTTTAAGAGCGCCGACAATGCACTTCTGCGCGCCTGTGACGCTGTTGACGTATGGCTTGAGCAAAATGCGACGTTCATGAAACCTTACTTTCGGCACTGCCTGATCGTCATAAGGAAACCAGCAGGAACCGCGAAAAGCGTAAATTGACACTCCTGGACCAAATGCCGGGACAGTACACTGTCGAGGGGACTAGAGAACAAAGAATCCTCAAATTGCTTCTCAGAAATTTCGGGCGGAAATACGCCGAAGTTCTTATCGGAAGATTTCTCTTCCACGAAGTGGAGGATTTTCCTGCCGGCGCGGCGAAAATGTTGAAGAAAGAGAAAAACCCCAAGTACACTAAGGCCTGCGGAGATCCAGCCGTTTTTGAGTTTTAGATTCATAGAGAACTCCTTCATTTCTTTAACTTATTGCGCAGCCTGAGAAGTTCCACAAAAAAGCTATTGCAAACAGGTTGAAAGGAAATTCATCGATTGACAAGGTCGGCCTTTTGTGTTGTTTTTCCAACAGCATTGATTCTCGCGATTATTGCTTCCTCGGCGTTCTCCCAAATCACGTCTTTTCCTTACGCCGAACGTTTCGACTCGGTCGCTGTCCCGGGCCTTCCGGGTGGTTGGACAACAACCACGAATCGATTGCCCGGTGGCGATTTTGCTACTACAACCTCGGGTTCGAGGTCCGCTCCCAATTGTGTCCTCTCAACAAATGCGACGATTTCCCAAATCCTGACATCTCCGACATTTGACTTCACCAGCCGCACGCCCGATAAGCTTCAGTTTTACACCTCGCGCTCGAGTACGCATACAGCCGGGCTTCTGGTCGAAGCTTCGACGGACAACGGCAGCACATTCACCATTCAGCTCGCAGATACGATCAAGAATCCGGGAACGACAGGTTATTTTCTAACGACCATTCAGCTTCCTGGTTCCTTATTCAACGAACCCACGGTGAAATTTCGCTGGCGGCTGGTCGGCATTCCGTCCGGCGGAACATCGGGCACATTTCGCCTGGATGATGTGAACATGAGCGTCTTCACAACGTACGACCTCGGTGTCTCGCGTATTTCTGTTTCTCCCTCTGCGCCCGCCGCAACCGACCCCCTTGTATTAACAGCCATCATCAAAAATTTCGGCACGCAGCTGGCATCAGGTTATGCCGTGAGGTTTTTCAGGGACGCTAACCAGAACCAGGTCGCTGATTCTTCTGAGGAGATCGGTTCAGTGAGTGGAACCCCCATTTTTGCCACCGACTCTGCCTCGTTTTCTGTCGTGCATCCATCCATTGAGGGAGGACAGCATCGGTTTATCGCTATCGTTTCCTTCACGCAGGACGAAAACCTTACAAACGATACATCTTCAACAGTCGTGCTTATCGGTTACACAAAAGGAGCGCTCGTTGTCAATGAAATCATGTACGACCCGCTGACAAACCAGAACGAATGGATTGAGGTGTATCATCGAGG
>JACQPT010000060.1 GCA_016207415.1 Ignavibacteriales bacterium
AAACAGCTTTCCTACTTTACGTCGCATCAAAGATGACCTCAACACGAAACCGGGGGTTCAACTTTCCATAATAATTCTCGAAACCGCACAATCCCGCATCTCATTTTGTGCTAAGCGTTCACTGCTGGACTTCGCCAAATGTCACTGTGAAAATATCGAAATACTTCAGAATATTTTCTTCTATTTGAGTCGTATTAATCGGATTTTCAGGATCCAGGATTCCGTTTCCCGCCGAATTGAGGAACCACTGCTTCCAGTTTCCTCTCAGTCGGGCCTCGAGATATCCGTTGACATCAGCCAAATTGACATCGCTCGAAAAGCCGTATTCAACCGTCCTGGAGACTCTTGAGCGAAAGCGGAAAAATTTTCGATTGTAAACACCGGTGAGTGAGATCGAATAACTATCCACCACCATGCCATTATTATCTCTCTCGATAAGGTCGGGATCGTCGAAGCTGCCAAGAAGCGGGGGTCTCACAACCGAGAAGCGAACGCCGTTAAACTTTCCACCTCCAACCTGGCCGGAGGCGATAACATAGTAATCGGCGAACCCAAAAACATAAGAAGCCAACCGAAGTCGAGGCTCAAATCTTTCGTCTTGGAGACCTCCTTTTGTAACAAAAATGCTGTCGATGAGCATCTTATAAGTTATAACGGTCAGCGAATCGTTGCCGACAAAATAATCCTGGCCAGCGTCCGGAATGGTTATCGACAGGGAAAAGATATTAGGTTCTTCGGGTGGGCCTATTTTTTGAAAACAGCCAATGCAAAAAGCTGCTGCGACAACCACAAGGAGTTGGAGCGCGACGCTCTTTTTGTCCATAGAAAGCATGTTGAAAGAAATAAAGCCGCCCCCACTTCGCGTGGGGACGGCTTTACCATGAGGTTAATGACCTTTCGTCCTTAGTAACCCGGGTTTTGCACCATGTTCGGGTTCGCATCCACTTCCGGCTGAGGAATAGGGAATGTGATCCGGTTATCACTCGGTGCAAGAAGGCGAATACTCAGTCCTTTTCTGTGGAGAGTATAGAAACGATCTCCTTCGAATGCAAGCTCGATCCTTCGTTCCAGCAGAATAGCGTCAATCAATTCCTGCTTGGTTGTAAAACTTGCGGCGCTATGGTCAATCATAGATTGGTTGCTGGTTCCGCCAGAAACAAGAATGGCTCTTCTGCGCACCTGGTTCAGCAAAGTATAGACTTCGGCAGGAACTGAAGCGAGGTCAACAGCTTGTTCTGCAAGAGCCTCCGCCCTGGTGAGCAACACCTCAGGAAGGCGCATGTTTATCACGTTGCATGAGCGGTCGCTAAGGGCAAATTTGAGAGTTGCACTTGTGTTGGCCGTCAGCCCATTAAGCATTCGATTCGCGTTGCCAGCCGTGGTGATCACTCGCTGGTCTGTTGCTGTTCCGCCAGCTGCAGTGACAGCGGCTTGCTGTGCCGCAGTGATGATCTGGCCGACAGCGGTTACGTATGCTGCGCTAATCCTGATGTCGCCACGGCCGCCGTTAGCAGGGGGGGCATAGAATGCCACCTGGCCGGCGTTGGGGCCGGGGTTATCCGAAGTCGTCCAGGCGATTTCAAATATCGATTCCGTGGAAAACTTGTTTCCATTGAATGCCAGGGCCGGCGAGGAAGGCAAGGAAAAACCCCCTGCTATGATCTGCTGGGCATAGTTTGCTGCAGCAGCATAGTCTGACTTGGCCATTGCCAGCCTCATTAAGTACCCCCGGGCTGCATGACGCGTCGCTCTCCCCCTTTCGGCCGCAGGCCGTGTGGCAGGCAATAAATTCACCGCAGAATCCAAATCTGCCTGCACCTGGGCATACACTTGAGCAAGCGTATTGCGAGGAAGGTTCTCGAGCTCAGTCGGCGTTCGTACGGGTTTCGTCCGAATAGGGACAGCCAAATGAGTATTACCGACCGTGAAATTCCATGGCTTGCTGTAAACAAAAGCCAGCTTAAACAGGAGTATTCCTCGGCCAAAGTAGGCATCCCCGCGCCAAACATTTTTCACAGCATCTGTAAGATTTGGGTCAGTGGGGTCAACAAGTGTGCTGACCGCATCCAAAATGATATTTGCCCTGTTAATGGCAAAGTAGGATGCAGTCCACCAGTCGGTCGTATTGGCATTGGCTGGTGTCATGGCGCGGTTGTGAAAATCAAGATAGGTGACAAAACTACCAGTCCAGAGCACGTTATCCGCCATAATCTCTGCTATGACATTGTAGTTGCCGCCTGCAATGGCCGGACTGTGGATTCCACTATACAGCCCTGTCACCATCGCTCTCACTCCGCTTCCCTTTGTCATTGCTTCGTCAACGTCGATGGCCTGTTGCGGTGCTTCTACAAGGAAATCTCCGCAACCAATAAATGTCGTCACGACCACAGCCATCATGAAGAGTTTTTGTCTTTTCATTGTCATCCTCTTTTGATGAAATTCCGTTTCAGTGTCTGATGGTCACAGTGTAAGGTCTATGCCAAAAACAAGGGTCTTAGCCTGTGGAAGCTGGAAGAATACTGCTGACTGGTTGATATTTCCCACGTTAGCCACTTCAGGATCCATCCCCAGATATTTTGATGAAGTCCACAAATTCGTCCCCTGCAAGTAAACACGTGCCCGCATGTTCGCTAGGAATCCCGAGGGCAGCGTGTAGCCCACAGTCAACGTTTTCAGACGCAGGTAAGAGCCGTCTTCAAGATACCGTGTACTGGCTTGCGACCCGTTGGCCAGGAGTAACCGTGGCTGTGGATTGGCGGCGCCGGTATTCGTTGAACTCCAGTAATCGTTTTGACGCCTCGCCTGATTAAACACGGAATTTAGATTGCTGTCCGTAAAACTGCCGTCGCCACGATAAATCATGTTGCCCTTGGTGAACTGGAAGAATATTGTTGCGTCAATTGGCCCGATGGCGAAGGAACTCGTAAACCCGCCAAAATAATCGGGGAAAGGACTTCCGGCGATAACTCGATTTAAAAGGTTGTAGGATGCCGCGACATTGCCGATCGTATCAAGCCACGTTGCGTTTCCGTTCGCCGAATTCGGTCCATTGTATCGTACGAGATACCAGGCGCCAAGCGGTTCTCCCTCACGAACAATGTTGTTTGCAAAGATGATTTCTGTTTGTCCGGGTACGAGCTTTGTCACTTTGTTGTTCACAGTGGAAATGTTACCGCTCATTGTCCACCTGAGATCGCTGCTGTGGAAGATGTCAACCGACAATTCAAGCTCCAGCCCACTGTTTTCCATTTCACCGATATTCTGCGTGAGAGTAGCAAACCCATTGACGCGTGAGACCGGAACATTCAACAGGAGATCCGAGGTCTTTTTCGAGTAATATCCGACGCTCCCACGGACTGCGTTTCCAAGGATCCCAAATTCAACAGCGCCATCAATTTGAGTCGTCTTTTCCCAGCGTAAGCCCGGGTTTGCAAGTTGTGAAAGCGCGATGCCCGGGACATCGTTGTAGTTGAATCCCGAGCCGACAAGGGCAAGCGAAGGAAAGTTGCCTATTTCGGAATTACCGGTCTGTCCCATACTGGCACGAAGCTTAAGAAAATCTATAACACCGAACTCGCTGAACCAGCCCTCATCGGAGACGATCCATCCGGCCGAGGCCGCAGGGAAGAACCCATAACGGTGATCTGCACCAAATCGCGAAGAGCCGTCAATCCGACCGCTTAGCGTCAGCAAATACCGGTCCATGTAGGAATAGGTGATGCGAGAAAGGTATCCTAGAAATGAAAAACTCGTGCCCGCGCCACCAGTAGTTACTGGAGTTGCTGCGGAACTGACGGTTTTCAATAAATCCGTAGGGAAGTTGCGGGCAAATGCGCTAAAGGAAATATTGTCAGAACGCACGGCCGAAATACCCGCCACGATTGAGTATCGATGATCATCCATCTGATCAGCGAACTGAAGAGTGGAGTTGATGTTATAATTGACGTACTGGTCGCTGCTGGAAAAAGCATTCCCATCGGGGGTGCCGTCCGTGGTATAACTTGCACGCTTGAAGGATTCGGTCAGTTGGAAAAGGTCAACTGAGAGAGATGTGTTGAAAGAAAGATTTGTCAGAATGTTCCAATCCAGTGTCCCTGTGGACAGCACTTGCGTAAGCGATGATTTGAAGTCGATTCCTTCGACGTTCGAGAGTGGTGTCCCCGGGAATACTCCAATAGGATTTGGCGCAAAGCTTAAATTGAGCGATCCGTCAGCTTTTCGGGGCGCAACATTCGGATAGTAAAGAGCAGCATAGGTGAAGGCCGACGCAACAGCGTTTTCCGTATAGACACGGAAGTTATCTGTCCTCGATGGGCTGATATTCATGCCGACCCTGACCTGGTCGTTCAAACTGTGGTCCAACGACAGGCGACCCGAGTACCGCTCGAGTTCATTGCGCCGGACAAACCCGTCTTCCGATCGGTACGTGCCACCGATATAATAGCGTGTCTGCTGCGTTCCTCCTGTTACGCTAGCGCTTGTCTCCGTTACTTTACCATCCTGTCTCACGACATCTGTCCAGTCAGTGTTAACAATGTTAGTCGTGGGGAGAAGCAATCCGCCTCCCGTAGGTCCAAATCGATTTACAGCAGCTTCATTCCAAATCTTCGTAAACTCTTCTCCGTTCATCATATCGTATCTGTTCGTTTCCGTAAGACTTCCTGTATATGTACGAACGTTCACGATCTGTTGATCGGGTCTTCCTCGTCGAGTCGTGATAAGAATGACACCGTTCGATCCCCGCGCCCCGTAGATAGCTGCCGAAGAGGCATCTTTGAGAACCTCATAAGATTCGATGTCGTTTGGGTCGAGATTAATGAGCGGGTTGATTCCCTGGCCGCCGGCTCCTTGCCCTATCGATGAGCTCCCCGCTGTGACAGGATTTGTGATAGGAACGCCGTCAACGATGACGAGTGGAGCCGTGCTCGCGGAAATCGAAGCTGCGCCACGAATCCTAATAGTGCTTGGTGAGCCGAGCAAGCCCGACGCGTTTGTCAACTGCACACCGGAAATGCGACCTTGGAGCGCTTGATCCACTGTTCGAGGAACAAAGTCCCCCATGTCGTCCCGTGAAATCTGTCCTACAGATCCCGTAACTTGTCTTTTAGACAACGTACCGTATCCCATGACGACAACGGCATCGAGTTGCAGGGCGTCGGGTCGGAGCGCGAGATCAATGACAGTTCGACCCTCAATGCTCACTCTCTGCATTTTATATCCGACATAAGAGAATTGAAGGATGTTGTAGCCAGAAGGTACTCGAATACTATAATTCCCTTCAGGGCTGGTCGTTGTGCCAATGGTTGTGCCGACCAACTGAACCGTTGTACCGGGGAGCGGAAGTCCGGTCTCGGCATCGGTCACAACGCCACGCACGTTAGTTTCCTGTGCCTGGAGAAAAGTGAATGATCCTAACATCAGCAGGATCAGTCCCAGACGCGCAGGAAGCAACAGCACACGAATGAGTCTCATATCTCCTCCTTTGAAGATATTGAAAGGATAGTGATGGATAGTGCGAAAAAAGATTACCTTAACTCTCAACAAATGGCAGTGAATGCCGTTGTGATTATTCAAACCACGTGAACAGCAAAAACAAACAGAGAGAAGATGCCTTCATTTTGATGATATCGGTCAGCCGGAGAAGGAACATTCGGATGCGCGAATGAGTGTGTGTTAACTTGACGCGCGACAGGCAATAATTGCACGTTGCACGAGTGACGAACCCATGCGAACGAAAATGACGTTGACAAATGTGGTGGTTAGGAAAGTGTTAACAAAGTTTTGAGTTTGTTGTTCCGCCTAATAGTGAATCGATAGTTTCGTTTGAACGTTAAGTTGTGAAAGTTGGGAATGAATGTCAAGAGAAAAAAAGATCAGTGTGCGAATGACCCGCCGATTTCCCGCAAGAAATACTTAACGGGCAAAACGTTGCGGAAGTTCCCAACGTAAACCCAGAAAACAGCCTCAGTGCAGGTTATGGGCACCGAAAGAATTTGGATACTCAACAAAAAGGACGATTTCGTATGAATATGAAGCGCTCGGTCGTTTGTTTACAAGGTAATGCTGGGATATCGCTCTGCATTTGAAATTGCGAACAATTCTCATTTTCTCGTATCATGTGTCCTTTAATCCCCCCGGCATGTCAACCACACCCGGAAATACATCGTCTAACCTCCAAAGCTCATAGGAACCCTGAATGCCCCATCGGCCAGGCCGGCCAGAGATCGATCACCATCAGCTCATTCAACAGGTGCGGGAAGGAAATCATGAAGCGTTTCGAGAGTTGGTACAGCGCCACATGAAGCAAGCATACAACGTCGCGTACGGCCTTTTAACAAACCACGATGATGCAGAGGACATTGCCCAGGAAGCGTTTGTCAAAGTGCATCGCAATATCCAATCCTTCCGGGGTGAGTCTGCATTCGGCACCTGGCTGCACAGGATCGTCGTGAACCTCTCTATGACAAGGTTGAGGCAAAGAAAACGTGAAAAGAAGAGGCATTTGCCGCTCGAAGAAGCTGGCACTGCCCCAGAGGCCTCCCACAATCCGCATGACGACAGGAAAGAGGCGTCGAATTTTGTCGAGCGCGCACTGCATGAGCTCCCAACTCTCCAGCGGGCTGTTGTTATTCTGAGACATCTGGAAGGGCTCTCGACCAGGCAGGTCAGTCAGATACTCGACTGTTCTGAAGGAACCGTAAAAACGCATCTCCATCGTGGCTTAAAGAAAATGAAAAACCAGCTTCTGTTCTTACAGCATGAGGTGGCATGATGAGACATTCCCGTGTGCAACAGAATCTTTACGATTACCTCCGCGCAGAATTACCGGAGACTAAACGACAGAAAATCCATGCACATCTGCAACAGTGCGACAAATGCATGTCGGAGCTGAAGGAGGTGCAATCCGCTCTCCATCATGTTCGGCAGCACTCTCTGAATCCGTCGACTGCGCGTCCTGAAACGTATTGGCAGCTCTTCGCAGGCAAGGTGGAAAGTAGAATTGAGGAGCAGAAACAAGAGGCCGTCCGCCCATCCTTCGGTGATTTTGTTTTTTCGGTATTCGGCCAGCGAAGCCAGTTTGCTGTCGGCTTTGCATCGGCGTTGGGTCTTGTCCTTGTGTTCTTTGCACTGTGGAGAATATCTTTGACGGAGTCACAGGAAAGCGGTCTCGCCGACGAGGCGGCGCAGGTGGAAAAGGGAGCTACTCAACACGCCTCCCTTGAGGCGAGAACATATGATTACCTGGAAAGATCAAAAGTGCTCCTCGTTGGACTTGTGAACTTCGAACCAGAGTTGCTCAAATCGTCAAAGGTAAATTTTACAAGGCAAAAAGAGATTTCGAAAGACCTTCTTCGTGAATCCCGCGAATTGTCGGCTTCTCTGAACGACCCCTCTCAACTGAGACTCAAGAGGTTGATTGGCGACCTTGAAATTATTCTCGTGCAAATCGCGAATCTGGAATCGGAATTTGACTCCCCGGGCGTGGATATTGTCAAGGGCGGAGTGGAGCGGCGGAATATCCTTTTGAAAATTAACCTAGCGGAAATCCAGCGTGCCGAGAACTCTGTACCAAATCCCGGAAGAGCATTTTGATTTGTTGAAGAATCCAAGATCGATATCTCATACCAGAAAGGAAGATACACCGTGAAACGATTTCTTTGCTTTTCGATAACCATTGCGTTCATCGGCTCTTTAGGAATGGCGCAGCCCGTGTCTGCACCGAAAGTCCCCAAGCAAGCTTTAGTCGGCCAGAGTCATTTGTTGCCAGAGCTGGCGAATCTCGAAGCTGAGCTCGCGGCAATCTCCCACATTACATTCGAGCCTATGCAGGCTAATCTCGAAGCCGACTTAGCCATAATGCCTCACTTTGCAATCGAGCCAATGCTGGCGATACCTCCCATGGGAATCTTCATGGAGCATTTCTCGGCACCTCCGATGGCTGAAATGGCTCTTCTGGAGCCGATTCTTTCAGAAGCCCCCATGGTGTTCCAAACGCCGAAGCCAAAGGCTCAGGAACCGGCAGCCAAGGATTACCAGGAGGCTTACAACCTCATCCTTGATCAAAAATGGTCCGATGCACAAAAAGCGATGGACGGTTATATCAACAAATATCCAAAAAACTCATGGACGGACGCGGCAAGGTATTGGAAATGTTACACCCGCGATAAGCTGGGGGAAAATCTTGAGGATGTTTTTAAGTGTTACGAGGATTTTGTCAAATCAAAGCCAAGAAGCAACTGGGCGGATGAGGCGAAAACCAGCATGATCAGGATTGGAAGTGTATTGGCAAAACAGGGAAAGAAACAATACGAACCGATCGTTCAGTCGATGCAGGAGAACGAAGACGAAGAAATCAAGCTTCAGGCACTCTACGCCTTGCAAAATACAGGCGACGAGCGAGCCCTAACGGCAATCATGAATCTCTATGACCATTCCAAAAACGACAAGCTCCGAGAAAAAATCGTCTACGTCCTGGGGAATTTCGCCGATGCATCCAGAGTCATTCCGAAACTTGCCGATATTGCAGTAAAGGACCTGAACAATTCCGTGCGAAGAAGTGCAGTATATGCGCTTGGCAATACGCGCAAAACCGAGGCCTATACGTCTCTGAAAGGGATCGTCCGATCCCAGGCCGACGTCGAGGTACGAAAGGCGGCGCTTTATTCTCTTGCCAACTTGGGTGTCAGCGAGGTCATTCCGTTTCTGGCCGAAGTTGCGACAACCGAATCCAATACAGAATTAGCCAGGACCGCAACTCATTCGCTGGGCAATTTTAACAGCGATGAAGCCACAAAGTCCTTGCGGGCAATTTTGAAGGATGCGAAAAGCCGCGAGGTGCGAAAAGCTGCTCTCCATTCGATCGGGAATCGAAATGACGCGACGGCAATTTCTCTTCTCAAAGACGTCGCGATGAAAGAGTCAGAAGAGGAGATGAGACGCACGGCAACATACGCTCTCGGCAACATCAGGGAAAAAGCAGCCTTGGATGCGCTGCGCGAGATTTATGCGGCAGATGTCGACCAAAAAACCAAAGAAGCCGCTCTCCAATCCATTGCCAATAATGGGGGAGAAGGCGCCTTTGATTTTCTGATGAAAACTGCGCTGACAGAACCGAATGAAAGGTTGGCGAAGAATGCCGTGTACTCGATTGGCAACCTTTCAGAAGGAAAAAGGAATGCGAACGTTTACCTTGAAATTCTCCGTAAGGCGAAGTCTCTCGAAGTCCGCAAGGCAGCTCTCTATAGGATTGCCGACCAGCACGACATCGTTTCCGTGAAAACTCTCGGGGATATCATCAAAGAAGAAAAAGATACCGAACTAAAGGTTGCTGCCGTCCACGCGCTGGGAAATACGAAGAGTGATGAAGCCGTCACGGCTTTGATGGAAGTGATCAAGCAAGACAACAACAGGAAGGTCAGAACTGCGGCCGTGAATGCGCTCAGCAATATTGGAACCCAGAAAGCCCAGGATGCGCTGCTCGAAATCCTCGAAGGAAGATCAAAAGAATGAGCGGGCGCAAGAGGATTATCTATCGCCGTATCTCTCTTCTCGTTTTCTCGGGCTGTCTGGCGCAGAATACGCTCGGCCAACCAGTGATTTCCTACAAGGGACCAAGGGCTGAGTTGAGTCAGCGATGGCCGTGGGGACTGAAAGAGGCATCACAACAGGGATTTAGCAGAGGATTCTGGCTGATGTATAGCATACAGAGACTGATGGACGAAAACTCTTTTATCACCACGGGGATGTTTTTCAGCGCGTCGGCGGACAACCGTTTCAACCTTTATGATCTTGTCCTCGATGGTAAGGAAGACACAATCCAATTCCAGGGACAAAGCCGCAACAAGGGACTTTCGATGATCAACCGAGGCCGGAGAACTCCATTCAAGGTTATGAAAGATGTTGCCATCCTTGTCGAGTATTCAGAGGCTCAAGCACTTACGATCGAGTCCATTAACATGTGTAATATGGAATTGAACCACAATTTCAAGAAGAAGCCGGTTCTTTGGCTCGGTCCAGCAGAAGATGAAGAGAGCGTGATTTTCCTCGAAGGCTTGTTCGCGCAGTTGAACGATTCAGATCTGAAAGAAAACGCGGTGAACGCAGTTGGTGCACACCAACAGTCTAGGCGTGCCTTTACCTTTCTTAAGGGAATATTGACGGGCGACGAAGCTCCGAAAGTGCGTTCGCAGGCTGCATTCTGGATGGGAAATCAACCAAGGCCCGAAGCATTGAACGTCCTTGTTGAAGTCGCCCAGTCTGGCGCTCCCAAAGAAGTGAAGGAACAAACAGTGTTCGCGATCAGTCAAATAGAATCCGAGGAAGCGCTGGATCAGCTGATCACGCTCGCCCGGAAGGGGCGCGACAGTGAAATGCGGCGGAAAGCCACGTTTTGGCTCGGCCAAAGGGTTTCGCGGAAAGCGATGAATGCCCTGGAGGACATGGTGGCGGAAGATGAAGACACTGAAGTACAACGACAGGCTCTCTTTGCCCTTTCGAACATTCCTGGGGGCGGCGGTGTCGAAAGGCTCATTTCTGTAGCAAAGAATCATCCGAAGGCGAGAATACGGAAACAAGCCATCATGAGTCTGGGCCAAATTGACGACCCAAGAGCCAGAGAAGCTCTTATTGAAATAGCACGCTCAAACTGAACGGGTTACAACCTTTTTGAAATGACTGGAGTCTTAATACACAAGCGTTTGTTTTGGGGCTGCGGGACATGATCTCGTAACTTCCCCTTCCCAATTGGCCTCTCCCAACCCGGGTCGGGAGAGGTCGGGTTGATCCCACCACACTCGGTCGAAGAATCGGCTTACAACCTTTTCGAAGTTCTTGCGGTCTCATCACAGTGCATAACAAATCGGAGGATTTCCTATGAGCCTGCGTGATCGATTTTTATCCTACATGGGTGTTTTTCTCCTGCTGATTTCAGGGACAGAGAGCCAAACCCATCGGGCAAAAATTGAAGGTGCCCGCTCGCAAGAAGTCATGACAGTCGACGGCGTTTTATCGGAATCCGTGTGGCAGCGTCCGGGCGTGTCAGATTTCAAAATGAAATACCCTGTTGAGGGCAATACCCCGTCGCAAAAAACGGAAGTCTGGGTGGCGTATGACAACGAAGCCGTCTATGTCGCGGCACGCATGCACGATACGTCTCCGGATTCCATCATCCAGGTCCTGGGACGAAGGGACTATGATGTCACGGCAGACTGGTTTTGCTTTTATGTCGACCCGTACAACGATAAGCGGACGGGCTATTTCTTTGCTGTGAGCGCTGCCGGATCTATGCAGGATGGAACCTTGTACAACGATGACTGGAATGACAACACGTGGGACGGCGTGTGGGAGGCGGGGACGAATGTCGACCAGAACGGATGGACAGCAGAACTCCGGATTCCGCTTTCCCAGCTTCGCTTCATCGAAATGGACACGTACGTATGGGGTGTCAATTTCCGCCGTAGTATCGGGAGACACAGGGAGCGAGATTTTATCGTGTACACGCCGAACAAGGAAAGCGGGTTTGTTTCGCGTTTCGTGGAGCTTGTCGGCATCGAAAAAATCACGCCTCCACTGCAGGTTGAGATTCTACCGTATGTGACCTCCCGGGCCGAATACCTGAAAGCGGCTCCCAACGATCCGTTCAAAGGCAGCTCACGGTACCTTCCAGGAATGGGCGCGGATATAAAGGTTGCCCTCACATCGAACCTCACACTCAACGCAACAGTCAACCCGGATTTTGGCCAGGTGGAAGTCGACCCTGCCGTCGTGAACTTAAGCGATGTAGAATCGTACTTTCAGGAGAAGAGGCCTTTCTTTGTCGAAGGCTATAACATCTTCAGCTTTGGCTACGGAGGGGCAAACAGCAACTGGGGGTTTAACTGGGGAAATCCCGAATTTCTTTACAGCAGGAGGATTGGCCGAGCGCCACAGGGAAGCATCCCTTTCGGCGCCGATTTCCTCGATTACCCGATTGGGACGCATATTTTGGGAGCGGGGAAGATTACGGGAAAGGTGGGTGACGGATGGAATGTCGGCATGATTCACGCGGTCACGAAACGTGAGTATGCGCAAGCGGAAACGTCGGGCGTGAGAATTCATAACATTGAAGTGGAACCGCTCACCTACTACGGGATAGGGAGAATACAAAAAGATTTCAACGATGGGAGACAGGGCTATGGCGTTCTCGCAACGTACACACATCGTTTGTTCAAAGACAGCAGACTCGAAAACGAAATCAACACAAGCGCCCTCACAGGAGGAATCGACGGGTGGACATTCCTTGATGACGAGAAAGAGTACGTGATTACGGGAGGGTCAGCATTTTCCTCGCTTACCGGTAGCACAGCAAGGATGACAGTTGTGCAGACGAATTCACGACACTACTACCAAAGGCCGGACGCGACATATCTTCGTGTTGATAGTAACGCGACTTCGTTGAATGGGTTCGGAGGACGATTTGCCCTTAACAAACAAAAAGGGCAAATGCTGTTGAATGTCGCCTTCGGCATCCTCAGTCCGGAATTGGACGTGAACGACCTGGGGTTCCAATGGCGCAACGATTATATCAACTATCATTTCGCGACGGGCTATAAATGGACTGACCCAACGCCCTATTACAACTCGTTCAGGATTATGACCGCGCTGTTTCAAAGCCGTGATTTCGGGAACAGAATTATGTGGCATGGATGGTGGCAAAACTGGAACATCGAGTTGCCCAATTTCTGGGGAGCGTATGCCGGCTATACATACAACCCCGCGTCTCTCGACACACGGTCAACCCGTGGCGGGCCGGCCATGCAAAACCCGATCGGGAGAGAGTTTTTTGGGGGCGTGTGGTCTGATAGCCGGAAAGAAGTCACGGGCGAAATCTTCGGATTCACCTACATCGGAGGTGGCGGAAAACAATACAGCTCGGAGTTGTATCTGACGTATAAACCGGCGCCAAATATCAACTTTTCCTTTGGCCCCAGCTATAGCAAAAACTTTCAGGAAGCGCAATGGGTAACGTCGTACGACGATCCGACTGCTTCGGCAACGTACGGCAGGAGATACATTTTTGCCCACCTCGACCAGACGACGGTATCTGCGAACCTCCGACTCAACTGGACGTTCACTCCGCAACTGAGCCTGCAATTGTTCATGCAGCCGCTGATGTCATCGGGAAAGTACGCTCATCCAAGAGAATTCATACGTCCAGGTTCCTTCGATTTCAGGAACTTCGGTGAAGACGGGTCCACACTCGTTGTCAACCGCGACCCGAATGGCAATGTTACGGGCTATGACCTCGACCCGGATGGGGCCGGCTCCAGTTCAACAGTGAATATTTCTAACCCCGATTTCAACTTCACTTCGTTACGTGGAAATTCGGTCCTGCGATGGGAATATAGGCCGGGTTCAACGATCTATCTTGTCTGGACGCAGAGCCGCTCGGAATACGACGGTGACGGGGAATTTCGGTTCCGTCGTTCCTTCAATCGCCTCTTCTCGACGAAACCCGACAATATCTTTATGGTGAAATTCACGTATTGGTTCAACGTGTAAGCCTGTAGTCAAAGGAACTGAATCAAACGGCTTTTTGCAGAAATGTTGAAAGCCGTTTTTTTTTGCCCGGAGGAAGAAACATTGCGCCGGTGAGCACGTAGTGTAGGTATTCTCGCCGAATTCTTAATTCCACGAAAAGGAGCGGTCATGATCAAATTCTGGACGAGTTTTCGCAGTTTTGTCGACCAGCCCCTGGAGAAACAGATTACTTACGATGAGCTCACGAAACAGCTTCGCGGCACGTTGAATGAACAACGGAAATATTATCAGATCGACATCACCGAGCTGGGAATCATACAACCTTAGGAGAGAGCCTATGCGAAAGTTTCTTTTTACCCTGAGTGCAATCTTGGGAGTTGGGCCAAGTGTACTCCTTGCACAAACGTCGGCTGATTCAGCAGCTATCAGAAAAACTGCCCTGAATTACGTCGAAGGTTGGTACGAGGGAGATGCTGTAAGGATGGAGAGCGCTTTACATCCGGAACTAGCAAAGAGAATTGTCCTGGTCGATGAGAAAACGGGGAAGAACTGGCTCGATGCGATGGGCGCCTCAAAGCTTGTCAGCGGCACGCGAAGAGGGGGTGGAAAGAACACGCCAAAAGACCAGCAACAAAAAGATGTCTACATTTTGGATATTTTTGGCAATGCTGCGAGCGTCAAGGCAATCATGTCAGGATGGATCGATTATATGCACCTGGCAAAATGGAACGGAGAGTGGAAGATCGTCAATGTGCTCTGGGAGTACAAGCCGAAGAAGTAACGACGAAGTGCAACTTCTATAGCTTCACGAACATCTTCCCGGGCATTTGTTTAACAAGTCCCTTGAACTCCAACGAGAGAAGATTTACGAGTGTGTCTGCGGGCGAGATTTGTGCGTCCTCGGCAATCGTATCAATGTGAGTCGCGTCGGACCTGAGAACATCGAGGATCTTGAGTTCGAATAGCGTTAACTCTGCTGCTGGTTCGGGCTCGTGCTCTCTTGTGAGGAACTCTTTGAGCTGCTGCTTCAATTCGTCGAGGATGTCTTCGACAGTGAGGACAAGTTTTGCCCTGCCTTCTTGAATAAGCTTGTTTGGCCCGCGGCTTCGATTTTCATGGATTCGGCCCGGCACGGCAAACACCTCGCGGTTTTGGTCGAGCGCGGTGGAAGCCGTGATCATGGCTCCTCCGTTCTCCGCTGATTCGATAACCACAGTCCCCAACGACAGCCCGCTGATAATCCTGTTGCGCCTTGGGAAATTTGTTGCGTCGGGAGAAGTCCCCATCAAAAATTCTGAAATGACAACCCCTTGTTTCGCGATCCTCTCTAACAAGAGCAAGTTCTCTGGCGGGTAGGGGACATCCAGCCCCGAACCGATAACGGCGATTGTTCGGCCGTTGGCCTTCAGCGTAGAGGAATGAACTATCGTGTCGATCCCTCTTGCCAACCCGCTCACGGTTGTAATTCCGAGTCGCGCCAATTCTTTACTAAAATTCTCGGCGACGATTTTTCCGTAGCTTGACGCCATTCTGGTTCCTACGATGGCAATTGAGTATCTATCGGTCTCAGCGAACTCTCCCAGAACAAACAGGTAAGCGGGCGGGTCATAGATCTTTTTCAGCAGCTCGGGGTACCCCTTCTCCCAAATTGTGATAATCCTGCCGCCCAGTTTGTTCAATCGCCGCAACTGGTCATCGGCAAACGCCTCGCCGTCTTCCTGGTGGGCGATCGAGACAGCTAGGTCTTTCACAATGCCGGGTACTTTCGTGAGTTCCCGCGGCGAGGCTTTGAAAACTGCAGCCGGATCCTTGAAATGCGACACCAACGAGCGAATCTTCTGATGTCCAATGCGGGGGACGGCGGCGAGTCGGAGCAAATCGCGGACGTCAAACATAGCGGCTACTTCTGAGACTCCACGGAAATCCCGTCAACAACTGCGACCACAACCGTGTGCACGGGAACATCTTTGCGGTTCAGGATTTGTTGCGCGCTGGCTCCTTCCTGGATACAGAGTACCGTATCTCCAACGCCCGCGTCAACGTGGTCTATCGCCAGCACATCACGGCCGATGAATTTTCCGTCAAGGTCGATGGGTTGAACTATAAGGAGCTTATAGTCTTTCAGGTTTGGGTTTTTCTGCGTTGAGACAATCGTGCCGGTGACTTTACACAGTGTCATGTTATTCCATTATTCTTTTCAAATCCGCTTCTGCCGCAATAAAGCCAAACGCCGCCCAGTATGTCCCGTCGATGACCTTCTGGAGGATTTCCGTCGCCTTTTCCTTCTGACCGTTGTAAAGATACCAGTTCGCAACACCGTACCCCTGCGTTGCGATGTCGAGGTCGCTTGCGTCCTTCGTGTTTAACAGAGAATCCACCGGTAGTTCGTTTTTGTACATGAGAAGTCTTTTGTGGTAGGCGTAGTTTTCGAGGATCTTCATATCCTTTGTGATCGGAACGAGAACGCGTGTTGCTTCCTCATGGCGTCCAAGCCTCCGGTAGGTCATGTACAACCAATCGGTTGTTGCGCAGAGCATATCGGGATTTGTTGAGACTTTTATGCATTCGAGATAAGCCTGTAACGCACCTTCAAAATCTCCCTTAAGGTAATACGCCAGTCCGAGATGATACCAAATGTTTGACTGAATAGTGCTTGTAGCGATGTTGAACTTGTTGGGCTGGCCGTCCGGTTCCACTTCATCGTGTTTTCCGCGAATCAGCTCCGACGCTTTCGTCAGGTCTTTGACCGCTTTGTCAAACTCCCGGACGGTAATGTAACGATGTCCCCGATGTCGATAGAAGCGCGCATCGTTGGGAAAGAGGGCGATGCCCTTTGAAAAAAGGTCGAGCGCATCCTTATAGCGCCAGAGATAGGCGATCCTCCTGCCGAGCCAGATAATGTTTTCTGCATCTGCGGGATCGCGATCGTAGTTCGCCTTCGCAGCGGCAAGGTTGGAATCGAGCATTGACATCGTTTCTGCCGAAAAGGTAATCGGGTAAAGAGGCTTTCTAAAAAGAGACACGGCTTCCGGTTGTCGGAGAGCAGTCTGATACGCCTGGACATTCTGTCGATAACCGTAGCAGACTGTCGTGGTGATGATCGTCACCAGTAGGACGGAGGTCTTCATTTCAGCCTGGCGTTAATTCTCTGGTAAATCTCTGGACGATCTCTTCCGCCTGGTTTGTGGTTGGTGCCTCGGCGATGATTCTGACGATGGGTTCAGTATTGGATTTTCTGAGATGAGCCCAGGAGTCGGGAAAATCGATTTTCAATCCGTCGGTGGTTGTCACCTTCCCGTTGCCGGCATATTTCTGCTGTAAGCGACGAAGGGCTGAATCCGTGTCAGAGTCTGCAACAGCGATTTTTCCCTTTACAATACAGTACTGAGGAAGGGATTGTTTGAGTTCCGAAAGCGTTCCTCCAAACTCAGCAAGGTACTGCAGGACCAGTCCGATGCCGACCAGAGCATCGCGGCCGGGGTGAATTCCCGGGAGGATGACGCCGCCGCTGCCTTCACCTCCCACCACGGCGCCGACTTCTTTCATCTTCTTTGCAACATTGATCTCACCCACCGGCGTGCGCAGGACATGAGCTCCATATTGTCGGGCGATGTCATCAACTGCTCGCGTCGTCGAAAGGTTGACGACGACGCTGGACCCGCGCGACTTTGATGCGGGGAGCTTTTCCAGAACAAATTTCACTACGGTGGCGATGGTGTATTCTTCGCCGAAGGGCTCTCCTTTTTCATTAATCAGCACCAACCGGTCGACATCAGGGTCGACGGCAATGCCGAGGTCGGCCTTTTCTCTCTTGACCCTTCTGCACAGGTCGGCAAGATTTTCGGGAACCGGCTCAGGTGTGCGCGTAAAAACTCCTGACACATCGCAATTCATCTCGACAACCTTGCATCCGAGTTTCTTCAAAAGCCTGGGCACAACCACTCCACCCGCCGCATTGATGCAATCCAGGACGACCCGAAGTTTTCGTTTTCTGATAACGTGGGGTTTAATGGCGGAATATGAAAGAACCGCGTCGATGTGCCTGTCAAGAAACGATTCGATGGACGTGTGCTTGCCTTGACGATCCCATGAAGCATACTTCTGTTCCCCGGAGTCTGCAATTCTCCATAACTCACGATTCTCATCGGCATCCAGAAAAAGTCCTGAGGATGAGAAGAATTTCAACCCGTTCCACTCCATGGGGTTATGGCTTGCAGTGATCGATATGCCGCCCGAGGCTTTCAGTTTTTCGACGGCGAGAGCCACTGTTGGCGTTGGACACACGCCTACGGTTTTGACGTTACAGCCCATCTGAAGAAGCGTAGAGGAGACAAAGTGGCCGATACTTTTTCCGGTTACGCGTCCATCCCGGCCAAGGATAATCGTGCCGTGTCCGCAGTATTCGGCATAGGCAGAAGCGTATTTTACGATGACTTCGGGCGTTAAACTCGATCCAACAACACCGCGAACGCCAGAAATACTCACCATTAAAGACATAAAGACCTGAAAAAAATCGAAGGCAATTTAAGGAATGACCTCCCGATAAGCAAGAAATCGCGTTCCGGGTCACGACTTCGAAGTGGCCGCGGCATGACTGCTTGCACCTTTCCGCGACCGTGATTACCTTTGGTGTAGAGAAAGAGGTCGGGTGGTCGTCAGAAATGCACCTGAATGAATTTGAAAAGCGGGAGTTGCTGCGCCTCGCGCGGGAGAGCATACGATGTGGGATCAAGAGGCTCGAGCATGCTTCTTCGGAACCGGCTGGGGGGACATTCGATGAACCGGCCGGTGCCTTTGTGACTCTCCGTTTGAGAGGAGAATTGCGTGGATGCATCGGTTACATCGAGCCACGACTTCCGCTGTTGAAAACTGTTGAAGAAGTGGCCGCAAAGGCTGCTCTGGAAGATCCTCGTTTCTATCCCCTCACGCTGCACGAATTCGAAGACATTGATATTGAAGTCTCTGTGCTTTCGCCGTTGCAGCGAGTAGAATCCATCGAAGATATCGAAGTAGGCAGACACGGTGTCGTTCTGGACGGGGGAATCACGCGGGGCCTTCTTCTCCCTCAGGTCGCTGAAGAGTTTCACTGGGATCGGGAAACATTCCTCAGGCACACAGCTGTGAAAGCCGGCCTGCCACCTGAGGCGTGGAATCACCCGGCGGTTCAACTGTACACCTTCACCGTCGAAAAATTCTCTGAGTCAGACCTTGCTGTCAAGCCTCACTAGATAACATGCAGAGTGTCCGTCCTCCCGTGGTTGCCGGGATGTTCTACCCTGATTCGCCGGTTATTCTCAAACGCGAACTCGAACAAATGATGCTGGAAGCAGTCCCGCGCCCGGTGGAGGGCTCTCTTGTCGGCATCATCTCGCCACACGCCGGATACATGTATTCAGGGTCGACGGCAGCGCGCGCGTACGGACTTCTCGAGGGGAAATCCTACGATGCTGTCATCGTTGTTGGACCGAGCCACCGGGAATATTTTTTCGGCATTTCGCTATGCGCCGGCGGAGCTTTTCGGACGCCTCTGGGAGACGTTCCGATCCATGAAGAGATACGTGCCGAGCTGGAAAACAAAACAGAGCACATCCTCATCTCCGAAACTGGCCACCGGGCGGAACATTCGGTGGAAGTACAGCTTCCGTTCCTTCAAAAGATGCTCGGCCGGTTCTCCTTTGTACCTGTCGTGATGGGAGATCAGAAACGCGAACTCTGTCAGGCGCTTGCTGAACGATTAGCCCTTGTCGCCCAGGGCAAGACGATACTCCTCGTCGCCAGCTCAGACCTTTCCCACTATTATTCCTACGACACAGCGGTTCACCTTGACCAGAAGATCATCCAGCGGGTGGAGGAATTCGACAGCGACGGCTTGATGAAATTGCTTGAACAGGAGGAAGCGGAAGCGTGCGGTGGCGGTCCGATGGTTTCTGTGATGCTGGCAGCGAAGAAACTGGGCGCAAATCGGTCGGAGATTCTCTTCTACTGTAATTCGGGCGATATCACCGGGGACAAAGACCGGGTCGTGGGGTATCTCTCAGCAGCTCTCCTTCAAGTGAGGTAGTGCGCAAAGGACGTCGCAGGCTCCGGATAAGTCTTATCGGCGCTGGTAGCGTGGGTACCGCTCTAGCGGTGGCGCTGCATGAAAAAGGTCATTCGATTGTTGCGGTCGTGAGCCGTCACCGTTCTTCAGCCCAACGATGCGCAAAACTTGTTCAGTGCCGCCAATTTTCCCCAGAACTTTCGTCTCTCCCGTCACAGCAAGATCTCATTCTCATCGCAACACCGGAGGACGCCATGAAACCCACGGTGAGGGATTTGTGGCGTCTCAACGTCACCTTTGACGGCACGTACGTCGCACACACTTCGGGGGTGTTCTCGGATGACATTCTTCGGTCTCTCAGAACCCGCGGGGCACGAACGTTTTCCCTTCACCCGATACAGACGTTCCCGGGTAACCTGTCCGTCAAACACCACGTTCGTTCGTTGAAGGGAATCTCGTTCGGCGTGACGAGTGATCGTTCATCTCTTTCTTTTGCACGAGGTCTTGTCCGGGATCTCGGTGGCAAAGTCCTCCGGGTTCCAAAAGAAGCAAAAATTTTGTATCATCTTGCCTGTGTGTTTGCCTCGAATTTCCCCATCGGATTGCTGGGTGTGGTAGAAGAATTGACGCGGGAGTTTTCAGGAAGGGGAGCATTGAGTCATTTTAGAGAATTGGTTCATTCAAGCGTTACGAACGCCCTCTCCGTCGGCCCTCAGAGAGCGTTAACAGGACCGATTGTCCGGGGCAGCTCAGAAACAGTAAAACTCCACTTGCTGGAGTTGAAGAAAAAAAATAAGAATCTCATCGCGCTGTACCGGATTCTTGGTTTTCAAGCCCTGAAGCTCGCCTCGAAACAAAAACGACTATCGAGAAAACAAATCAGGCAAATGAAAAGAACCCTCAAATTTCGCTGAGCGGACACTGGAAGGCATTATGCGATACGAAAACGTTATTTATGACATCAAGGACAATGTCGGGTTTGTCACCATCAATCGACCGGAGAAGCTCAACGCTCTCAATGCAAAGGCAAAGTCGGAATTGAGAGAGGTCTTTGAGAGTGCAAAGAATGAGTCGGCCGTTTTCGTTGTAATACTGACGGGGGCCGGCGAAAAATCTTTCGTCGCCGGGACGGATATAGGAGAGCTGACCGGGTTGGACACTGAAACCGGGAAGGCCTTTGCCGAAGGAGGCCAATCAGTGTTTAACCTGATAGAAAACCTCGGCAAACCTGTCATCGCAGCCGTGAACGGATTTGCGCTTGGCGGAGGTTGTGAGCTAGCCCTTGCATGCCACATCCGAATCGCTTCCGAAAACGCGAAGTTTGGCCAACCCGAGGTAAACCTGGGCATAATTCCAGGGTATGGTGGAACGCAGCGGCTTGCGCGTTTGGTCGGCAAAGGCAAGGCGATGGAAATGATTCTCACCGGAGATTCCGTCGATGCCCAGGAAGCGCTCAGACTCGGCCTCGTGAACAAGGTCGTCCCCCAACCGGAATTGATGAAAACAGCAGAGGCGATTGCTCAAAAAATCGTGGCCAAAGGACAGTTCGCTGTGCGACTTGCTGTCAAAGCCGTGAACATGACGCAAGAGACGAACCTCACCGACGGACAGGCTCTCGAAGCAAGTTTGTTCGGAGTGTGCTGTGGCTCGGAGGATTTCAAGGAAGGAACCAATGCGTTTTTGGAAAAGAGAAAACCGAATTTCAAGAATAAATAGTGAATATTCAATAACGAACAAGGAATATTGAATTTCGAAGTAGGATGAGTAAAACCGTTGATCAATCAAAGTTGATGGAAAAAATTGTTTCCCTGGCAAAGCGAAGAGGATTCGTTTATCAATCCAGCGAGATCTACGGTGGATTGAACGGTTGCTGGGATTACGGCCCGCTCGGCGTGGAAATGCTGAACAACCTGAAGCTTCAATGGTGGAGGAACATGACGTATCGCGAAAATGTGGAAGGCATCGACGCAAGCATTCTGATGCATCCGAAGGTGTGGGAAGCGTCCGGCCACGTCGAGAATTTCACAGACCCGATGATCGATTGCAGGCAATGCAAGATGCGCTATCGCCTGGATGTGCTGTTCGAAGAATTATCCGTGAAGAAAAAGAAGGAGGTTCTGCGAGAACTTGAGCCGCAGAGATTTGCAGGCCAGCAAAAGGACGAAGTGATCATTGCGGAGTTTGAGAAAACAACTGCGAGTGACGGCACTGTGTCAAAAATTCTGACGTCCGTTTCCTGCCCAAACTGTGGCAACAAAGGCACTTTCACCGATGCGCGCAAATTCAATCTGATGTTCAAAACATTTGTGGGTCCCGTGGAGGATGCGTCGGCTGCCGTTTTTTTGAGGCCTGAAACAGCCCAGGGTATCTTTGTGAACTTCCTTAACGTGCAGTCAGCATCCCGTCAAAAACTGCCGTTCGGAATCGCTCAGATCGGCAAAGCGTTCCGCAACGAAATCAATACGAAAAACTTCCTGTTCAGGACGCGCGAATTCGAGCAGATGGAAATGCAGTTTTTTGTGAAACCGGGCTCTGACGACCGGTGGTTTGGATTCTGGCGTGCGGAACGCATGAAATGGTTCGAAGATCTTGGCCTGAAGAAAGAAAAGCTCCGATGGAACCAGCACCCGCCTAGCAAACTCGCGCACTATGCAAAAGACGCATACGACATCGAGTACGAGTTTCCGTTCGGCTGGGGTGAAATCGAAGGAGTCCACAACCGAACAGACTACGACCTTTCCAGGCATGAGCAATTCTCCGGAAAAAGTCTCAAGTATTTTGATGAAGAGTCGAAAGAGAAGTTCACTCCTTTTGTCATCGAAACATCTGCGGGCGCAAGCCGCTCCTTCATGGCTTTTCTGGTGGACGCCTATCACGAGGAACAGGCACCGACGGCTGAGGGGACACTGGAGGAGCGCACGGTGTTGAAGCTGCACCAGAAACTTGCGCCGAACAAAGTTGCAATCTTTCCCCTTGTTAACAGGGACGGGATGCCCGAGCTCGCAAAGAAGATCGAGGCGGATTTGCGGTCGCACATGCGCGTTTTCTATGACGACAGTGGTGCGGTAGGACGCCGTTACCGCCGACAGGATGAGATCGGCACGCCGTATTGCGTTACCGTGGATTCGCAGTCACTGCAAGACCAGACCGTGACTGTGCGGGACCGCGATTCCATGGAACAGGAACGCATCTCGATGGCGCATCTACGGGAATACTTTGCAGCGAAGCTGATTTGACAACGTGTTCTGAATGCGCTGTCCGCCCCGTTTTCTTGCCATTATTCTTCTGGCCTTTCCCTTCCAAGTCAGTCCTTCTCAATGGCTGCCCGACCCTGAAATCGACCAACGGATTCAGCTCGGGATCGACCACATCTACAACATCGAATTCGCAGCAGCAGATTCGATCTTTTCGGACATCATCCACAGGCGACCGGACCATCCTGTGGGATATTTTTTTCGTGCAATGGTTGTGTGGTGGCAGATCCTCACCAATTTCGATGACGAAGCCAAAGACGCGAAATTCACCGACATGCTCGAAGGCGTGATCGCCATGTGCGAGAAACGGCTTGACAAGGATCCGCGTGATGTAACGGCGTTGTTCTTCAAAGGAGGAGCGGTGGGCTTTCGCGGAAGGCTCAGGGCCAATCGGAGCAAATGGCTCAGCGCGGCGAACGATGGCATCGTAGCCCTGCCGATCGTCCGAAAGGCTTACGAGATCGACCCCAAAAATTATGACATCCTTCTTGGGATCGGCATTTACAATTACTATGCCGAGGTGGTGCCCGACAAGTATCCGGTCGTCAAGCCGTTCATGATTTTTTTTCCCAGCGGTGACCGCAAGAAAGGGCTCGAGCAGCTCGACCTGGCAGCCCGTTTTTCAAAATACGCGAGGACTGAAGCTTCGTATTTCCTGATGCAAAACAATTTCACATTTGAGAAGAACTACATCAAGGCCCTGGAAATCGCCCGGCAACTTCACGTGCTCTACCCCCGCAACCCTCTGTTCCATCGTTATTTGGGTCGATGCCTCGTCAGTGTAGGGTTCTTAAGCGATGCGAATGAAGAGTTTGTGGAAATTGAAAAACGTTTCCGCCAGAAAGAGACCGGCTACGATATCTACGACGGGCGTGAGGCCTACTATTATATCGGCAAATACGATTTTCTTGCCGGCAGGCTTGAGAAAGCTCTTGCCAGTCTCTTTACGTGCGATTCACTCTCCAGAAAAATCGACAAAGACGGCCCGTCCGGTTTCATGTCGCTTGCCAATCTCCTGATCGGAATGATCTATGACCTGCTGAACAAACGCGACCATGCGCTTCAGCAATACAAAAAGGTACTTGCCATGAAAGAATACGAGACATCGCATCTGGAAGCGCGAAAATATATGATACGACCCTACAAGAGGAGCCAGTGACGCTTCAGATCGTTATTTTCGGCTTTGTAGCGGCGCTGGCAGAGGTGCTCGGCGGTATTCTCGTTGTTTCACGTCAAGTGTGGCCGCGTCGTGTCCAGGAAACATTTCTCGCCCTTGGCGCAGGATTCATCCTCGCACTCGTTTTCTTAAAGCTCATTCCGGCAAGTTTTTCAACATTGGGAGAAACCGCCGCCCTCTACATACTGGTCGGTTTTGCCGTGCTTCATTTTTTTGAACATGCGATCGTGGGGCATCTTCATTTCGGCGAGGAAATCCACGAGGGAGTCATGGTTTCAAGAACTGCAAGCCTCTCAGCGTTTGCCGGCCTCTGCATCCATGCCTTCTTTGATGGGCTTTCGATCTCTGTCGGAGTTCAGTTTGACGCCTTTCTCGGCTTGCTCATTTTTGCTGCAGTCCTCTTGCATAAATTTCCGGAAGGGTTGACGATTGGATCAATCATGTCGTCAGGCCGCTACCCGAAGAAAGCAATCCTGCTGTCCACGATAGGAATCGGTCTGGCGACAATACTCGGAACATGTACGGTTTTTTTCTTCTCGAATGTTGACGCAGAGATTACCGGCAGTGCGTTTGCTTTTGCGGCGGGGACCGTCCTCTACGTAGGGGCAAGCGACCTTATCCCTGAAATCAACAAATCCCGTGATAGGATACCACCGCTGATGGTGTTTCTCGGGATGGTGCTCTTTTATGTGAGTGAGAGACTTCTCGAGGGTTTGCTCAGGTGAGCCGATTCCTGCTTTGACTCCCTCGTGCCTTCTTTTGATTTGTTTTGCGGTGAGATTAGCTGCAATGATCGCTAAGAAGCCGCAAAGAGCGCAAAGACTAAAAGGTTGTCCCTAGCGAAAATCGATGAAGAGCGCCAATCTTACCGTAAGAATTGAAAGCGTAGTCAAACCTGTAATCGCCTGAGAGAATCCCGCCGCCGAGCGAAAAACCTGCAAGTCCTGAACTCGTCCCGAGCTTCAGATCTTTTCTCTGCTCGTTGTTGTACCCGACCCTGAATCGCACTGATTCGCTCATCAAGAACTCGGCTCCAAACGAAAACGAGCTCAATCGCTGCAACAGAGTCTCCTGAGACTCATTCAATTTGTGGAAGTTCAGGTTGAGGAAAACTGGGAGATGTTCGGGCCGTTTCGTGATGCCGATCTTCACATCAAATGGAAGAGACTCCCGCACTCCTGCGTACGTTTTTAATTGACGGCCGAGGTTCAAAATGCTCGCTCCGATGGTTATATTCTCGGCGGGAATAAAATAGAGATATCCAAGGTCGATGGCGACAGCTGAAGAGCTATAACTAGCAATCGAGGAAGAGATGATTTTTATGTTTGCTCCGACAGAGCTCTCTTCATCGAGAGGCGTGGCGACACCGCCAACAATTGCAAACTCAGTCGCGCCGAAGTTTCCGAGGTTGTTTAAAAACCCGTCGGTTTCAGTGAAGGTTCCATAACTGATAAAGGTGATTCCGACGCCAACACTTCCGATTCCTTCCGCATATTGTGCGAAGGAAATATTTCCTGCGTTTACGTCCATCACGTGCTTGAGGAATCCGACAGAGCCCGAGGGATTTTCGACGGTGGTGAGGCCGGCCGGATTGTAAAAGAGGATGTTGGGGTCATTTGTCATGGAGACGAAACTGCCGTTGAGGGCCCCGGCTCGCGCACTGACATCGTTGCGAAGAAAAGCGTAGGTGCCGGCGCTTTGCGCAAGACCGATGAGAAATCCGGCAGAGAGACAACAACCCAGCATCAATATCCTTTTCATCACATTTAATCTACTCAAAATACCCTTTGCAAGTCAAGCCGATTTTCGCTATCTTATCCACGCGTGAAAACAGAGGATCTGAAAAAATGAAACCCGGAATTCATCTAGCATATAAGAGAGCCATCGTTACGTGTGTCTGCGGTAACACGTTTGAAACCCGCTCTACCATCGGCAACCTCCACGTCGAAATCTGCTCCAACTGCCATCCGTACTTTACCGGAAAGCAGAAACTCGTCGACTCGGCGGGGCGTGTTGAAAGATTCAACAAGAAATACGCCAAAAAGGAGGCCCCGGCGCAAGGAACGTAACGTGAACGGTTTTCACAGAAGCGGAATGTATCCCAGTCTTGGAATGCATTCCGCTTTTTTGTTTTCACAGAATTCACACACTCCAAGGGAAAAAATGGAGGAGCACAATGCTTGTCATAATTAAGAATTCGTACGATGAAATGAGCAAAGAGGCCGCAAAAATCGTGGCCGACCGGCTTCGGAAAAAACCCAACCTTGTCCTTGGGCTTGCCACCGGCAGCACGCCGATCGGTTTGTACAAAGAACTGATCCGCATGCATAAGGAAGAAGGCCTGAGTTTTGCAAAGGTGACGACCTTCAATCTTGACGAATACATCGGATTGCCGCGCACGCACGACCAGAGCTACTTTTATTTCATGTGGGAGAACCTTTTTAAATACATCGATGTCGACCGCCGTTATATCCATGTACCCGACGGCATGGCGAATGACATCGACGGGCACTGTGAATGGTACGAAAACGAGATAAAACATCTCGGCGGAATCGACTTGCAGATCCTCGGCATTGGCGGAAACGGACATATTGCATTCAACGAACCCGGCTCCTCTCTCGGGTCACGGACGAGAATCAAGACGTTGACCGAACAAACAGTCAAGGACAATGCCCGGTTCTTCAAATCCATGGAGGAAGTTCCAAAGTTTGCCATTACCATGGGAATCGGCACCATTATGGAGGCAAAAGAAGTTATTCTCATGGCGAACAAGACGAACAAGGCGGATGCTATCAAATCGGCCATTGAAGGTCCCGTAACACACATGACGCCCGCGTCCATCATCCAAATGCATCGGAAGGCCTATGTGGTGATCGACAAGGAAGCAGCTTCGAAACTGACACATCAGTTCCGAGGGTGAAGCCGTGGCCAAAGACATCTGCATTTTCGAAGACGACCACTCGAGTCAGTTCCTGCCGCTGACGTACTTCAGGCCGGTGTACAACCTCCGCTGCGGCATCTCTCCGCTCCGGGACAAAATCGTCCGCTCGTATTCAAAGGCGAAGGTCAGCCTGCATTGCAGAGAATACCTCGCCGACTACATGCGATTGAGAAACCCCGGAGTGAACGTGAACGAGATATCGTCCGATGAATGCCTCTTTGTGAACGGGCGGGTGCTGGCGGATGGATCCCTTGCGAAGAAGATCCCGCTGAACCAGAAAAGCGACGTGGTGTATGTTCACGGGGACTCGGTCGTCGCGGCGCACGTCAGCGGACCTGTCCTGAAAAAAGTCAAAGGGCGTTTAAATTCTGCGCTTACCGTGGCGGACTTTGACAGCCTTCCGAGAACTGAAGTCGACGTGGAGCTTGTGGCATACCCGTGGAATCTCGTCCATGAAAACGGACGTCAGCTGGTAAAAGACTATGAACTCTCCGTTTCATCGAAGGGAAAGAAAATACGCGGGAGGGTTCACAAAGGCGTACACCTGGCGGGGAAGGATATCGTCGTCGGCGAGGGGTCATCGGTGAAGCCGGGCGTCGTCATCGATGCTGAAGACGGTCCGGTCATTATCGGAAAGAATGTCGAGGTGTTTCCCAACGCGACGATCATCGGCCCGGTGTTTATCGGTGACAATTCATGGATCAAAGTCGGCGCACAAATTTATGAGAATACTTCCATCGGGCCTGTCTGCAAAGTAGGGGGTGAAGTGGAGGAGACCATCATCCATAGCTACTCCAACAAGCAGCACGCCGGATTCCTCGGCCACTCCTACATTGCTCCGTGGGTCAATCTCGGCGCCGACACGAACAACAGCGACCTGAAGAACAATTACGGCACGGTGAAAGTCTACGTGAACGGCAATCAGGTGGACACAGGCCTTCAATTTGTCGGGCTGACGATGGGGGACCACTCCAAGGCCGCCATCAACTCGATGTTTAACACAGGAACCGTGGTGGGAGTATGCAGCAATATCTTTGGGTTTGGATTTCCTCCCAAGTATGTCCCATCTTATTCGTGGGGGGCGGCGGGCGAGACATTCACAACCTTCAGCATCGACAAAGCCATCGAAGTAGCGAGGCGCGTCATGGCTCGCAGGAAAATCGAGCTCACGGCAACGGAAGAGAAGCTGTTTAGGAAGATTTTTGACCTGACGAGCGACGAACGCAAGCGAAGGGGGATGCCGGTCTGACACAGGCGGCAGCGCACATACTTACCCACGAGAAGCTCTACACGGGTCCCAGGGGAATTGCCGTCAAGATCCTCAACCGGGTTGAACGCTCCGACGCTTATCTGGATAAACTCCTTGACGCCGAACTGCGGTCGGAAGACCTGAACGAATTGGACAAGGGTCTGATGAATGAGATCGTTACCGGCGTGGTCCGTTGGAAAATGAAGCTCGACTGGGTACTCATTGGGTTCTTCCATGGCAATTTTACAAAAGCGGAAACGAACATCAAGAACGCTCTGCGCGTGGCGTTGTATCAGATCCTCTTTCTGGACAAGGTTCCGCATGCCGCAGTGGTAAACGAAGCAGTCGAGTTTATCAAGAGACTGCGTGGCCAAAAGGTGGCAGATCTGGTGAATGCAATCCTGCGCAATATCCTCAGGAATCTTGAAAACATCCGCTATCCGGACTTCAACGAAGACAAGGTCCGGCATCTGGCCGTGGTGGAATCGCATCCCGTCTGGATGGTCCGGCGATGGATCGACCGTTTTGGCTATGACGAGGCGAGACAGCTCGTTTCAGCCAACAACCAGCGCCCGGATCTTTCTCTTCGCGTCAACCGTTTGAAAATCGACTTCAATTATTTTCTTTCACTCCTCGATCAGCATCAGGTTCAATACAACCGTTCTCAATACCTCGATTATTTCGTTCGCGTGAAACACATGGCGGGCATCGGGGCTTCCGAGATGTTTCGACAGGGTTTCTTTGCCGTCCAGGATGAAAGCGCGGGGTTGCCCGTGCTTCTTCTTGACCCACAGCCGGGGGAGAGGGTGATTGATCTCTGCGCGGCGCCGGGGGGAAAGACGGCGTTTATCGGTGAAGTCATGAAGAACTCCGGCGAAATTGTCGCCGTCGATAGATACGAAACCCGTTTGGCCCTTGTCAAGGGGGCGTGCCAGCGACTGGGTATTGTGAATGCTCATGCGATAATCGCAGACGCAACAACAATTCAGATTGCTCCAGGCGACAGAGTCCTGGTGGACGCACCTTGTTCGGGACTTGGTGTTCTCTCGAAAAAACCGGATGCAAAATGGGCGCGCGAACCGGAAGACCTCCTGGATCTCATCAAGCTGCAAAAAAGCATTCTTGAAAATGCCGCGAAACTCGTGAAACCGGGCGGAATTCTTGTTTACAGCACTTGCACCACGGAAATCGAAGAGAATGAGGCGGTGGCAAAGGAGTTTGTCGCGAACCATCCGGAGTTCTTCTTCGAATCGGCGCAGCCGTTCGTAAAGCCGCAACTCGTCAGTCCCGACGGCTACGTTGAGACTTTTCCCCACAGGCACGGTATGGACGGCTCATTCGCTCTTCGGATGCGGAAAAGTTTGTAGTCCTTCGTTTTGGAATCAGACCAATTCTTGTTACATTTTCCGCGCTCTTGCCTCGAATCAGTTGGAGGATACCATGGTTACCTCAAGAAATTTTTTTGCACTGGCAGTCGTTTTTCTGTTTTTTCTCCTCGTCGTTCAACCCCCGCAAACATTTGTCACTCATCCGCTTGTTTCGACATTTTCGATTGTTGCCGTCGACCCTGAAAACGGCGATGTCGGTGTTGCGGTCCAATCGAAGTTCCCGAACGTAAGGCCGGTCGTTCCCTGGGCTGAGTCGGGCGTCGGCGCTGTGGCGACACAATCGTTTGCAAACGTCTCGTTCGGCCCTAGGGGGTTGACCCTCATGCGAAACGGGGCCCCTGCGGAAGAGGCGCTGCGTATTCTTATTGCGAACGACAGCCTGAGACAAACACGGCAAGTCGGCTTGGTCGATGCGAAAGGTAACGCTGCCAGCTGGACAGGAAACGAGTGCTTTGATTGGGCGGGGGGCGCGGCGGGGGAAAGCCGGGGCGGAAAAGGAATGATGGTGACAGGGAAGGGATTCGCGGCTCAGGGAAATATCCTGGTCGGGAAGGAAACAGTGGAAGCGCAGGCAGCGACATTTCAGTCGGTGAAAGGTTCGCTCGCCGATCGTCTTGTTGCAGCGCTGGTTGCGGGGGGAAAAGCCGGAGGCGACAGACGCGGCGAGCAATCGGCGGCGTTGCTCGTAAAAAGAAAAAACGCCGGATATGACGGAACGACCGATGATTACATCGACATCAGCATTTACGACCACCCAAAGCCCCTGCAGGAGCTGGAAAGGCTCTACAAACTCCACAAACTGTATTTCTTCAGAACGGAGCCGGGCAACCTCATTGTTATCGATGCCTCTCTTTGTAAAGAGATGCAGGCGATCCTGAAGGACAGGGCGTATAAAGGCATGGAATTCTATGCAGGCCCGGCGAACGGCATTTTTGACGCTGCGACAAAAAAGGCTCTGCAGGATTTCATGGGCTGGGAGAATTACGACGTGCGCATTCGTGACGACGATAAGATCGACAGGGAAGTGCTGGAGGATATCAGAAAGAACTATGCGGAGTGGAAAGGGAGAAAGAGATGAAACTGATAAATGGAGTATTGGAATAATGGATTAATGGAAAGTTTATTCATGGAAATTGACGAAAGTTTAAGAGACCTTGAAAGCGATAGTAAAACCCAAACCGATTGATGGTCGGCCGTGGCCGACGGGTTTTCAGATTATCGACAAACCGGAGCCACATGTAGAAAAACCGGACGATATCGTCATCCGGGTTTTCGCCGGAGCCATCTGCGGAACTGATGTCGGGATTTACAACGGTAAAGAATCCCTCCGCGTCATGATGCTCAAATCGCTCACCGACCCTGTGACCATAGGCCACGAATTCAGCGGACAGATTGTCGATGCCGGCAAGAAAGCAAGGTCTCATCTTGCTCAGCTTCTGATGCAGAAAGCGAAAACCGATAAAAGACTGAAGAAACGTCTGCGGGCCCGCTCAGCCGCATCATTGGCTTCTGACCGAAGATTTTTGCCGATGCTTGAATCGGAGTTTTTCAGCACGGCAGAAATGCACGTCACCTGTGGAACCTGTTATCAGTGCCGGATGGGAGAAAAACACGTTTGCAAAAACACGATCATCAAGGGAGTCCAGGATGACGGCGCGTGGGCGCAGTATGTGAAGGTCCCGGCTGAGAATGTCCGCGTGTTCTACAAAAATGAAATTCCGCCTGAGGTCATCAGTTTCATGGATGCGCTTGGAAATGCGACGCATACCGTGATGTCCGCTCCGGTGAAAGGAAGAAATGTCGCTGTACTGGGCTGCGGCGTACAGGGACTGATGGCCGTTGCAGTTGCTAAACATGCCGGCGCGAAACGGATCTTTGTGACCGATGCTTCTCATGAAAGCGATACCCACGAAAAGATTAACTCGACGCGCTTTGCTTTGGCAAAAACCTACGGCGCAGACCATTGCTTTGATGTTGCGCTGTTGGATGAGCGAAAAGCCTTTTTCGATACCGTGAAGCGCGAAACTGCTGACACGGGGGTTGATGCAGCATTCGAGATGTCGGGGAATTACAAGGCTTATAATGACGCGGCGAGAATCATTCGCATGGGTGGGATATTCTCTCTTCTCGGAATTCCCGTGGGCACACTTCCGGTGGATTTTGCCAAAAACATCATTTTCAAAGGCATCACGGTAAAGGGGATTATCGGCAGACGCGTTTTTGAAACATGGGACCAGATGGAGCAGCTGCTCAAATCCGGACTTGCGAAGCAGTTTATGAAAACGGGCTTTATCACTCATCAGCAGCCCATGGAAAAATACGAGGAAGCCTTTGCAGCTATTCGAACGGGAGATGCTTACAAAGTTTTGTTAAAGCCTTCCTAATACGGATTTCACACTTTCAACCTTACCCTTATGAACTACTCGGAACTTCTCTCAGGAGAGATTCGCCGGCTCGAGGAATCGAAAACATTTAAGTACGAAACGGCGTTGCGCTCGCCGCAAGGTGGCCGCGTCAAGGTCGACGGCAAAGACCTTGTGATGCTGGCCTCGAACAATTATCTCGGTATGTCGAACCATCCAAAAGTGAAAAAAGCCGCGACGGACGGCATTAAGAAATTCGGCTACGGCGTTGCGTCGGCGCGATTTCTCTGCGGCACACAAACCATCCATCAAGAACTCGAAAAGAAAATTTCGAAATTCGTGGGGACCGAAGACACCTTGCTGTTTTCGTCGTCGTTTGCCGCCAACGTGGGCTTTTTCTCCGCTGTAACCAATGAAAAACTCGGACTCGAGACGTACAAGGATGTTATTTACAGCGACCGACTGAATCATGCAAGCATCATCGACGGTCAGCGTTTGTGCAGGGCGGAGGTGACGGACAAGAAAATTTATAACCACGCCGACACAGGCGACCTCGAGCGCCAGCTCGAAGAGGATAAAAACAAGGATTACCGATTCCGCATCATCGCTACCGACGGCGTGTTCAGCATGGAAGGCGATATGGCTCCGCTTCAGAAGCTTGTTGAGCTGAAACAAAAATACAACGCTCTCCTGTTTGTGGACGACGCGCACGGCATCGGAGTTGTCGGCAAGACGGGGAGGGGGATAGCAGAGCATTTTGGCCAGCTTGGCAACATTGACATCATTGTGGGCACACTGGGCAAAGCGATCGGCGGCGCGGCGGGGGGATTCGTCAGCGGTTCGGGTCAGATGGTTTCCTATTTGCGGCAGAAAGCGCGCACGTATGTGTTCTCAAATTCGTTGCCGCCCTCAATTGTCATGGCATCCATGGCGGCATTCGATTTGTTGACCAAAAATAAGTCCATAGTCAAAAGATTGCACGAAAACACGGCGTACTTTCGCAAAGAAATCAAAAACCTTGGTTTTACGGTCATCGACGGATCTCATCCCATTGTCCCGATAATGCTCTTTGAAGCATCGGTGGCGCAGGATATGAGCGCTGAGTTGCAAAAGGCCGGCGTGTACATCAAAGGATTGTGGTTCCCGGTAGTGCCTAAAGGAGAGGCGAGGCTGAGAGCGCAGATTTCCGCAGCGCATACGAGAAAAGATCTTGACCATGCATTGGAAGCATTTGAGAATGTTGGCAAGAAAATGAAGGTCGTATGAAAAAAAAATATTCGTTGCACTGTAGGGGCGATCCGCCGGATCGCCCTTACAAGCCTTTTATGAAACAACGCCTCATTTTCATCGACCTCCTTCGCGGCTGGGCCACCATTGTCATGATCGAAGTCCATGTTTTCAACGCGTTCATCATACCTGCGTACAAAGAGGCATCGTGGTTCGGAGTTTTAAACTACATTAACGGCCTGGTAGCCCCCAGTTTTATCTTTATTGCTGGCTTTATTTTCGTCATAATTAGTCAGCGAAAACTTGAAGAATTTCGGCTCTATGGAGCTGCTTTTTGGAAACAACTGCGCCGGATAGGCCTTATCTGGAGCATCGGGTACCTCCTGCACCTTCCTTATTTTTCATTTCGTCGTACGCTCAATGAATCCACTCAAGTTGAGTGGCTGAAATTCTACCAATCGGATGTGCTCCATTGCATCGCACTGGGTCTGCTTATACTTTTTGTTGCCCGCCTGATCATTTTATCTGACAAAACGTATCGCAGTTTTTTGATGGGCTTTGGACTTTTCATCATCTGTTTTGCGCCGTTTGTTTGGGACATTGATGTTTACGGCTTTATACCTGCGCCCTTGGCCGCATACATCAGCGGCGAGCATTATTCACAATTCCCGATTTTTCCGTGGCTCGGCTTTATGATGTTTGGCGGTTACTGTGCGCAGAAATTCCTTGAGGCCAAACAATCCGGCCGGGAACAAAGGTTCATAAAAAAATTCGCCGTCATTGGTGTTCTCTGTACGATCGGCGGCGCTGCGGTTATGGAAATTCCTGTTCATGTCCCGCTCGCATCATTGGATGTGAGACCGAATACGTTGTTTTTTATCGAGCGCTTTGGAATTGTGATGGTATTGCTTTCGCTTTGCTGGTGGTATGAGGACAGGCGAAAGACTGAGAAATCATTTGTCCTAGACGTAAGCCGCGAATCCCTTTTCGTCTATGCAGGTCACCTCCTCGTTATTTACGGAATGTTTTTCAGGGACAGGAGTTTGTCGTTCATGTTTGGAGGCACGCTCGGAGTCGTCGAATGTGTGCTTGCGACACTCGCGCTCATCGTTACCATGATTGTTTCGGCGAAACTCTGGGGCTGGCTCAAACGCCGGCACGTCCCCCTTGCACGCGGAATTTCATTCGCTACTGTTTTTCTGTTTTCGTATCTTTACTTCACCCGCTGATGGAAACAGTGACTGTCATACTTCTTGTCGTTGTGGCTGCATTGCTGGCTGTTTTTCTGATCAGGCAGAGGGGAATGAAAAGCTCCGACCCTTTTCAGTCTCATATTCTGTTTCAGCAGCAAATGGAAGCACTTCGGGCTGAATTAACGCAGGGACTCAGGAATCAGGAAGAGAGGATATCGCAAAGTCTCAATCTGGTCACGAACCAGACAGGCCAAGTTGGCACGAGGTTGGATACAGCTGCACGGGTTATTCAGGATGTCCAAAACAAGCTTGGAGAACTGGGCAAAGCGACGCAGGAAATCAAAGAGCTCGGTCAAAGTGTTTCAACTTTGGAAGAAATGCTCAAGGCGCCGAAGTTTCGGGGTGGCTTGGGGGAATTGTTGCTTGAGGATCTACTGAAACAAGTCCTCCCTGCCGGCTCGTATGAAACGCAATACCGTTTCAAGAAAGGTCAGACCGTGGATGCCGTCATCCACACGACGGGCGGCCACATCGTATCAATCGATTCGAAATTTCCGCTCGAAAACTTTGAAAAGATGGTCAAATCGACATCGGACCAGGAGCGGAAAACTGCTACGCTGACTTTCAGGAAAGACGTTAAGAAACACATCGACTCCATAGCAGAAAAGTACATCGTTCCCGACGAAGGCACATTCGATTTCTCGCTCATGTATATCCCGGCTGAGAATATCTATTACGAGACGATCATAAAAGACGAGAAGCTTATCGAAGAAGACAGCCTGTACTCTTATGCCGTCCAAAAGCACGTCGTGCCCGTGTCTCCAAACAGTTTCTATGCTTATTTGCGGGTGATTGCGTTGGGATTTAAGGGTCTGCAAATTGAACAACGTGCGAAAGAAATTTCGCAGGACCTTGACCGGTTGAACGGCGAGCTGAAGAAGTTCACCGAGGTCTTTGAAACGCTCGGAAATCACATCAAGAATACCTCCAACAAGTACGACGAAGCCGACAAAAAACTCGTTGCTTTTACGGAGAAGCTCAAAGGCATTCAAGCGCCTGCACCGCCCGAACCGAAACAGCTGGATGCGTTCGGCGGTTGACTGGCCTGATGCTCGTTTTCTGATTCTGCTCTTGCTTTTCCTGCCGCTTTTTCCAATATTTGCTCTCGATTTTTTCTCATTTCTTTCAACCCATCCTCGAAGGAGATTTTCTATGTCCCATGATGCTTCAACGCAGCCCACAGGCATGCAGTGGAAGTGGGTGATTCTGGGAGTCATTGCAGGGCTGGCAATTGTCGGCGCATCATACTTTATTGTCGCCCCGACATTTCACAGTGATGAGATTCAGGCGCTCGTGATGTTGGTCGGTTATGCGGTGACAGGAGTCATCGTTGGTTACTTTTCCCCGGGGGTCACCATCAAAGAAGCAACTATAGCCGGATTCCTCGTTTTCATCATCATGCTGGGCCTTCTTTATGCTACCGGGGCAGAATTCGTCCAGAACCAAACAATCAACCTGCTTTTGCTCGCCCTCGGCGTTTCCATTTCCTGGGTTGGCGGTTGGGTTGGCGAGAAGCTCCAGGGCTCACACGGGGAAATGCATCATGAAGGTTTTCAATGGAAATGGGTACTCACCGGTGTGGTTCTCGGGTTCGCCCTTAATATTCTCTTTGTCTTTTTGGTTGCTCCTGCTTTCAGAATCGACTTGAACGTTGTCCTTGCAGCGTTTATCGTGAGTTTTGTCGCCACGGGTTTCATCGTGGGATATAAGTCGCCCGGAGTCACACTCAAAGAGCCTGCAGTGGCGGGTTTGTTTGCTGTAGGGGTTGATTGGGTATTCCTTGAATTCGTCATTACGCTTGCTGTACCAAGCAAATATCTGGTTGCAGGACTGGCAATCGGGTTCTTGTTTTCCCTTTTCGGCGCATGGCTCGGCGAAAAATATCAGGAAGCGGTTCAGGCAAAAGCGGCCATGTAGACTTTGTTTCCCTGTTTGTTCAAGCCTCTTCCGAAATTCAGAAGAGGCTTTTTTTTTGATTTGATCCCAGTACTGTCATTGGAATACAGCACCTAAATTACGTATCTTCATCCTTGCAAGTCGATTTTGAATTTAGACTGGGAGGCTCGACAATGAAAAGAATCGGAATTCTCACCGGAGGTGGCGATTGCCCCGGGCTTAATGCTGTCATTCGGAGCGTTGCCAAACCCGCTCTCACCTATTTTGGCTCCACGGTCGTCGGCATTGAGGACGGGTTTGAAGGACTCGTGGAGGGAAAGATGCATGAGCTGACACCAAGAGATGTCGGGGGAATTCTCAACCTTGGCGGCACGATTCTCGGAACATCGAACAAGGGCAATCCCTTCAAGTACCCCATCGAAACGCCGAACGGCGTCGATGTCGTTGATTACTCCGAAAACGCCATTCGAAACTATCGGGATTGGAAACTCGACGTAATTGTTGCAATAGGCGGCGACGGGACAATGCATATTGTCGATAAGTTCACCGAGCTGGGTCTGAATTTTGTCGGCGTGCCAAAAACTATCGACAACGACCTTTCATCAACCGACATGACGTTCGGTTATGATTCCGCAGTAAGTGTGGCGTCGGAAGCTATTGACAGGCTCCACACAACAGCATCCGCGCATCATCGAGTCATGATTGTCGAAGTTATGGGCCGTTATGCGGGATGGATAGCGCTGGGCGCGGGTCTCGCCGGTGGAGCCGATGCAATTCTCATCCCCGAAATTCCGTTTCAGTGGAAAAAGATCAGCGAACATGTCCTGCGCAGGAGTAAGCAGGGTTCGCGGTTCAGCATTGTCTGCGTCGCCGAGGGCGCAAAACCGGCCGAGGGTGGGCTGGTTGTAAAAGAAGAAGACAAAAAGCGCACGGACCCGATTCGTTTGGGAGGCATAGGGGAACTTGTCGGGAAAAACATTACGGAATCAACGGGTCTCGAAACACGGGTTGTTGTCCTCGGGCATGTTCAACGCGGCGGAAGCCCGACCCCATTCGACCGCATCCTTGCGACGAAATACGGTTCTATGGCACTTCAATTGGCGTCGGAAAAGAAATTCGGTCATATGGTCAGCTTGCGTGGCAACGATGTTATGGCCGTTCCCGTCAAGGAAGCGATCCTTAAACTTCGCACTGTCCCGCTCGATTCTCAGCTGATTCTGGCTGCCCGCGCTGTTGGAACGTCGTTTGGTGATTGAGAAGTGAAAGCGGCGTTCGTAACGAGGTTTGGCCCTCCCGAGACGCTGCAGCTGAGGGATGTAGCGAAGCCGTCTCCCGCTGAAGGACAGATCCTCATCGCGGTGAAGGCAATCGGTTTGAATTTCGCCGATGTGATGTCGAGACTTGGCGTTTATCCGGGCGTCCCAAAACCGCCTTTTATCGCGGGGTTGGAGTTCTCGGGCGTGGTTGAGCACGTTGGCAAGAATGTAACATCATTCAAGCGCGGGGATCGGGTTCTTGCGTTCACCCGTCAGGGCGCGTACGCAGAGTACGTCTGCGTCGATGCAAACCACGCTCAACCCGTGCCGAAAAAAATGAGTTTTGAAGTTGCCGCTGCCTTGGGAGTGACGTACTTGACTGCCTACCATGGTCTGATCACCCTGGCAAAGATACAAAAAGGGGAACGTCTTCTCCTTCACGCTGCGGCAGGTGGCGTGGGGACCGCTGCAATTCAGATCGCCCGGCATCTCGGCGTTGAAATATTCGGAACCGCAAGCTCCGCGCAAAAACTGGACGTTGCGCATCAACAGGGAATGCACCACGGCTTCAATTATCAGACTGAAGATTTCGAGCGCGGCATACGACAAAGAACACAGGGCAAAGGGATAGATGTCGTTATGGATTCGGTCGGAGGAATGGTGTTTCGCAAAAGTTGGAGACTTCTTGCGCCGATGGGAAGGTACGTCCTGTACGGGTTTGCGGCTGTAACGGGTAGAAGGGGAATCAACAGGCTGAGAGCAATAAAAGAAATCGTTTCGACCCCGCTGATTTATCCTCCGAATATCGTTTCGAAGAACCTTGGCCTCTTCGGGTTTAATCTCTATTTCCTCTTCGATGAGGTGGAGTATTTCAGGAAGGCATCCCGGCAGCTCATGAAGTGGTATGACCAGGCAATCATCAAACCGGTCGTTGGAGCGCGGTATACGTTTGACCGGATCGCGGAAGCACAGGAATTGCTCCAGAGCAGAAAAAGTTACGGCAAAATCGTTGTTAACGTATAGGAGCGGAAATGTCGTCTCGTTCGCCGCAGTCGCGGATTCTCGATACACAGTTTCTGCTGATGGCGTACACCCACGGCTATTTTCCGATGGCGGATTCAGCGACGGGCGAAATAGCCTGGTTCTCTCCCGACCCGCGCGGAATCTTTGACCTCGAAAATTTCAAAGTCCCCCGGAGCCTGCGTCAGGTGATCCGGAAAAACATCTTTGAAATCCGAATTAATCAGCGATTTGAAGACGTGATCCGAAGCTGCGGCTCCCGGAAAGAAACATGGATTTCAGAGGACATCATCCGGACGTATCTCAAGCTGCATGAACAAGGATTCGCCCATAGCGTCGAAGCCTGGAACAACGGCGTTCTGGCGGGCGGGCTGTATGGCGTGGCTGTGGGAGGTGCTTTTTTTGGCGAATCCATGTTCAGCCGCGAGCGCAATGCCTCGAAGGTTGCTCTGGTTTCTCTCGTTGAACGATTGCGGCAACGAGAGTTCGAACTGCTCGATACGCAGTGGGTGACGAGCCACCTGGCGATGTTCGGAGCGAAGGAAATTCCGAGGAAAGAATATCTGAAGCTGTTGAAGCGCGCAACTGAAAAACAATGCACTTTCGTCTGACCACGAACCATTTTTCAGAGAATCGATGGCATCCATTACGGAAATCCCGATCATCACGCAAACCAATTTTCCCGGGCTGAAGCTCCGCAACCGCGGAAAAGTCAGGGACATTTATGCGTTTGAGGATTCGCTCCTCATCGTCGCCACGGATAGGATTTCCGCGTTCGACGTCATCATGTCGCAGGGCATACCGTTCAAAGGAAAAGTGCTGACGAAAATCTCCGAGTATTGGTTTGAAAAAACACAGGACATCATCTCCAACCATATTCTCTCAACCGTCATCTACGATTACCCCGCATCCTGTAAACCTTACTGGGGAAGCCTTGAGGACAGGTCCATGCACGTGAAGAAAACAAAGCCTTTACCAGCCGAGTGTGTTGTTCGGGGCTATTTGTCCGGCTCCGGGTGGAACGATTATAAACAAACAGGGAGTGTCTGCGGAATCAAACTCCCCAAAGGGCTTGTTGAATCGTCGAAGCTGCCGGAGCCGATTTTTACGCCCGCCACCAAGGAAGAAGTCGGCAAGCACGACGAGAATATTTCGTTTGAGAGAATGGCCGACATGATTGGCAAGGATTTGGCTGAGAGAGTTCGATCAATATCCTTGCAAGTCTATCAACGCGGGTGCGAAATTGCCGAAGCAAAAGGCATCATTATTGCCGACACGAAGATGGAGTTCGGCCAGGATGAAAACGGGGACCTGATCCTGATTGACGAGTTGCTCACGCCGGATTCCTCGAGGTTCTGGCCTAGGGACAAGTATCAGGCCGGCAAGGGCCAGGAGAGCTTCGACAAGCAGTTTGTGCGGGATTACCTGCTTTCGATCAATTTTAACAAGAAACCGCCGCCGCCAAACCTGCCCGAAGACGTTATCCTCAAAACGTCGGCCCTCTATTTGGAGGCGTTGAAAAAACTGAGCGGCAAAAGTCTCATGTAGGTTCCGCATTGTGTGCGAGGGAGATGGACGAGCGTTTTCGCATATTGGAACATCCGGCCGACGTTGGCATCGAGGCGTACGGCGAAACGCTGCAGGAACTGTTTGAGAACTCCGCTGTCGGGCTCATCTCAATAATTGCCGGTTCTTCAAAGATTGAATCCGGCCATCGTCTGCATGTTTCGATCGAGTCCACGGACATCGAAAACCTGCTCGTTCGATGGTTGAGCGAAATCCTGTACCTATCCGATGCTGAACAGTTCATATTCGCAAGGGCTGATTTTGAGAAGATCTCTCAAACTTTACTCAAGGGCTTTGTTTTTGGCGAACGCTACGACCCGGCCAAACATCAATTACAGATGAGTGTAAAAGCGGTGACGTACCATCAGCTGAAAGTTCGGCGGCAAGGGACCTGGTCGGCGACAGTGTTTCTGGATGTCTAATCCCGTATGTCTGTCCTGCAAAAACTCAACGATTATCGGTACGTGGTCCCAAAATCATTTCGTCCAGGAATGAAAATCGAAGGGCTCATTTACGCGGATGAGGAACTCATCAAACAAATCGAAAAAGATCAGACCCTCGATCAGGTTGCAAATGTTGCAACGTTGCCCGGACTCGTCGGACGATCTCTTGCCATGCCGGATGCGCATCAGGGATACGGCTTCCCTATCGGCGGCGTCGCTGCGGCCGACATGGAGAAAGGAATTATTTCAGCCGGCGGTGTTGGATTCGATATTAATTGCGGTGTGAGAGTGCTTTCTTCCGATTATCATATCGACCAGGTACAGCCGAACATAGATCAATTGCTCAACCAGATGTTTCGTGATATCCCTTGTGGAACGGGGAAATCCGGGCTCGTTGACTTGTCCTTCGAACAGCTGGATGAAGTTCTCGAGAACGGCGCACACTGGGCGGTCAAGAACGGTTACGGGAGCTACGAAGATCTTCACCATATCGAGGAAACGGGAAAAATCCCCAACGCAGACCCCGGCATGGTGAGCGCGCGGGCAAAAAAACGCGGTCGCAATCAGCTGGGTACGTTGGGTTCAGGAAATCATTTCGCCGAAGTGCAATACGTCTCGGAAATCTTTGACGACAATGCTGCAAAAGTGTTTGGGTTGTGGCAGAACCAAATTGTTGTGATGATCCACAGCGGTTCGCGCGGGCTTGGGCATCAGGTGTGCACGGATTATCTTGAAATTATGCAAGAAGCCATGCCCCAATACGGTATCAGCATTGTCGACCGTCAACTTGCGTGTGTTCCCATTAAGTCGCAGGAAGGTCAAAGTTATCTGAAGGCGATGGCGGCGGCCGCGAACTTTGCGTTTGCCAATCGTCAAATGATGAGCCACTGGACGAGGCAGGCGTTTGCACGAGTGATAGGGAATGGAAACCTTAAGCTTGTCTACGACGTTTGTCATAATATCGCGAAAGAAGAAGTGCATATTGTCGACGGCTCAAGGAAGAAAGTGCTCGTCCACAGGAAAGGGGCAACGCGAGCATATCCGAAGCATCGTCCGGAAATCCCGCAGGACTATTTTGAAATTGGCCAGCCCGTGTTGATTCCCGGAAGCATGGGCACGTGCTCGTATGTCCTCGTAGGAACTGAGAAGGCAATGGAAGAGACATTCGGTTCATCCTGTCACGGCGCCGGACGAGCCATGAGCCGCACCGCAGCGAAAAAATCTACAACTGCGGAGCAGCTCATACAGCAGTTGAAAGAGAAAGGAATTCACGTACGAGGCGCAAGCAGGAGCGGCTTAACCGAAGAAAAACCTGACGCCTACAAAGACGTCAGCCTCGTCGTCGAGGTGGTTCATCAGGCAGGCATCGCAAGAAAAGTCGCAAAGATGATTCCCATCGGCGTCATCAAAGGTTAATTGTGATTGCAGACATTTTTGTCTACATTTGAATTCATTGTTACGGTGAGCGGAGTCGAACCGTGCAGATGTTACCGCATCCTTAATCATCCCTCGACGCGCTCGGGATGATCGATAACTGGAGATCGAATGCTGAAACTTTCTGAAGAAAACGTACTCGAAGCCCTCAAAAATGTCCAGGATCCTGACTTGCATCGCGATATCGTTACGCTGGGTTTCGTCAAAAATCTTTCCGTCAATGGAAAAGACGTTGCGTTTGACCTGGTGCTCACTACGCCCTCGTGTCCTGTCCGCGATCAATTTGTCGTTGACTGTGAAAAAGCGCTCAGGAACAACATCGACGTGATAGGGAAAATCGATATTAACATGACCTCAAGCGTCGTTGCCCACGTTAATGTTCAAAAAGAGACCATCCTCCCCGGCGTCAAGAACACGCTCGCAGTAGCAAGCGGCAAAGGCGGCGTGGGAAAATCAACGGTCGCCGTCAACCTGGCCGTTTCCCTTGCACTCGATGGTGCAAAAGTTGGATTGATCGATGCCGACGTCTATGGTCCAAGCGCGCCCTTAATGTTCGGCATCACCGAAAAACCCAAGGTTGTCGACAACAAGCTCATTCCGCTAGAAAAGTACGGCGTGAAAATCATGTCGATTGGGTTCCTCGTGGACCCGATGCAGGCCGTTATCTGGAGAGGGCCGATGGCCAGCGGCGCTGTGAAGCAGTTCATGAGCGACGTCAATTGGGGGGAGTTGGATTATCTGGTGTTTGATTTGCCTCCGGGAACTGGAGATATTCAATTGACGCTTGTTCAGACAATTCCTCTGACGGGAGCCGTCATTGTTACCACCCCACAGGATGTCGCGTTGGCAGACGCGAGAAAGGGCCTGGTGATGTTTCACAAGGTGAACGTCCCGGTCCTCGGCATTGTGGAAAACATGAGCTACTTTGTTTGCTCGCATTGCGGCCAGCGGGAAAACATTTTCGATAGCGGTGGAGGAAGCAAGACAGCAGCCGAGCTTGATGTGCCGTTTTTGGGCGAAATTCCAATCGAAACCAAAATCCGCGTCGGGGGAGACCAGGGAAAACCGATTGTCGCAATGGAGCCGGACAACAGTCACGCTCAAGGCATTCGCAAGATCGCCCGCAACCTTGCAGCTCAGATCAGCATCCGCAACATTGCCGCGCCACAGACCCCAAAGGTGGAGATTCTCATCGGAGCCAACAGTTAGACGATGGTGACTTCACAGGACATCGAAGCAAGCCTCCGGAAAGTCCGGCCGTATCTGGAAATCGACGGCGGAAACGTCGAGCTTGTTCAAGTTACAGAGGACGGAATTGTTGAATTGAAGCTTGTAGGCTCGTGTAAAGACTGTCCGATGTCAATGATGACGCTGCGGGCGGGGATAGAGCGGGCGCTGATGCTGGATCACGCGGAAGTGCGAAGAGTCGAGCAGGTGAGATGAATCGTCGGATTGCGCAATCTGTCGCGATAAAGATTGCGGCAACCTAAACCCATCATTTTCTTCTTTTCAGCTCCACTTCTACCAGTTTTCCTTCTTTAAGCTGAACAATCCTCGCGGGATAGAGCCTGACTAAATCGTAGTTGTGCGTGGCCATGAGAATGGCCGTTCCGCGCATGTTGATCTTTGTCAGCAATTCCATAATCTCGGCGGAAGATGTTGGGTCAAGATTGCCTGTCGGTTCGTCCGCGAGGAGGAGAGACGGCTCGTTGATGAGCGCACGGGCCATCACGACTCGCTGCTGCTCGCCGCCGGACAACTCGTGCGGCATATGGTTGCGTTTGTGGCTCAATCCCACGTCGGCGAGGGCGTGAAGCACTTTTTTCTTGATTTCACTCCGCTTCGTGTTGGTGACGTACAGGGCGAAAGCGACGTTCTCATACACTGTCCGGTCCTCCAGCAGCTTGAAA
>JACQPT010000053.1 GCA_016207415.1 Ignavibacteriales bacterium
GTGCTGTGGGGGCTCATTATCACACAAACGCCTTTTTCGCTTATTATGACGGGAGTTGGAGTGATCTCTCTTGCGGGCATCGTGGTGAAGAATGCCATCGTCTTGCTGGATTTTGCGCGGCGAAAACGTGAAGAAGGAATGCCGCTCGACCAGGCACTCGTTGAAGCCAGCAGGACGCGCCTGCGCCCTATCATGCTCACTGCCGCCACGACCGTGCTCGGTGTGTTACCTCTTGCCACAGGATTTGATTTTGACTGGCGCGCTTTCAAGTTTGTCGTTGGGGCGGAGAGTGCGGGGTTCTGGGGGCCTCTCGGCGTCGCGATCATCTCCGGACTGTCAATCTCCAGTTTCCTGACCCTGGTCATTGTGCCGGTGATGTACTCAAAGCTGGAAGAAACCACAGAATGGTTGAAATCCTTGTTTGCAAAGAAACTCGACGGTGAGGCCGTTGCCCTCTCTCCTGAGAACGGGAAAAACGTCAGCCAGCACGAAGAAATCCTTGCAAAATAGCCGTGAGGACCTTCCGAAGGTTTTTATGCCCAGCCTTGACCTTCGGAAGGTTTAAGCTGTAAACGGTCAATCCCGCGGAAGTGTTTTGAAAAACAGGACAATTTTTCAGAATTTACAAGCCACAAAAGTGCACCCTTTGTGGCTTTTTCATTGACCTTCGAAGGCGGCCTCACACAAAAATGCTCATCGACGAATTCCTGCCTGAGTTTGATTTCTCAGAGCATCACAGCGTTATCGCACGCGCGAATTCTGTCAGAGTGTTTTCTGCCATTCGCAACCTGAGCTTTGAAAGCTCTCCGCTAACGAAGTTTCTGTTCAAACTGCGGGGATTGCCGACCAGCGCCACTTCTCTGGAGGGGCTGCAACGCATGGGCTTCATCCTGCTCGGAGAGCGGGAAAACGACGAAATCGTTCTCGGCATCGTCGGCAAATTCTGGACGCCTTCCGCGTGCATTCAGTTCATCGCTCCGATGGAATTCGTAAACTTCAAGATTCCCGGGTATGCCAAAGCTGTGTGGAATTTCGCTTTGTCGGAAACTCCTTCCGGGGGTACGACCCTCGCCACCGAAACACGTATTTTGTGTCTCGACGCCAAAAGCCTGATGTACTTTCGTGCTTATTGGTTTTTTGTCCGACCTTTCAGCGGCATCATCAGGATGGCCGTCCTTAGGTCCATAAAACGCCAGATCGAGGATTCCGATCGATGAAAATCCCGTTACTATCTGCTACTCTTGCCCTCTTCTGCCTCAATGCCGCGAGGTCCTTTCAGGATTCCGTTGACACAACAAGGGCGGAGTCTCAGGGAATACTGCCGATCCCGATTGCCTATTACACGCCTGAAACAGGCCTGGCGGGTGGAGCCGGACTTCTGTATTTTTTCAGGCCAGAGGAAAGCAATGCCCGCATTCACCCTTCAACGACGGCCCTCTTCCTGATCTACACCGAAAGAAAGCAGTTTATCGCCCAGTTATCCGGAGAATGGTACCTTCAAGAAGGCCTCTGGCGGATAGATGGCGATTTTCTCTTTATGCGATATCCTCAGAAATTTTTCGGCATCGGCAACAACACCTCCGAAAGCGCCGAGGAGAATTACATATCCAGGGTTTCTCGAACGGAGTTTAAAGTTCTTCGTTCGCTGTTTCCTGGGCTCAACCTCGGACTGACCGGCCTGCTGGAGAGCAGGAAACTCTCGGATCTTTTGACGGGAGGACTGCTTTCCACCAAGAGCATTGCCGGAAGTACGGGAGGGGTAACGGCGGGCATGGGACCCTTGATGACGTATGATACTCGCGACAATGTCTTTGCTCCCGAACAAGGGCACTACCACCTTTTGTCTGTCGTTGGATTCTCCAGAGGCTTTGGGAGTGACTATGCATATACCAAAACCGTCGTCAACGTCCGCAGATATCTTCCTCTCGGTGAACATCAGGTTCTTGCCTTGCAATTCTTCGGCACATTCATTTCGGGTTCACCTCCGTTTCACAAGCTTGCCGAGCTTGGCGGGCAGGAATCGATGCGCGGATATTTCGAAGGGAGGTTTCGCGACCGCCACTACCTGACAACTCAGGCCGAATACCGCACTCCGCTCTTCTGGAGAATCGGTTTCGTGGCATTCGCCGGGGTGGGAGAAGTTGCGCACGAAGTCGGACAATTCAGCGTGAAAGGAATCAAACCCTCATACGGCCTCGGGTTCCGCTATTTCTTCAACCTTCAGGAAAAGCTGAACTTGCGAGTGGATTTTGGATTCGGGAACAATTCGAGCGGGTTGTACATTGGACCCGCGGAGGCATTTTAGCTGCAATGGAAAGACCACGTGTGAAAATTTGTTGCATGCAAAGCATCGAAGAGGCGAAGTTGGCAATTCGTTATGGCGCCTCGGCACTCGGCCTCGTTTCTGAAATGCCAAGCGGGCCAGGGCCAATCCCGGAAGACCGAATTGCCGAAATCGCGTCTGCTGTTCCCCGCAACATCGAAACCTTCCTTCTGACAAGTAAACAAGATCCCGATGCCGTCATTGCCCAACAACGCAGGACAAACGCGACCACTCTTCAGCTCGTAGATGCTTTTCCAATCAAGGGGTATGAAATTCTGCGGAAATCTCTTCCCGGAATCCGAATAGTCCAAGTCATCCATGTAACCGGGGGAGAATCCGTGAAAGAAGCTATGGTTGCCGCAAAGCATGTCAATGCACTGTTGCTGGATTCCGGAAACCCTTCCTTGCCGAGAAAGGAACTGGGCGGCACGGGACGGACGCATGATTGGAGCATCAGCAGCCAGATTCGCGAAGCTGTGGATGTGCCGGTCTATCTTGCTGGGGGACTCAAGGCAGAAAATGTCCGGCAAGCGATTGAGGCCGTTTCACCGTTTGGCGTGGATGTGTGCAGCGGCGTGAGGACGAACGGGTTACTCGATGAACTGAAACTAAAGGCCTTTATTGAGGCAGCAATCTCCTAGAACGACCAGGCCGAAACATTTTCATTGTTCACTTTATCAAAAGCGCTTTCCCCAGAAACTTCTCTCCGCCTGTCATAAGCCTGTAAAAGTACAATCCGGAGGGAAGCTTATTTCCGTCGAACTTGACTGCATAGACTTTCCCGGCTTCCGCGTTATCATCAAACAACATACTGATGAGTTGTCCTGACAGGTCATGGACAATCAACGCTGCAGGCCCATTTTGTGGTACCGTGAATTCTATGGTCGTGGTTGGGTTGAATGGATTCGGATAATTTGACCCAAGAAGAAAAGGGGCAGCGTGCGCTGTGCCAAGTTCAACTTCAGCGGATTGATAAAAATGCATCGAGCCGTCGTTATCGACCTGGGTGAGGCGATATTTGTATCGGCCGGATGCTTGAACCCTTTCATTGAAGGAATATCGTCTCAATGAGGATGTTGTTCCTGCTCCTTTGACGAAACCGACATTCTTCCATTGAGAAATCCCGGGATCCTCCCTTTCAACCTTGAAACCGTGACAATTGATCTCCGTCGCTGTGGACCACTGAAGCTGCGCAGTGAACCCGCTTGGCAAAACCGTGAAAGAAACAAGTTGAACGGGTAATGCGCCCCCGCTGATAGAAGCGTTGTCAAACCTGAGGTTATCAAACGCCGTCAACACATCCACATTCGTAACTTTCACGCGTAAGACAACCGAGCTTTTCCCCCCCATGGCCGTTGGGAGGGAAACTGACTTGGAAGTCCAGGTATTTGCAGTTAGTGAATTCACTAGGTAACTGGATCCTGCGATGTCCAGAAAAGACCCGCTGGAGTTTTCCTGGACTGTGACGACACCATTGAGCAAACGCCCATCTTCCCTGTAGATCTCGTACGAATAGGCTTCGCCTCCTGTGAAGGTTTTTCCCGACGTATTAAGCTCAAGGTCTAGGTAATTCTCTAATCCCACCCCACCGACATAGCCTGTGAGTTCTAAACACCCCCCGGAATTTCCCCCTGTAGCTGAGTGGCTCCAATGATCTGAGCCCGTTCCAATCTTACTGACGGACCAATCTCCGTTTCTGATCGGATCGGATGAAAAATCCTGAAAGTAGGGAAATGTTCCTGTTGCTCCGGATACAATCCCGGCCATGAAAACTAAGACGACGATCCTGGCAGCGGTGAGCCACAAGGCCTTGCGTCGGGGGGAACTTACTTGCTGTGTCATGCTAAGCCTGATGATGTTTGTGACGTGCAAACCTTCTCCGCGCACAAAAACTCGCCTTCACACACAGACCGAACGTTGCATCAACACGATGGCGTATCTTGAACGGCAGGAACATTGCCTCCCGACTGTTGATGGGTGAGCAAAAATAGCCGGGGGATCCACAAGTCTCAATAGAGAGACTTCAGTAATTTAATGTCAAGTGAACGAAGTAGTGTTGGTGAATGACGCCAGTTGGTGAAAGTGAGGAGGCAGGAAAATTGTGTGAGGAAATAGAGGCGGTCAATGCTGGTCGACCAAGGTAAGAAAAAGCATAGGGGCGACTGGCGTCGCCCCTACGGAACGGACCCCGACTCCCTGGGAGGCAACCAGAAGTCGTTGTCCAGTGACTCATTTTAACAAAATAAGTTTCTTCGTGTCGATGAAGTGCGTCACATCCTCGACAGATTTGGCCTGTATTCGGTAGAAATACACACCACTTGAGGCCTGAATTCCACTCTCTGCCCGCCCTCTCCAGACTACAGAGTACCTACCGGCTGCTTTCTCTTCGTTTACGAGAATCGCCACGACCTGGCCGAGTATGTTGAAGACCACAAGTTTGACGCTGCTCCGTTTCGGCAACTCATACGCTATTGTCGTGCTCGGGTTAAACGGGTTGGGATAATTCTGTTTTAGCACAAACGAACCAGGCAACATTGCGTCGACTGATTCAACACCAGTAAGAGGGCTCTGCACAATCGTGTCTGCGATGAAACCAGAGCCAACGCCAAACGTTTCTCCGCGAACGAATCCCGAGAAAACCTCTCCGACCGTGAATTTTGCCTGGCCGGAGGGGCCGGTGGTGATGCCGAAGGCGATGTTAAAGGAGAATGAACGGAGGACCGAGGTCTGTGATATCACGCTCGAAGTTAAAACAATCACAAGCAATCCGAACCTGCAAAGCATCGATGTGAACGTTGTAGTTTTCATGGGGGTGTCTTATTGCGCGATACCGAATTCCCTATTAAGAACAAGCCATTTTGCACTTCCATCACAGATAATCATAACGGCCTGGAAAAGGTTATCCAGAACAAGGCTCGATGCTCCTTCAATAGTCTCCGTTCCACTGTTAGCAACGTTAATACTGAGATTGTAAAGACCCAGAGTGTCAGGAACATTTATAATCTTAACGAAATATACCCTTCCACCAAGGCTTGAAGAAATCGCCGGCAGAGTAAGTATCTTGTTGCCCTGGGAAATATCTATGAGTATGACGTTCTCCTCGGCCGCGGAATGATTCTGGTTTGTCGACACAATCTTCAGCGACAGAGAACCGGCGATCTGCAGAGTTGAATTGGGAGAGTTTGTTCCTATTCCTACTCGATCGTTTGTTGCGTCAACCGTCAATGTATTTGTATCAAATGTATTTGTTCCGGTAAACGCATTGTTAGCGGCTAGTTGCCCATAACGGCCATCGTGATCATGTGCGAGAGCCGAGTATTGGCTGTCATGATTGTGAGTGATTGTGGCAAAATCACTGCCATTCATCCCGTCCAGGAGTTCTGCATTGGATGCCGTGGCAGCGACAACTGCGCTGTCGGCAATCGTTGCAGTATTCGCCGTCAGTGCTGAATTCGCTGTTGTCGCGTTTCCGCTAATGCTTCCGATTGCGGTATTAGACCAGGATACCACGCCCAGGTTATCAACGCTGAAGTAGCTATTGAAATCAAGAGAATCGCTGCTTTGCACTCTGAAAATGTCCGAACCGAATTCGATTGCTGTGGTCTGCTTGACAATCAACCCTGTAATGTCTGTGGAAGGGGCAATGATCTTGCTGCCACCTATCGTTTGGTTGGTTGTTAGATCAACAAAATTCAGGGAGGACAATCCAACCACTGAATCAGCATAATCATTAGCCAATGACAACGTTGCGTCGTCCGCACTCGAACGGGCGGAAGCTTCATTAGCAACCTGAGTGTCGGTGTATGATTTTGTGGATGAAACAGCTGAGGAGTCCCCAGCAATTCGTGCAGTTGTTTCGTTTTCAATAAGCGAATCGGTGTAGGTGTTGGCGGAAGACAGGGTTGATTCATCTCCGGCGATTCTCGCCGCGACATCACTAGCGACAGTGGAATCGGTGTGTTCGTTGGCTGAGGCCAATGTCGCAGCGTCGCCAGAAGCGCGTGCGGTAGCCTCACCTCCAACTTTTGAGTCGGTATAGGCATTCGAAGAAGAAAGGGTTGAAGCATCACCACTCGAACGTGCAGTTGCTTCAGCAGCAAGTTGTGTGTCGGTGTATGATTTCGCGGAAGACAATACGTTCGGCGCAGAGAGAGCAATATCAGCGGTATCAGCATTGGGCGTCTTAAAATCGGAAGCAACATCCGCAGTTGTGATGGTGCCATCGAAAATCTTGGCGCTTGTAACTGCATCATTAGCAAGTTTCGTGTTTCCGACCGAACCGTCGGCAATCTTTGTGTTGGTGACAGTTCCGTCGCCAATCTTAGAGTTATTGACTGCGCCATCTGCAATCGTCGGGTTTGGAAAATTCCCCGTTAGATCTCCCCCTGCTGATCCGGAGAGCGTCGCACTTAGCGCAAAGAGTGCAATATCTGCCGTGTCAGCTTTGGGTGCTTTGAAATCTGATGCAACATCGGCAGAAATGATAGTTCCGTCGACTATCTTTGTGCTCGTGACTGCATCGTCAGCCAGCTTTTCAGCGGTGACAGCTCCGTCAGCGATCTTTGGCGTGGTCACGGCAAGGTCCTGGATCGCATCGGTTCCAACCGAGCCGTTTCCTACCACTGAGTTGAGAGCATATGTGGCTGTGTCGGCTTTGGGAGCCCTGAAATCCGTTGCTACATCGGCAGAGGAGATCGTGCCGTCGGCAATTTTCGCGCCGGTGACCGCGTTGTCCGAAAGTTTTGCCGTCGAAATCGACCCATCGCTCACCACCGAGCTGAGTGCAAAACTCGCTGTGTCCGCTCTCGGTGCCCTCACATCGGACGCCAGGTCGGCGGTCGTTATCGTGCCATCCACGATCATCGCACTCGTCACGGCATTGTCGGCAAGTTTACCTGCCGTTACGGCGGCATTCTGAATTTCCTCCGTTCCAACGGAGTTGCTCCCGACAACCGCGCCGAAGGCATACATCGCCGTATCCGCCTTGGGCGCCTTGAATGTCGCGACAACGTCGGCTGATGTTATACTTCCGTCGGCGATTTTAGAACCCGTCACTGCATCATCCGCAAGTTTCGCCGTAGTTACTGCTGCGTCCTGGATGGAGGAGGTAACTACTGAGTTCTGGCCAACAACCGATGCAAAAGCAAACATCGCTGTGTCAGCTTTGGGGGCAAGGAAGTCCGCTGCGACGTCGGAGGACGTTATCGTCCCGTCCGCTATCTTTGCGCCAGTCACTGCCGCGTCCTGAATGGCGGCCGTTGAAACGCTGTTGTTCCCGACGACCGAGCCAAAAGCAAACATCGCCGTATCAGCCTTCGGTGCTTTGAAGTTCGATTCGACGTCGGAGGAGCTTATGGTGCCGTCGACGATCTTTAAACTTGTGACTGCATCGTTAGCAAGCTTGGACGTCGTAACGGCATTATCGGCCAGCTTTGCCGTCGTCACTGCCCCATCCTGAATGGATGCGGTTACTACGGAGCTTGACCCGACAACCGACGCGAACGCGAACTTCGCGGTGTCAGCGCGCAAGGCATAAAACGCATAGCCAACTGCTCCAAGTCGAACCCTGGGAACAAGGATCTCCGTCCCGACCTGCAGGTTCAGCCAATACGCTGTATCGAACCTGACGGAATCCGGAAACGCAGCCTGGTCACCCAGCATGGTAACGAAGAGGCCCTTTCGGACAGCAAGCGACTTCGTCTCTGTCCACAAGGCTGTCCCGCCTGTTGCGGCAGGATAGAGTTGAAACGTAAAATTGTAGTTGCCGTCGGGTTTGGCGACCCCGTTTGTATCCGTCAAAACGCCCTGATAGGAAATGACTCGCGGATCTTGAGCGAGTGTCAATGCATGCAACATCGTTGACAATACAACAAAAGACGCCGTGCGTAAAAGACTGGACATGAGAGCCTCCATGACTGGTTGGTGATGGCTGATGTTAGAGGAACCGGAACAAAGGGGATTTGTCCTTCTACATCAAATTCTTTACATGAACCGGCTGGAAATCTGGAGACAGGTGAGTTGCCTCCCAGCGACGGTGACGAATATAGTCCTCGACGTACGGGGAGTCAATACTATGTTTGTTGTAATCCACCCTAAGTAAAAATACTGATAGTCCTCAAGGTTCGTTCTGACCGGTTTTGAAAGGCTTTTGCGAAGGGTGACGAGACTTAACGGTGGGAAGCGTTGGCTGAAGTGTGCTTCAGGTCACTTCGTGCAGCAGTTCCTTGAGCTTTGTTTTTGGAAGTGGAAAGCTGTGGAGCGGGCAGCATCAGAAGAAAAATCGACGAACTCAGCGTTGCAATGCTTTGGCGTAGTCATTTCGAGGGATTTTAGAGTTCAACCCAGTTGTCCTATTCTTCCAGCTTGGGATGTTTCAAATGAAAATTCGTTGCGTCCTGATACTTCTTTGCAACGGCGAGGAGCTTTCCTTCGCTGAACAATTGCCCGGTGAACGTGATGCTTGTCGGGGTTCCTTCCTTTGTAAATCCATTCGGAAGGACAACACATGGATGGCCTGTGAGGTTTGTCAGCAGCAAGTTGTCGCCGAAGGAAGGCGCTACATACACATCGAAGTCTTCCATGATGTTACCCATGTCCTGAATCGCCAAAGTTCGAAAACGATTCGCCTGAATGTACTCGACAGCCGGGATAAACCTGGACGTGCGGAAGACATTGGGCCAGGCGTTTTTGATCTGTCGGACAAGGAGGTCATCTTTCCCGCTTCGCGTGAGTTCGTCAAATGCCGCCCCAGCCTCGGCGCTGAGGACGATCGACATGTCGTCAATAGGTCGTTGGGGTAGTTCGAAAGGAACAAGGACCGCCCCAAGGTGCCGCAAAACCGTCAGCACAGAATCACTGTTGGCTTTGTTGTTTCTCACGCTATCAAAAGCGGCCTTCAGGTATCCGATCTTCATGCCTCTCAGGCTGACATTTGGGTCATAATTGAACGGCACGTTGTAGACCGTCTGGTCTTTTCCGTCAGGGCCAGAGATGACGTTGAAAACGATCGCGCAGTCTTCCACCGTTCGACAGATGGGTCCCAGCTTATCCATCGACCAGCTGAGTGCCATCGCTCCCGCCCTGCTGACTCTTCCGTATGTTGGCCGTAACCCCGTCGTTCCGCATCGTGTCGACGGCGACACGATCGAGCCCCATGTCTCGCTCCCGATGGCGAAAGCCACGAGTCCGGCCGCCGTTGCCGAAGCTGAGCCGGCCGAAGAGCCGCTCGACCCTTGTTTGTAATTCCAGGGATTGCGCGTCATGCCGCCGAACCACACGTCCCCCCACGCAAGTTCGCCGAGTGTCAGTTTTGCTACAAGGACAGCCCCGGCTTCTTCAAGCTTCTTGATGACTGTCGCATCTTCATCAATGACCTGTTCCTTATACGGCACCGATCCCCAAGTCGTCTTGTATCCTTTCGCAGCGAGCAAGTCTTTCGCCCCGTATGGAATGCCGTGCAGAGGTCCGCGATTCTTGCCCACTCTAAGCTCATCGTCGGCGCGTTTCGCTTGCTTCAGAGCAAGCTCCTCGGTCAGTGTAACCACGCACTCGAGTTTCGGCCCGTATTTCTTCAGGCGATCCAGATACATCTTCGTCAGTTGCTGAGAGGTCACTTTTCTGGTTCTGATGAGTTCGGCGAGTTGTCCGACAGAGAAGAAGGCTGCATCCTCGAGATTTTTTGGCGCGGCGATTCTTCCGACCGGGCTTTTCCTGAAAGGTTTGTGCTCTGTTTCAAGTTTCATCCCGACGGGAATCGGATTGAAGAGAATTGCCGGGACGACATTGTTGGGCAGGGATTCCTTTCGCAGATTTTCATAGTTTTTCAGATTCTCCTGGAGTCCCTCAAGTATGGAATCGCGTTTTGCGGACGTAAAACTCAAACCCAGAAGTTTTTCTGCACCCTCAACGCTTCTCGCCGGCGTCATACGGGATCCGATCAACATGCCAATAAGCAGCGAAAGAAGGCAGAAGAAAGAAACGAGGACGGTGCGGAAGATATTGATCTTCATGTGATTCCTTTGGTTGATAGTTTTTCGCGGTGTTGAAAAGCCTTTAGGGCAACTGTTGGCGGAACAAGCCGAATTGGGCAACGAGCATCGAGCCGAAATCTGTCTCGACCGAGCGAGTGGAGATCAGCTTCACCGCATCGTTCTGGAGATACCAGATGCGCGTGTTGGTGTTCTTCCCGGACTGGCGTTGTGCATCCTCATACCCGCTTCGCACCACAGCTTTCTCTGAAACAGGCAGATTACCGGCCAGAATGACAGCTTCGTTTTTGGCCGATGTTGTTAACGAGGAAACTGCCGCCACGCATGCAATTTGGTCTTCGAGCGAAGTTTTTGGCAACTGCGCGCTCACGACATGTACCTCCCTCGTGCCACCGTCGATGACGGCCTGGAGAGCAGCTTCGAATTTTGCTGACTTCACTTTCTCAAACGACTGGTTGAATTTTGAACGGATGGGGTAGGAGCTAAACACGGCGTTCCCGGTCTGACGGCCGGAGTTGTTCACCATTTCGCCGAATGCACTGTTAACGTCCGCGAGTTTTGCAAGTTCATCGACAAAATCGACACGCGTCTCGACGCCTGGGTAACGCGTAATTCCCTGAACGGCCAGGACGTCGACCTGTTCTTTCTTCAGGACGGCGGTGAGTTTTCTGAGCTCGGCTCTTTCAATCCGCTTGTTGTAGCTCGCAAGATTGAGGCTGGCGACCTGGACTGTGATGTCTGGTTTTGGCGGGGCATCGCCCCTTTGCGCCGGCTGCGATGCGCAGCCGATGAAGAACAATGGCAAAGCGGCAAAGGCGGATTTACTCAGATGGCGTTGTTCCCGCGAAAGCTTTCTTTTCACATTCATAAGTCGAAATTCTTTGTGGACGATCATTGATTGCATCTGCTTTCTCTCTTTTTATCAGCTCTATCAGACGCTTGAACGTTTCGCGAAAAGGCGGTAAAGAAAAAGCGCGGCAAACATTCCTACGATTACTAATCCAAACATTCCAAGTACGCCGACTTCAAAATACCTGGCTCCGAAAATCCCCGCAACTGCCCCGAGGGTCACGACAAACAATTGTGGTTTCATAGCTCAGAAGGTTATTTTTTTGTTTGAGGGATTTTTCGATTACAACCAAAGGAAGCTACAGCCCGATCGCCAGGCCGACACTGTTCCATTGCACGTGGTCGGAAAAGAACTGGCCTCGCTCATCCAGTCCCGCCTGATGGGCTAATGAGAGGCGAAGACTGCGGCCATTATCCGACGGCCAGAGAAGCCCCAGCTCAAACCTTTGCGTTGAAGCGAAATGCGACTCCTGCCGGAACTTTATGTCGTAACCGGCGTAGACCTTGAACCCCGGCTGAAAGGAAAAAACTTCACCGTCGAAGCCCGCCTGCAGCCACCATGGTTTTCGTACCGGTGTATCGATAACGAAGTTGTACGCATATTGCGTTCCCGCGTAAAACCGGACATGAACATAGGAGCGAACCAGGAACATCTGGAGATAATCCCTGCTGTAGTCGAGGGGTTTCGAGCCCTGAATTCGGGCAAAGGCGTTGTCGCCAAGATGGTGGCTGGTGTGGCTCACGCCGACACGAACGACGGTGTTGCCACCAAGTTGAGCGTCGAGAAGAAAAAAATCCACGATGAATTCCGTACTGATGAGGCTGATGCTTTGTGAAAGGTCGAGTTGTGCGTGAACCGAGGCGCCAATGCTCGCCTGAGCGGGAAGTCCAAGATAGTCGCTTGAGATCACAGGAATTGTTGACCCTATGCTGCCCCTGAATTGCCTATTCCCAAATAATTTTGCCGCACCAAACCGATGTGCCATACCATCGCCGACAAACGACTTTAGGAGCTGATTGCTCGGGAAAAAATGCGGGGACGATTCCACCTGGGCATGTAACCGCGGGAGAACAAAAAATGTCAAGGTGGTGATGACCAGCGATAGTCTTCTCGTTTGCTTTCGTTGCGCTTGCCAAAACCATCTGCGACCTTGAGTGTATCTCACGGGATTTTGCGCGAAGTGACCATTAGAACGATTGAAACGTCCCTCCCATCTCCATTTGGCTCTGCGCCGAGATTCGCGCCAATTCATTTGTGGACGTGGCCCGGGGCAATGGAATTTCCCATACAAACTCAGGTTCTCCACTGGGGTTCAGGTATGCCTCAACGATGACAATGCCCCTCGCATCATCCCACTTCAAAACGATTTGTTTTCCGAGGGACGGGTTTGGCATTGAGTGAACTGCAGCAACACCCGCCGGCCAGAGTGGAGTTCGCATCGCCCTCGCCATTTCACGGTCTTCCTCCGTCGCATGTTTTTCGTCCGGCAGACGTTCGGATGAACCCATGGTGGAAAAATAGTAACTGACCCACTGACGGGGCGTCCCGTTGGGAAGCACAGCAGGAAACATCGACCGCTCGAGGTTGTATTCAGCAAGATGCCAGTTGACGACTGCAACGGCTTGGCGAAGCTCCGGGGGCTCGGATTTCCCGCAGTGGAAACTTGTGACAATAACGGTGACAGAAAAAAGGGCAAAAATTGGCCTCAAAAAAACCTCCTGCTGAGAGAGAATTTGGGATAAAACGGAGAATTCGTTTGACGGTCAAATCAATGGACTATTCCCACCGGCCGGGGATTTTTGTTCCGCAGGCGAAGCAGCTTCCACCTTTTATTCTGTTGCTTACAACGCGGAATCCCCAGCGCTCAATGAGCGTCTGACTGCACGAAGGGCAGAACGTGTTTTCGTATCGCCCTACCTCGCCCGGAAGATTACCGGCGTAGACATAGTGGAGTCCCTCGGCGTATCCAATTTCGGCGGCACGAACGAGCGTTGAGACCGGCGTGTTGTCAGGGTCGGTCATCTTGTAATCCTTGTGAAAGGATGTTACATGCCAGGGGATATCCGGTGAAATTCCTTTCAAAAATCGCGCAATGTCAAGCAGCTCGTCATCCGAATCGTTGAATCCCGGGACGAGCAATGTAACCACCTCTAGCCAGAATCCGCGGTCATGCAGCATTTTGATAGTGTCGAGGACGTTCTGGAGCACACCCCCAAGTTGGGAATATTCTTTTTGTCTGAAGCCTTTCAGGTCGACCTTATAGAGGTCAACCCAGGGTTTGAGGTACTCAAGAACCTCCGATGTTCCGTTGCCGTTCGAGACATAAGAGGTCACAAGGCCAACTCGCTTTGCCATTTTGAAGATCTCGACGGCCCATTCGCTCGTTATGAGGGGTTCGTTGTAGGTGCTTGTAACAACTTTTGCTTTGTTTCGCAATGCGAGGTCGACAAACTCCTCGGGAGAAATATAATCCGGCGGAGATCCGGCTACGGGATCGCGAAGAGCCTGCGATGTTACCCAGTTCTGGCAGTAACCACAATGGTAGTCGCAACCGAGCATCCCAAAACTCAGAGCTTTTGAGCCGGGGTAAGCATGGAAAAACGGTTTTTTCTCCACGGGGTCAAGCTGCAGCGCACCGAGGTAACCCCAGGGAACAAAGAGCTTTCCTTCGCGATTGAATCTCACACGACAGATGCCGTCTTTGCCGGGCGGAATCTTGCACTTGTGGCCGCAGGCGAAACACCGCACCCATTGATTGGGCATGGAAGAGTACAGCTCGCCCTCTTTGGTATGCTCCGTCAGAAGCTCTTTAAGTGTGATCGTCTCTGCCATGATTAAGGACTTCCGAAGGTTTTGCCGCAGGCGACGTAGCACCACGTTGCTTGCAACCCTTCAAAGGTTTTCTCCTTATAAGATACATCGATTGAATTCCTGAGTCAAGCATATGAAAAGCGACTGATTTTTCCTATACTTCGACCGTATTGACCTCGGGGAATTGCTAACCTGTTGGGCGTCGAGGCGTGCCCGACGTGAGGAGGCTCAACGCGTTCGGGCGTGCTCGTCGCCCTTCTCATTCATGCGCAAAGAAAAAATAATCATTATTCTCACGGTCCTCGTTGACGTTATCGGTTTCGGGATTGTCATACCGATTCTGCCATTCTACGTCACTGAATTCGGCGCTTCCGCTTTTGTTGTTACAACAATGTTCGCGTCGTTTTCACTTTGCTCGTTCTTCAGCGCGCCGCTGCTTGGGGCATTATCCGACCGCGTCGGACGCCGGCCCATCCTTATCGTCAGCCTGCTGACAACTGCAATCGGCTGGTTTGTCTTCGCCAGCGCGACGTCCATCCCCTTGTTGTTTCTCGGGCGGGCTATTGACGGACTTGCTGCAGGGAATTTTACCATTGCCCAGAGTTACCTCGTCGATCTTTCCAAGGACGATAAGGAACGGACCGCAAGCCTTGGCATCATCGGGGCGACGTTTGGCGTAGGGTTCATGCTCGGACCTCTTCTGGGCGGCGTTCTGAGCAAAGTCTCGCATGCATTTCCGTTCTGGATTGCCGGAGGGATGGCGCTTGCAAACACTGTCACGGCATATTATTTCCTCCCGGAAACTCACAAAAACCGGGAGACGCGCACCCCCTTGAACTTCAACCCTCTTGCCCCTCTCGTCAGGGCTTTCCTGGACAGCAAATTACGGCCCGTGTATTTTTCCTGGCTGATGTTCATGCTTGCATTTGTCACATCACAATCGGTGTTTGCACTTTTTGTCAAAGATGTGTTTGGGTTTGACTCCTTTGTAACAGGCACGCTCTTTACTAGTGTCGGTATCATTGTCGCACTTAATCAAACCCTGTTGCTCAAAAGGTTCTGGCTCAAGTTCTTTCGCGAATCCACGCTTCAGCCGATGATGTTTGCAACTCTTACACTGGGCGCAATGCTCGTGACAACGAAGTCCCTCCAACTTTTCTACATCAGCCTCGCGCTGTTTGGCACGGGACAGTCCATCCTTCGCGTCGTCATAACGAGTGAAGTGGCGGGGAGCTCCGACCCGCAGAAGAAGGGAGAAACACTGGGGATTCTCTCCGCCATCATGTCTGCGTGCATGGTTGTTGGCCCGCTCGTTTCCGGGGCATTATTCGAATTCCACAATACACTCCCCTATTTTGCCGGCGCGTTTTATCTCCTCATAGGTCTCATGGTGGCGTTACGGAAGCGGGAACAAGTGAGTGCTCAGTCACAGGAAATCGCTGTGAAATAAAGTTGTTGATTAGTCATTAGATTTTTTGTACACTCGCTGGCGTCTTTCCACTCGAAAATCCCTTTCACACCCGCGGGAGGTCATATGATGTTGCTCTGGCTCATCGGTGGTCTCATCGTTGTCTCCGTTGCCTTTCTTCTCCCTGGTAGCCATCCGGAAGTCTGGCCCAATCTTAATGTGGCGGGACTTGCTGCCGGAGTGTACATACTCGCAGTCATTGCATACACTATTCGCTCCCCACTCACGAAGAAGGCGCGAACCGCAACTTGGATTATCGCGGTTATCACCGTCCCTGCGCTCGGTGTCTTTTGGACGGGAATGGATTCCACCAGCCATTGGCAACAAAGGACACTCCTGAGCATTCGCGCGACGATTGGCCGTGGAATAATTGCCTCAGAGGTCCCCGACACTCTCCTGTCCATCCTTGATGAATACCATAACCCAAAAGGACGCGGAATAAGAAAAATGAGTCTTGGCAAGATCTTCGAGAGTCGCTACCCCCGCACACGTGTTGGCGATAACATCCACATACCGAACAGTGAAAGCGACAGTCTTCGTGTTTTTGTGAGCACACTATTGGATACAATAATTGTACTTGAAGCGCAGGAACTGTACGTCAAGGGACGGGATCCGTCTTTCAAGAACTTCAACGGAAGGACAGGAATGGTTGAGGAAAGGTATATCCTCACCGCGAAAGGAGTGAACCATGAATCCCGGAACTGAGCAGGAAAAGACGTCATCCGAATTCTCCGCGGAGTTTATTCAGGTTCTCATCGCTGCCACGGGGGCCACGTTGCTGCTGGTATTCACGTTTGAACGTATATTCAATCGAGGCGGATTCCTGGAAGGCTACTTTTTCACACCTTTTCCCTGGATTACCGCAGCGGGTCAAACAATAGCTGAGGGTCTCTCGCAGTTTTCAGGAAATCAGCCAGGCTTCGTTCCTGTCGGTGAACAGTTCGCGGTCCTTGGCAATTTCCTCCTCATGTATGTCATTGCCCCTGCGATGTTCTTCTTCGGCTGGCGACATCGACGCATGCTCAAGGAACAGGATCAGAAACCAAGCTTAAGCGTCTGGACACTGATGTTTATCCTTGGCGGTATTCTGACCTTCTCGGCTGTTATTCCCGCCGTCCCTGCTGCCATAGCCCAACGCTCTGTTGCATCACGTCTGCATGCAGCTCAGGCTGTTCAATGGAACAAAGACTACATGATCAACGACCTGAACACCATCGCATGGAACGCACGTCAATACAAGATTCTCCCAAAATCCATGCTAGGGGGAAACGGTTCGTACATAGGGTTTTCACTCAGGGAGGAGATTGGCGTCACGGACAATGGGACTTACACAATTGAACCCTCAGAGAAAACCTGTCTGGTAAAAGCCCAATCAAAAATATACTCGAACGCGGCCATCACGGTCACCGTCAATGAAAACGGACAACTCCGGGATTGGCGTTACGTCGGAGAGTTTGAATAAGACGCAAGAAAGGAATAAACATGGAGAACGAAAAGACGATTCGGCCCTTCAAAAAAATCGATTGGCGGTGGGTTGGCGTCGGATACTGTCTCTTTGTTGTGTTTCATCTGATGCCCTCATATCTCCTCCTCGGCTTGGCTCGGTTTGGGTTGGCTGATGAGCTTTCCAAGGGGATTTGGCTTTTTGCGGGGCTCGCCGTCATCGGCTGGTATATTGGATATCGTTCCCGGGGCGTAACCATCCTCGAGCCCTCGATATCGGCATTCGTATATACTCTTACGCTTGCCTTGTTTTTTGACCGTTTTTGGGGAAGGTCGTTCAGCATGAGGTCTGCTGGTCTTATTTATGTGTGGACACTGGGAGGGTTTGTTATTGCCTTCGTCAGTGCGTGGATTGGAGAATTGTGGCAGGCTCGAAAACAGGCAAAGACATAAAAAAAGCCCCGTGCTCGTAGGAACGCGGGGCTTAAGTAAATTCCATCCTCTGTCTACTTCTGTTTCAGCGACTCGAGCAATTCTTTCGTCTCTCTCCGGAACTGATCGTCATCCTCGTCCTGGGTCGGCAGCAACGATATGACGGATAAATGCTCTTTGGCCTTTTCATACTCATCGAGTTCAATGTAGGCACGGGCAGCGTCAAGACGGTACATGATAAAATCTGGCCGCAGCGAAATCGCCTTTTCGTAGTTCGTTGTGGCGTCTTCCAGGCTGGCCCACCCCAACCCTAACGGCCAACGAACTATCCTGGGTTTCTCGCTCACCTTCGCATGCGTCCGGCCAAGCACATAATACGCTGCGTTATTGATTGAATCCAGTTCGATGGCTTTTTCGCAATCGGCCCTTGCCCGCTTCACGTAATCCAGGGCACTCCACACTCCTTTGAACAGCGCTATACGACCATCGGCGATAGCTCTTCGGGTGTAAGCCATGGAGCTTTTCGGATTTATCGAAACAGCCCTCTCAGCATATTCCAGCGACCGTTCGTAGGTTGCCAACTGCTTTTCCTTTTCCGCTTCTGTTGTAGATGGCAGGTGCTCTCCTAGGTCGACGTAGCAACGGCTGATCCGCCAAAGGACTTCGTCATCATTGGGGGCCAGTGCCAGAGCTTCCTGAAACTTCTCGAGGGCCTTTTGATTCTGAAAAAGTCTCTGGGCCAGGTCATCGCCCTCAGCGATAAGGCGGGTCAGATTTCCGGGTTCGAGTGAAACCGCCTGTGGATAGAGAGGAACGGCAGAGAAAAGAGCGACACCGGCGACGAATGAATATACCCGGCCGCAGTGTGCGTGCAGTGGGTTTACGGGGAAGGAGAAGTTCGTGGTGATTCCTTTTTGAGTTCGCCAGACGCGTTATGAATTGCGGGCTTGGATTTTCTGGATCTCGTCTCGCAGCTTGGCGGCTTTTTCGTATTCTTCTTTGACAATGGCTTCAGCAAGCTGGTGCTGAAGTTGTTCCAGCTTTGAAAGCTTTTGCTTGGGCTTTTCCTTTTCCCCCTCCTTCGTCGCCGGGCCGGGAGGCGCAATCTTGTCAGCGTCTTCGGATTCCGGTACAAATCCCGCTTCTTCCATAACCTTGTCAGCGACAAAGATGGGAACGCCGAATCGGACTGCAAGAGCAATGGCATCGCTTGGACGTGAGTCGATCTCCTGACTGTCCACGCTCAACTTTGCATAAAACGTCCCGTCGCGCAGTTCGTTGATATAGACGTCATTAAGCCCTCCGCCAAGCGTGTCGATGATGGCTTTCATTAAATCATGTGTCAGGGGCCGCGGTGGTTTGATGCCTTCCATTTCCAGCGCAATCGACTGTGCCTCAAAAGCACCGATGATGATCGGAAGGCGACGCTGTCCGTTGACTTCCTTGAGGATGAGTGCGTACGCACCGCCGCTCGACGGGCTCGTCGATAGTCCCAAAATGTCGACTTGTATCTTGTCCACGCAGCTCTTTACGTTTTCACGGAATTATTTCCCCAGCAGTTTCTTGACTTCGCTCGTCAGGGCGGGTACGATTTCGAAGGCGTCGCCGACGATTCCGTAATCAGCCACTTGAAAAATCGGCGCATCCTTGTCCTTGTTGATTGCCACAATATACTTCGAAGAAGACATTCCCGCAAGGTGTTGTATGGCGCCGCTCACAGCGACGGCAATATAGAGCGAAGGCGAAACCGTTTTTCCTGTCTGTCCCACTTGCTCGTCGTGTGGCCGCCAGCCGGCGTCCACGACCGCCCGCGACGCTCCGACGGCTCCTCCAAGAACACCGGCAAGTTCTTCTATGATATTGAAGTTCTCCGGCCCCTTCAACCCTCTTCCGCCGGTAACGATGATGTCGGCTTCAGCAACGTCCAGCTTCCCTTTGGACTGCGTGACTTCAACGACCTTTGCCGCAAAATCCTCATGAGAAAGTTCCACCTTCGCTGTCTCTACGGACGCAGACGAGCCGTTTCCTGTTCCCGCGGTGAATACATTCGGCCGCAACGAAAAGACCTTGACGGATGAAGTGACCTTCACCTCCGTCAAAGCTTTTCCTGCATACACCGGACGCGTTGCGATAATCTCGCCTCCCTCGACTTTCAAAGCTGTGCAGTCGGCCGCAAGTCCGGCATCGAGCCTGACGGCGATTCGCGGTGCGCAGTCTTTTCCCATGGCTGTGGCGCTGAGGAAAACAACACCCGCTTCCTCTCGAGCCGCAATCTCAGCAACGATTTTCGAGTAGGCCGTTGTCGAGTACTGCGCCAGGCGTGGATCTTCCACGACCAGAACTCTCTGCGCTCCGAAAGCTCCAAGTTCGCCGGCAATATCTCGAACGGCGTCCCCCACGACCAGCGCCATGACCTCACCTTTGAGTTCATCGGCCACGGCCCGGGCAGCGCGCACAACTTCATAGCCCGTTTTTTTCAGCTTTCCGTCTCTTTGTTCAACAAATGCGAGGATGTTCATGGTGTACGCCAATGACGGCAGGAATTTCAAATGACTTTTGCTTCTTCATGCAGCAACTTCACGAGGTTCGGTACAGCACTCACGTCGGTTCCAACGATCTTTCCGGCATTCTTCGCTGGTGGCTTCCGCATAACGAGGAGTTGAACTCTGAGTGGACTTGAGGTCGGCACGCGTTCTTCAATGGGCTTATTTTTTGCGCCCATAATTCCTTTGAGAGATGGGTAACGCGGTTCATTCAACCCCTTCTGTGCGGCAATGACACAGGGGAGACGTGCTTCCACTTTCTCGTGCCCGCCTTCGATCTCCCTCTCGGCCATCACCCTTCCGTCCTTTATTTCCAGCTTGACAACGACCGACACCGACGGGAGGCCAAGCATCTCGGCAACCATTGAACCTACGGCAGCATTATCCGTATCGATGGATTGTTTCCCGAAAAAGATAAGGTCGGGTGAGGCCTCTTTCGTGTAATCTGCTATTGCCCGGGCAACGGCAATGGAGTCCCGCTGTGAATCATCCTTCAACAAGACTGCCTTATCTACGCCCATGGCAAGTGCTTTTCGTAGCGTCTCCTTATGATTTTCCCCACCGACCGACACTGCCGTAACCTCGCCGCCGTTTTTCTCTTTCAGGCGGAGAGATTCCTCAATCGCAAATTCGTCATACGGGCTAATGACGAAAGTGACGCTGGTTTTGTCTATGGATTTTCCGTCGCGGCTGATGTTAATCTTCGCAGCGGAATCGGGAACGTGGCTTACACAAACGATAATTTTCATGATCCGCTGTACTAGAACTTCATTTTTCAGATTACGGTCGGGCAGGTCGTGATCGGCCTCTCGCCGTCGTTTTCAAAGTATTAAACATTTGTTAAAGCGTCAAGGTTCGAACTCTCGGTTTTTCTTTCGTCAGCCCCGGTACAAGTGACCCGTATTGACTCGTACGCCGAGAAACTTCAGACACATGAACAGCTCCGCTTTATGATTCACGTGGTGCTCTACCGCTAACATCGCAATTCTCCATCGCGGAGCCCTTCCACCCAATTGAGGTGTTTCAATCTCACCTGTGTTGAATTCTTCCTCCGTCAATGAGTCAACCAATCTTTTGAACTCCCCATAGTTTCCGTTGAGAACTTTGACGGCCTCTTCAATGGCGACGGAAGGAGTGTGTCGATTTTTCACAAACCTCTCTCTCATCGATGTGAACCCCCAATCTCCGGTTGCAATACCGCGGCCGTACACCTCCAAAGCTCCAGCCATGTGCGCCATCTGCTGACCGAGGGAAAGCGAATTCTCCGTCGGTTTCCAGTCGATCTTGTCGGAAGGAACGAGCCGGAAAAGGGATTCTGTCGGCTTGACCATTTCGTCAAAGTAGCTGAGATAATTCTGGAGCGTCATAGATTCACCATTTCAAAGAATTTTTTTCAACAATGCAGGATCGACGTTCCCCCCGCTGATGACGGCACACACAGTTTTCCCGGCAAGTTTTAGAACATTGTGATACACTGCCGCTGGAGCCACTGCTCCTGTTGGCTCAACCACAATTTTCATCCGTTCTATCAAAAACTTCATCATATCCACCACGTGCTCGTCGCTGACGGTAATGACGTCATCGACATACTCCATGAGGATCTCGAAGTTCCTCTTTCCGATTGACTGTGTGCGCATCCCGTCGGCGATCGTTGCGGGCGGATTGATCCGTACGATTTCTTTTTTGCGAAATGTCTGATAACAATCGTTCGCCGCTTCTGTTTCTACACCAATGACCTTGACTTTTGGAAAAAGGCTTTTTGCTGCGACAGCATTCCCTGCTATGAGTCCACCGCCGCCCACGGGAACAAACAGGTAAGCAAGGTCCCTGATATCTTGAGCAATTTCCACGGCGACCGTCCCTTGGCCGGCGATGATCATGTCGTCGTCGTAGGGCGGCACAGGGACGAGTCCCCGCTCTTTCTCCAGCAGCCCGGCCACGCGCTCCCGGTCATCAGAGGAATCTTCGCAAAAAACGACTTCAGCTCCGTAGGATTTCGTCCCGGCAACTTTGTTGGGAGGGGCGGATTTCGGCATTACGATAGTTGCCTGAACGCCCAGTATGCTGGCGGCGAGGGCGACGCCTTGGGCGTGGTTTCCCGAAGAGTGCGCCACCACGCCCCGATTTCGTTCTGCGCTGGAAAGCGAAGCGATTTTGTTGTAAGCGCCGCGAATCTTGAATGCGCCGATTCGTTGGAAATTCTCGGCTTTCAAGAAGACGCGATTGTCACAGTGCCTGTCCAGAGTCGCGGAAGTGAGCAGTGGGGTCTTATGCACAATCGGCTTGACAACGTGATAGGCCGCTTCAATGTCGGAAAACGCAATCATACCGCTGAAGAAAGTAGAGAAAACGGACTTGATTGACAAGCCAAAAAAGGCCTACATTCTGCTGGCTTTACTTCGACCTCGGAACAATCGCCAACCATGCAGATCATTCCATCAATCGAGATCTACAACGGCAAGTGTGTTCACCTGCGGGGAGGCGACTTCAACGACCGAACCGAGTATCCCAGGTCGCCTTTGGATGCGGCAAAGAGCTTCGCCGGAGCGGGGCTTTCGTTTCTTCACATCGTTGACCTCGAAGGCGCACAATACGGGCAGGTGAAAAACTGGAACACCATCGAGGCTTTACTGGCCGTCGAAAACGTTAAACTCGAAATCGGCGGCGGCGTCAGGTCGAAAGAGGAGATCGAGCGGCTCCTGCAGATGGGCGCCAACCGTGTTGTTCTCGGGAGCATCGCCGTCACGCTTCCCTCACTTGTGAAGAAATGGATTCACGAAATTGGTTCGCGTCGAATCGCCGTCGCAGTCGATGTCCGCAATGGAAAGATCGTTCACAGTGGGTGGCTTGAAGAGATCGAGCAATCGCCGACAATGTTCATGATGGAGTTGAAGAATGCCGGCGCCAACAGTTTTGAATACACGGACATCGTGCGCGAACGTGCGAACGATGGTCCCAATCTCGAGCTCTACAAAGAACTCCGATCATTTTTCAAGGGTGTTGAACTGGTTGCTTCGGGTGGAGTTTCCACTATTCGGCACGTCAATGCGCTTGCTAAAGAGGGCGTCTCAGGCGTTATCCTGGGAAAAGCGCTTCATGAAGGAACACTGCAATTAGGCGAGCTGAAATCTTTTGTTGGATGATGCTGGAAGCGGCGTTATTGCTCTTTATGCACAAACTCGTGTCCGGCCGCCTGAAGCGCCTTCACGGCTTTGAGCAGATGCTCTTCCCGGAAAAAGATATAATCCGTGTTGAATGTTGAAACAACGAAGATGCTGATGTTGGCGTCGGCGAGGCATTTAGACAATGTGGCCACAACGCCGACCTCTTGAAAACCCATTTGGCCGTCCACGCGGAAGCAGCGGTATCCGATTTCCTGCTGGACGTTGGTCGGGGCCATGAACTCCGGGCTGATAATGGAGAGCTCTTCGTCCGTGCGCATGATGAAGACCATTTCACCCTTCGAGAAGATTTTTGGCACATCTTCGAACAACGGGAGTTTGCTGATGGCGAATTTGTCTTCGAGAAGGTGCAGTTTGAATTTTTTTTCCATGGCGGGCAAACAAATGTAACGTTTCTCCAGACGGCTTGCAAGTCACCCGGAATATCCGCAAGCCTGTTTCATTCGGACTAATCCTCCACTTTCTGCTGTTTTAACATCACATCGGAGGGACATCAACATGAGGAATCAACAAAGAACTCTCTCCTTTCTCCTTTTGATCGTATGTGTTCATTTTGCGGTAAGTCAATCCCTTCTTCAATCCGGCCCGATGGTAGGCTACGGGCAAATGACCGAAGTTATGCTGTGGGTCCAGACGACGAAACCGGCGAGCGTCCAATTCCGGTATTGGCCTGTCGGCGCGGCAAACAAAAAGGCGATGAGTGAAAAGATATTGACAACTGCAGAGAATGCTTTTACGGCTCACGTACTGCTGGGAAACCTCTCGCCGGGAACGAAGTACGAGTATGAACTCCTCATCGGAGGAAAACTCGAAAAACGAGCCTACCCGTTGCGTTTTCAAACGCAGCCTCTCTGGCAATGGCGCACCGACCCGCCGGACTTCACGGTTGCGGTCGCATCCTGTTTTTACGTCAACGAGACTGAGTGGGACCGTCCCGGAAAACCATACGGAGAACACTTTGAAACTCTGGGGAAGCTAGTTGAAAAGAGTCCGGACATCATGCTCTGGCTGGGCGACAATGTGTATTACCGCGAAGTCGATTGGAACAGTGTTGACGGCCTCAGGCATCGTTACACGCACACGAGGTCGTTTCCGGAGCTCCAGCCGTTACTCGGTTTTGTTCACCACTATGCGATTTGGGACGACCATGATTACGGGCCGAACGATGCCGACCGAAGTTACAGGTTGAAGGAGGATGCCCTCGAAACGTTCAAGCTTTTCTGGACAAACCAAACGTACGGGACGAGGGAAACACCGGGAGTTTTTCAGCGATTCGAGTGGGCTGACGTGGAGTTCTTCATGCTCGACGACCGCTACCATCGTTCACCCAACCGAGCGCCGGACACCGAAGAAAAAACGATGTTTGGAAAAGCGCAACTGCAATGGCTCAAGGATGCGCTCGTGAGCAGCGGCGCCACCTTCAAAATCATCGCGGGCGGAAACCAGATGCTCAACCCGTTGCATTATTCTGAAGCGTTCAGCGATTACACCGAACACCGGCAATTAATCAATTTCATCAAGCAGCAAAAAGTCCGCGGGGTTCTTTTTTTGTCCGGAGACCGCCACCACACTGAACTCATCAAAATCGCCGATACGTCGTTTTACCCTCTCTATGATTTCACGAGCTCTCCCCTCACTGCCGGGATGGGCAATCCGCAACGCGAACTCGACAATCCGGCCCGGGTTCCGGGAACCCTCGTTTTCAATGCTCAGAATTTCGGGTTCATGAGGTTCAGCGGAAAACGGACAGACAGAAAAGTGACACTCGAATGCTGGGACTACACAGGAAAACTCAGATGGTCGCACGAAATCAACGCGACCGATTTGAGGCCCCCGAGGAACTGAGTTACGCAGTCAGGATATGTACTCCTCTCCGGCAGCGGAAACAAAAGCAACGAGCTACAGATACGTGGTCGCGCTAAGCCTGACGCCTTACGCGGCGGATTCGACGGAGGTGACGATTTCCACTGTTCAGACTAAGCTGGAGAATCGTAGTGTGGTGAATTCCAACAGGATGGAGAATCCATACCTTCATTATTCGATTTTCGAGGCGATCCAATCCCGTCCGGAGATGGAGAAATAATAAAAGCCCACCAACACATCTCTACAACCTTTCTGTTCGTTAGACATTCTTTCCGCACTTGCGTACGCCTCTTAGCCGATGATACTTGGGGTTTCATGATTTCGCCTGAGAAGGTTCCCGCATCCACGATCACGACTTTTCTTTGCAGATCCTTTGGATCATATCAAACAGATCTTCGGGTCGATATGGTTTTGGTATGAAGTGCTGAACGCCTGCCTCTTGAAGCTCTTGCCGCAATCCGGCATGAAGATTTCCGCTCGTCAACACTATTTCCACAGATGGATCGACGGCTTTTATTTTTCTTGTGAGTTGAATGCCGTTCAGGTGGGGCATTTCAAGGTCAGAGAAAATCAAGTGTATCCGTCCTACATTTTCCATAAATGCCTTCAAGGCTTCACGGCCGTCCGGCATGGAAATGACATGATATCCCTCCAATTCGAGAAGTTTTTGCGCCGCAATGCGCATCATCTCATCGTCTTCAGCTATGAGAATGGTTTCTTTACGCTTATCCAATGCTTTTCCTTTCGCCCGCGATTTTGACAAATTTGACCCCTTGGCGCCCAAACAACCGCACATAATTTGCAACCTTTTCGAGAGCTGAGTGCCGTGTCCCCCCAAGAGCTCTGCTGAGAAGGCTTTTCGACATCCCTAGCTGGTGCATAATCTGCTTTCGGCTGATTCCCTTCTTGAGCATCAAGATCTTCACTCTCACGTGGAGTGGCAGCCGGTTCTCTTGTCTCTGGGCCAAGTTTTCCCTATCATCTGTCAACTTGTTGACAATGA
>JACQPT010000050.1 GCA_016207415.1 Ignavibacteriales bacterium
CAATCAAGGGGATACTACTATCCGATGTACGACTATCTCATTGTGAGGGATATGGCGTATTTTCCTTACCCGAGCTATTACATCAACACACGGAAAGAATTGCAGCCGGTGTTTTCCGGAGCATATCTCACTCGACTACTCCCAGGTGTTCTCCCGAATTTCTCTGCCGGCGTAACTTACCAGGCAGTGTTTCAGGACGACAAGTATTACGCAATACCGCAGGATATTTACCGTTCAGTGCTCGGCTACGATTTTGCTGGAACGAGAGCATCGCCGGAGGATCTTCCTATTGTCGACCGCTACAAAGGAAACGACGACATCCATCATATTGCGCACATGGTGGCATTCTTTGCGGCGTTTGAATTGTCCGAGGACATAGAGGTCGGGGCGAAGCTCGGACGCACAACGTTCCAACGCGACGGGTCGTTCGGCTCGCAGAACCTGTGGGATCCTTACTACAACCCCAACTACAAATCGATGTGGGGAAACCTCGAATCTCGCAACCAACACTATAATGATTGGGATCTGTCTGCGGGCTTGCGTCTCCATTTCAATGGGCACGATGAATTTGGCGTTGTCGCCGGACGTCTCCAGGGGACTGCGGATCAGGGGCTGATCAAAACAGACACTTCCTTTTATGGAACCGGAACTCTCGGCGTTGAGCCCAACTGGAGTTATTATATGAGGTCAGGGCTGACGGACCAAACGTGGGATCATAGGGGGCAGACGACGTACGGCGGCATTCAATTACTTCGGGCGATTTCCCCATCCACGACATTCAACCTGGTTTACGGTGTCAACAGGCAGAACGTGGACATCGGTCTCGCATCACTGATTTCAGATACGTCGTTCAACAGCTATCGCTACCGATACAACGATACACTTCTCTCGATGTCTGAGGGGTTCTCCAGGCTTCTCGATACGAGGTCGGGAGGAGGGAAGAGGACGGGAGTTGTACACCGGCTCTTCGCTTCTCTGCGTTGGCGCCCCAACGACGGGACGAGCGTCACTGTTGGATTCCAGTACGAATTTCAGAATAGTGAAACGAAAACCGACGAGACAGTTTTCTCCCTTCGGCAGTCACAATACACAAGTTCATACTGGAACTACGCTTACAATTGGTTCGACAGAACTCTCGAACAAAAACGCCTGCTGTGGACTTTCACATCTGAAGTAACGACCGTTCAGATTCCAATCGTATTCGAGTGGCGGGCCGGCGAACGATTTGATGCCATGATCGGTGTTTGCCGCACGATGTCAGGCTGGGACGTCAATGACGTGACTCTTGCGATCATTGACCTCAGGGACCGGCAAAATCCTAACGGAAACGAGGTAAAGCAAAATTTTGGAGAGCGTTACACGATGCCGCGCGAACGCGTCAGCGATGTACGCACAACAGGTCTCATCGGCTTCACAGCGCGACCGTCAAACCTGTTTAATATACGATTACTTGTCACGCCCAACATTGTAAACGACTTCGAAGGATCACACGTCCAGGATTGGCGATGGTGGCTGGCATTTCAATTGACACCGTAAGTTTCCGACAGAAGGATCTGGTCAGTATTCAAGTCATTTCATGTAACCCTGTTTTTTCCACATCTCCACACCCAGCGAGAGCAGCGCGTCGAGTTCTTCCTCTATTACCTGCTCTTCTTTTTTGAAGTTAAAACAGGACTTTCCCTTCAGGCATTTCATCGCTGTTGGCGCCACTCGGTCAAACCCCTTTCTATTGAAATACGCAGGCAGGAAATAGAAGCTCACCATATCTTTGCGGGCGACCGTGCTTGAGAAATACATTCCAGGAATCGTCTTCTTCGTGCTGCCGTAAGGCACAGGTTTGTTCCCGATAATCTCAAACGTTTCAGATGTATCCTTTGCCTTCACCATTGGCGGGCATTGTTTTTTCAGCGAGGCTTTGAGTTTGTTAAAGATGTTTTTGCGTATGTCAGGTTTGAGCGGCATACAATGATCTCCTCGTGGTTCGAGTGAACCTTTCGAAGGTCATGTCAAAGCATGGAAAACCTTCTGAAGGTCGGGTTATTTGTTTTTTCCCATTCGTTTCGCCATGACATTTTCAAACGTCTGACGCATATCCGGAAGGTTTGCCACTAACGCCGTAAAATCGCCCTTCTTCACCGTCAGCACGTCTGTCGGCTTGATGCACCGGATGGTTGCCCACCGCGTTTTCTGATTCAGAAGCGCCATTTCTCCGAAAAACTCTCCCGGCTGCAGGTGCGCGATGACTTTCTGTTCGCCGTGGTCCTCCCGCACGACTTCGGCCTCGCCGCGCAACAGAATGTATAGAGAATCGCCCAAATCACCCTGGCGAAACACAACTTCTCCCGGTTCAAAATGCGCCTGCGCCACGCCTTGCGCGGTGCCGAGTTTTAGCTGGACAAGTTCGGGAGGAATGAGCAAGTCGAGAGCCCACGCCAATCCGACTTTAATCTTACGGTCGAGGCCGGGCAACTTCCAGAGATAAATCGTCCGCCAGAGAAACCAGGCTAGAAAACCTGAAAAACGGAAGTAATCGAATAATTCCGCTACGGCGCTTCGATAACCAAGCGATCCCATTTTCCCGAGACCTTTGAACTGGAATTGCTTTTTCTGGCCTCCGCGAACGGAGACAACAATGTTCCTCGCAGCCGTCGTGCCTTCACGAATTGCATACTGTGCCGTCGGCGGGCAAAATCCTTCTCCGGACGGGTTGGGGATGAGGGCACAATCCCCGACTGCCCAGACTCCGTCAAGGCTTTCAACTTCAAGGAACCCATTGCATTTGATTTTTCCTTTGTCTTTCGGTATGTCAAGGCCATCGATCAGAGGATGCGGGGAAGAAGGGACGGTCGATACCAAAGTTTTTGTTGGAATGCGCTCATCGGTTGTGAGGATTGCGGCGTCAGAGCTCGCCGAACGGAGACGCGTCTTAAGCCTGATCTCCACGCCTCTTTTGTAAAGGAGCTCCTCCGCATATAAGCCAAGTTCTTTGCTGACTTCACGGTCCAGAATCCGTTCACTCGAATGCAGGAGCACGACCCTGATGTCGGTTTGTTCTATTCCCCGATAAAGCTTCGCTGCGTGGCGCACGAAATCGTTCAACTCGGCACACACTTCGACGCCTGAGAAACCTCCTCCGGCAATCACGAACGTCAACAACTGCTGACGCAATTCAGGGTCGGACTCGATGCCGGCTTCTTCAAGGACATGGATGACATGATTACGAAGGAAAATGGCGTCGGCGAGATTTTTGAAGGGAAGGGCATGCTCGGGAAGTCCCACCATACCGCGGAAATCCGTCACGTTGCCGAGCGCGAAAACCAGATAATCGTATTGAAGCGAGTAGGGCCTCGGACGGAATCCCTGACTGAGGGTAATGTTCTTTTGCTGCAGATCGAGTGCTTCAACATCGCGGACAATGAGGCGCGTTTTCGGGAGAAGCCGTCTGATGGGGCTGACGGTATCGAGAATGCCGATACTGCCCGAAATGACCTCCGGCAGCATAGGCTGAAACACAAAGTAGTTTTCCTTGTTGACGAGGGTGATTTCAAAGTCGTCCCGGTTGGCGAGCTGGGATTCGAGTTCCATGGCAGCATACACGCCGGCGAAGCCGCCACCGAGGATAACGACGCGGGGTTTGTGACTATTCGCCAGGTTCATGGTTCGACTTCGCTCACCATGCCTTGATTTTTCTTCTTAAATACCAGAAAAGGAACACTGCTTCGTGGATTTCCATGCAATTCGAAATAGTAATACTCAGACATCCTGAGCGAAGTCGAAGGATGCCCTTGCACTCACGAATTGTCATTTCTTGTTTTTGAAATGCGTCTTATTCTTGCATTCCGATAGCCAATGCAGGATTTCAAAGTCGCCTTTCATGAGCGCTTGCTTTTTCTTTCTGGTCCATCCCTTTATTTGCTTTTCGACCTCACATGCCTGTTCCATGTTTGGGAAGTCGTCAGACCACAGTAACTTGACCGGGAGTCGAGATCAGTCGTACTTCCTGTGTAATAGGAACCATCCGAACACTGTAGAATGTAAACCCAAGCTTCTGAATTCGCTAATTGCATAGTTCGACTCCACTCACCATGTCAGTGTATCTTCTGGAAACTCTGGGAGGGGGGCTCGTTCATTCCAGCTTGAATAGTCCCTTCGCGTTTTCGCGCATAACATTTGCAAAATCCCTTGGAGAAAGTTCGGCCTTCAGTTGGCGCACCATCGATTCGTATTTTGTGTAATGCTCTTTTCCATAATACGTCGCGTCCGTGCCAAAGAGGACGCGCTCCGAACCGAGCGTTTTGACAGCTCTCACGATATCCTCCGGTTTCGCCTGGGCCGTTTCGAGATACAACTGCGCATCACCTTTTGTCATCGACTCCTTCACCACATCAATCGCATCACCATGAGGGCCGAAGAATACCATGTGATACAAAATCACGCGGACTTTTGGGTGCCTTCTTGCGGTTGCGTAAATCTTTTCTGGATCCCCATTTGTCCCTCTCTTGTCGCAGTGGAACACAGCCGGAATATCGAATTTGTCGCATAGGTTGAGGTAGGGATCCACTCGAGGGTCGTCCGCAGGAAAGTGGTTCATCATCGGATGAAGCTTCAAGCCGACAAACACTCTTGAGTTTGGCGAAACCAGCGACGAATCATTCAAAAATTGTTCAAGGTGCGAAGGTGATCCATCCTTCGGACGAGCCCAGACGAGTCCGCGCAGTTTCTCCGGATAGCGTTTTATCGCTTCACTCGTTGCGTTATTTGCAGCGATGTCGTGCAGGTTTCGCGTTTCCTTGAGTTCCGCGCCGTCGATGTTCGAAATGAGAACGAGTTCGATTCCATAACGCTCGATGTTCTTCAACAGTGTTTCGGTGCTGAGGTCGTAGCCCTTAAACGTGCCAATGTGGCCGTGTATATCGATGATGCGGTGCTTATTCCACACGGGCCTGGCCTGATGTTTCGCGCCGCCGCGTTCGGAAGGAGGCCACAACGTCCAGAAAGAAACCGAGCAAACGAGAAAAGCTGTTCCGCGGGCGGCGAGGCGCTTTATCATGGTTGGAAAAGAGCGCGGAACTTCGAGGGCATGTCGACGATCTTCTTATTCTCATAATCATAAAACACGATTCCTGTTTTTGCACGCGCAATTTCCTTGTGGGTTTCCTTGTTGCTGAGGAGGCAAAGGAAATCGAAGCCTTTTTTCTGCATATCATCCACGGCAATATCAACAGTAATGACATCGCCGTAATGAGATTCGGATCTGTAAACAAGAACGGCGTCTGACATGATCGTCCCAACTCCCTCAATATTCAGTTCGGTGAACCCAAATTTCTTGTAGAAACGGACGCGCGCCTCGTGAATGATTGAAAGGACGGCGTCGTTGCCAAGATGGTCGTTATAGTTGACGTCAGAGATGCGGACGGGAATTTCGGTGGAGAAATGGAACTTCGATGGAAGTTCGAGTTTTACACGGGGCATGGTCGGGATGGAAAATCAGGAATGATGCGACAAAAAGCAACCCGCTCATGACCTTCCAAAGGATTTCTTCACCGCACGAGGTCCTTCGGAAGGTTTACCGCGTGGATGCGCTATTCAGTGTGCCCCTGAGAAGGCCCGCTTCTCCTCCTTAGCGTTGATTCTATTTGCTGTGCGCATCGCCTCATGCCACGCGGACGAGAAGTCTCCTCCGATCGTTTTCTTCCATCCATTTTTCGGATGTTCTTGGATGTGCCGGAAAAGATCTCTCTGGCGAGGAGAAAGGAAAGCATCGGGATCTTGACCTTTCGCGATGGCAGCATTCACGCGCATCGCCTGAATCTCGGTCATGGGAAGGAAACGCATGAGCGTGCGCGAGAGGTAATATTTTGGTTCATCGTCGGGGCGAGAAATCTCGTTCGTTTGTTGTGCCGCATCGCCCGCCATCCGCATCGCAATTTCTTGCTGGTTTCGGTTTTTAGTGAAAACGCGTACTGCGCAGGAATTCTCCTTGGCATATCGCACAAGCTCTTTGTAGGGAATCACCGAAGGGTCGAAAGTAACGTCCACAACCTCATGGCCTTTGACAAATCCTGGTTTTGTCGAAAGTACGCCATCCACGCTGCCGAACTCGGCTTCGCCCGTCCAGAAACACGACATCGCAAATGTCGCTTGTTCGAGCGGACGATCCTCGCGTGAAAGCTGCGCGTCAAGAAGTTGAATGTATGCTGGGACAGGTCGTCCCAATCGCTTCAACGCAGCCACCATAGCCGAGGTAAGCCCTTTTTGAGAGTAGTCACCGTCAAGCCGCGGGACGAGTTCCTGCCGGTCGGCGGTTACGATCCGCACAACAGGATTATTCCAGGACGGTTCATCGAATGATTGAAGCGTCGTTCGATCGCCTCCGGAAATATTGTTATACACAGCAAGTGGAACAAATTCACTCTCAATGGCTTCAACAACCAGGGGATGGCTGAGAACCTGTTCGCCGTATCCGACGCATGTTGCGCAGCCCGGTACTTCTTGGAAGAGAATGAGCAGCGGCTTCTTCGATTCAAGGGCCGCTCGTTGAGCACTTTCGAATCCTCTCATCCATTTGACAAGGCCGAGTTCCTTTACCCGAGGTTCGTTATCCCCCGATGGCGGAACGTTAGCAACACTGGAGGCCTCTTTCTTTTTTGCACCGATGAGTGTCAACGCCAGAGAGGACAAACTGCTCAGTATGAGAAGTATGAATAGTGTTTTCATGGTTGTACCTTATGATCAGGAATTTCTTCGAACTACAGCTGAACAACAAGGAAAAGGATTTGGTTTCCCAAAGGCGCGAAATATCACATCTTCGGAACAACGTGGGCGTACAGAAGGTTGCCCTCTCTATCGAAGAATTCGACAAGAAGTTCTCTTGCGGAAAGCCTGAGCCACGTAAAGCCCATATTCGTCATGGCGAAAATTGTGTTGTCCTGCCACGTGACGCTGCGGTGTGTCCCTCCGGCGCCAGAGACAATATAATGCACCCCCTTGATGGGTTTCTTGAGCTCCTGGTGGTGGTCATGGCCGGCGATGTACACGTCGACGTTGTGTCGAACAAAAATTGGTTCGAGCAGAGCGATCATTCCTTTGTTATCGCCGTGCGATCCGCCCGAATACAGGGCATGATGTCCTGTGACAATTTTCCACCGAGCATTGGACAGCTGGATCTGTTCCTCGAACCATTTCAGCTGTTCTCTGTAATCGACCGTTTCAATCGTTTGGCCTTCTTCAATCTCCTCAACTCTCTCGGCATCAAGCGGAGTTGTGTCTAGGCAGAAAAACTGAACTAAGCAGGTATCATCGATAGCCTCACTGAACGTGTAATAACGAGCGGGCATTTTCCAACGTTTGCTCGGGCTCACGCCGGTGTATTCAACCTGCGCTTGCGGATTAGTATAGTAATCATGATTACCCAGGACGGCATGGAACGGAACCTGGAGACTCGTGTGCGAATACATTTTTTCGAACTTACGCTCCCATTGCTCATCGGTTACGGAGCTCACCCCCGAAGCATAAAAATTGTCGCCGAGGACAAGCACAAACGAAACGGGATTTTCAGCAGCCTTGCGTCCCATACCATCGGCGATATCGCGTTGGCCAGCTCTGCCCGTTCCAGCATCACCCACGGCTAGAAACTCGAGGTATTTCGTTGCTGTATCCTTTGGCGGGATGGTAAACGGCGGAATGGGCTGAGGGTTCTTTACGGAACTTGTGAGGATGACTTCCTGGAACCAGACACCGAACCCGCAGTCAACGGCGACGAACGCGAACAGCAAGCTGGATGCAAAGATGGCGAGCGCGGTGCGCGTATTTTTCATGAATAATTCCTTGATCGGATTATTCCTCCTTCGGCGATAATGCGTCGACCATTTCCTTGAGCGCCACGATGAGGACGGCTCCGAGCGTCATCGCCTCGATTGCCTGGTCGGGAGTGAACTTCGATTCCAGATCGACGCCAAGGTACTCCAGTCCTTTCTGGACAACTGTCCCGGCCAGTGGGACGTTCGTGGCTGTACCGATAATGCCGGTGATGGGCTTGAATTTATTGTTTTTCGTAAGCTGCTTTTCAACGAGCTCGCTCATTTCCCGTTCTTCGAATGTTTTCAGGTTTGCAGCTTCGTTCAAATCGACGCTGTCTTTGATGTGCCGTGCGTCAATGAGCTTTCCGCTCCCGAGGTCTGCGGTGGTTTTCAGTTCCAGGTCAACCTCGAAATGCAGGACGTTGCCTTTGAACCGCCTCCTCAGGTTCTTGATCCACACAGAATAGTCTTCACCAACATTGACCACCTTCGCCCACTCCACCTGACGCAAGTACGCACCCAAACCGGACTTGGCAAGCTTCAGCTTTTCTTTGTCATCGATGGGAGTTTTGAGGTCGATCTTGATCTGCGTGAGAGATATCGAAGCAAAAATCAGAGACGCCACAAGAATGCCGACAGATCTTTTCATAGTTCCATCCTTCAATTTATTCGCGTAAAACGCCAAAACGTAATCCAGCAATCCACTTCTGATCCAGTTGGCCAAGTTTATAGGAGTAATGCAGAAGTTCTAATTGTATATCGAACGTTCCCAGCATCAGCACCGTTCCGAACGAAGCATCTGCATCGAAATAACCGCCGGCATTTTTCGAAAGGCCGATCGAGTACTTTGGTGTGACCGGCTCGAGGTTGAGGGCGACCAAAGCAATGATCTTGAACCGAATGACTGGCCCTGCCCGCAAAAACATCCAGACGTTATCAAAATTATGTTCGCCACCGGCACCCATATAGAAACCATACGCCCACCGCGAGAACTTTGCTTCACGGTCGTAATCTTTCAAGAAGGTGTAGCCGATGGGTGAGATCGTGATATGTCCGGTTTGTTTTCGAAACCCGTACCCGAATGGATGAAAGAGGCCGTACTTATTTGGGTTCAACCGAAGCGGAGAGTCCAGCGCAGGGTAGCTCCAACGATCGCCTGCGGGATTTTCTTGTTTCGCCATGTACTTTGGCTCGCTCAGCCAATCGCTCCAGTGAAAAGGAACATCGCGACTGAACGCAACGCCGGCCGTGAGGGCAAATTCGTTCTTCCGCCAGCCATGGATAAGTGAATAGCGAAATGCCTCTACGCTCAGCCAGAGACGCCTCGATATCCACCCGTCAAATCGAAGGAATGAAATCATCGGGTCGACGGTGAGCTGGTGTCCGTCCCATGTGAGGTTTGCTATGGTGGGGTCGAGACCCAGCGCAAGGACGTCTGAATAGTGCCAGAGGTAAAGACCGAAACTGATCGAGCCGGCCCACTGCTCTTTTTTGCCAACGAACTGCTTGCCAATTTCATAGCCTGCAGCAAAGCCGAAAGGGTCGACGAAACTCGGCGGCTTGGCAAAATTCATCGCCAGCAGAAAGTTGTCGGCATTCGCAAACGCGTTGCGTCTGTACCGCGTCCCCAGTTGTACCATCGGCCGCCATTCCTGTTCTTCTCTCGGGGCGGGTTCGAATTTCACTGTATTCACGGTCTCGGTGTCCGTATAACCGCGGAAATGTTTGTTGAGATACCAAAGCCACTCGCGGTTGGCGGCCGCTTCAAGCTTTCCTTTGTCGCCTTCTGATTCTCTGAGAATGACAAACGTAATGACAATAAGGTCTTCGATTGCATTTGCTGCCTGGATCCCGCGCTCGTTGAGGAATTCTCGCGGAACGATATACGGGTTCTTGTCATAGTATTCGACTTCTGCCTGTGGAACAACAGCTGGTTTCAAGTACATCTTGTCACGGACATCTTCAGGGAACCAGTGGATTTTGTCGGAAACGAAATACGGCCACCCAGACCAGTAAACGAGGTACGGCTGCCACGCTGTTGCCTGCCACGGCTTAAGGTATTTGACGGCCCATGTGATTGTGTCCCGCTCAACGTGAGCGCTAGAATATGAGTCGCCGACCGTGTGAATCAGGGAATAAATATCACGGTAGAATTTTTTTGAAACGTCGCTCTGTTCAAGGATCTCGTAATACATTCCAGTAATAAACCGGATGGCGATTGGGTAAGCTTCCTCGGTAAGGCCGCGAGGTGCGCCGGTGCGCCGGTCAACTTCGGGGTTGCGGTAAATTGCACCAGGGCTCGCCATGAAATGAAAATACTGCCCGTTCTTGCTGAATTGGCGATACATGATGGCATCCATGTCGCCAGAGCCGACGACGGGAAGCCACTCGAGGGAATCCATTTCAGCGTATTTGTTGCAGAAATCCTTTCTCCCCGGAAATGGATAACAGGGAGGAACCCGAAGAACTCGCAAAGAGATGAGATAATCGAGAATCTCTTTTCCGGAGTAATCGGGAGCTTTGAGGATTTGACCCTTGCTTTTCTTGAGGAGATTTTTGTAAGCCGCAGCCTCGAGGACATTGTGTCCACGCGTTGTGTGCGAGATTGCCTCAGAGGAAAAAGTTTGAGCGGCGAATGACAAAAGAAACAAGCGAGAGATCTTTGTAAAGCGATTCATGCACGCCTCCGTCAAATGATTGTAGTATCGCTTTTCTGGCGGTGGGTCGACGGGATGGCAGGGAGAGGGATCTCCGACCGGTCAGCCTCTCGTTATTTAAGTCGGGAAAAGTTAGCGAGATTGAACATTGGAGTCAAGGTAACAAAAAGAGGAAGAATGGGCTGGTTTTGATCTGTTTCCTTTCACGCGACTCAAAGGTCTCTTGCTTGACTCTTGAGCCGCCATTGTCTAATTTTCACGCCGTTCTTGTCCACGACACACAGCCACAGAATGAGCCTTTCTCTCCGAAGAACGGGCGTTTTGGCGCAGGCTTTCACTGCGGTTTCGGTCATTGCATTTTCCCAGCCAGTTCTTCATCTCCAGCCCTTGCACGGTTTCTATAATCCGGCTCACTTTGCTCAAATTCTTGAGGATCCAAACAAAGGTTTCGAGTTTTCCAATGTTTCAAATCCCCTGTACTCATCGAGATTCACTCCTATAGCCAAGGAAGTTCTTAGTCTCGGCTACACTACGGCCGCAATCTGGGTAAAAGTCTCACTGATAAATCAAAGACAAGAAAGTGAACTGTTTGTTCTGGAGGTGGCGTACCCGCTGCTTGATCGAATTGACTTCTTTCTTACTGATGGTAGGGGGAACTTGAAAGTCTCGGCAAAAAGCGGAATCGCCGTTTCTCTGCCAGAGGAAAAGAACGATAGAAACCACACGTTTCGATTCTTTCTCAATTCTGGAGAAGACGCAAACCTGTTTATGCGAGTGGAAGCTTCAGGAGCACTTGTGTTGCCAATGACGTTGTGGACAGAGTCCGAGTTTGCCCGCAAAAACCGAGATGAATTCCTCATTCTCGGAATGTACTATGGCGTACTCTCTATTATGATATTCTATAATCTCGTTCTTTTCTTCTCCATTCGGGATATCAACTACCTTTATTACGGTATTCTTGTTTTCGCGTACGGAATCTCTCAGTTTAATTTCGACGGATTTCTGTCGATGTACTTTCCAGGAGGTCACTCCTGGTGGACACTCCGTGTTTTTCCAATTGCTTTTTCGCTGAACAGCGTTATCGTTCTTCTGTTGACGCAAAGATTGCTCGGTACTGAGACTTCGGTCCCATCATTCGATAAACTGATGAATATTTCGAAGCTCATCGGGTTGACGTGGCTTATCGCCGTTTTTTTTCTGCCCGGGAAGCTGTCGTATCCAGTGACATCAATCCTGACTGCCTTTACAGTCGTGCTCATTATACCGCCGGCCGTCATCCGTTGGCGGCAAGGCTATCAGCCCGCACTACCGTTCACACTTGCCATCGTGGCTCTTTCTGCAGCCGTGTTTATCAGGATGTTCAGGAACCTGGGCGTTATGGCAGATGCTTCCGTTACCATTCACACCGTGCATTTCGGTACTTTGTTGGATGCAGTGTTTCTTTCCATCGCGCTTGGAGACCGTATCAATCTGAGAAAAATCGAGCAGGAAGTCGAAAAAGTCAAATTGCGCGATCGGTTGGCGCGTGACCTTCATGATGATTTGGCCTCCACGTTGGGCAGTATTTCTCTCTTTGCAACCTCACTGAAAAATGCCCTGAAAAAACCATCGCGCAAGACGAGACAGCTGGTGGACAAAATCACATCTTTATCAACGGACGCTGTTGACACAATCGGAGATATCGTGTGGTCGGTGTCACCTGAACGCGACACGCTGAATAATCTCTTCACACATATGCGGGACCTGGTTTCGCAAGTGTGCACGGCGAATAGAATCAGATACGATGTTCAAATGACAACCGACGCCCAAGACGTCTGGTTGAATCCGGATGTGCGGCGGAATGTGTTTCTTATTTTTAAGGAGGCGCTGAATAACGTCGTGAAGCATTCGAAAGCTCATATGGTAAAAGTTCGTGCGGGGATCACCGGTCAATCGCTGGAAATGGTTATTGAAGATGACGGGCGGGGGTTTCACCACAACACGCGAACGGAACGTGGTCACGGTCTCCGAAACATGGAAAAACGAGCAAAGGAAATTCGAGGACAACTGAGCATTGCTTCGGATCCGGGAAAGGGTACGAGTATCACCTTCTCGAGGAGAATGACATGATTATGTCATTGTCTCTTAACAACAAGATTGCCACATTCACTTTGGAGAGTGCATGCCTGTCCGCGTCGCGATAGTAGAGGATCATGATGATTTCCGGGAAGGTCTCTCGCATCTTCTCGAAAACACGGAAGGCTTCCGCTGTGTGGCGAGTTTTTCGTCAGTGGAAGAAACGCTGAGAAAATTCCAGTCGGCTGACGTTGTGCTGATGGACATTGGTTTGCCGGGAAAATCGGGTATCGAGGGGGCCCAGCTCCTCCGGGAAAAATCGCCGAAGACTCAGATTATTATGCTGACAGTGTTTGAAGACGACAAGCATATCTTTGAAGCCATCAGGTCTGGAGCTAACGGCTACATCCTCAAGAAAACTCCGCCGACAAAAATTCTTGAAGCCGTCGAACAAGCAGCCTCCGGCGGCATGCCGATGACACCTTTTGTTGCAAGACAGGTTGTTGAAATGTTCCGCCGAAACATACCGGAGAAAAGTGAAGACGTTTCACTGACGGCACGTGAGAAAGAAATCCTCGCCCTCCTTGTGGACGGATTGAACTATAGCATGATAGGCGAAAGACTTTTCATAAGCCTTGATACCGTCCGCAACCACATTCGCCACATTTATGAAAAACTGCACGTACACTCGAAATCTCAAGCAGTAGCCCGCGCAATCAAAGAAGGGCTCACTACCTAGCTCAGATCCTCAGTCATAGCCTTTCGTCTTCCCCGTCGTATAAAGCATTCGAGTTGAAAATGACACAAATGTGTCATTGTCTAATCGAAACGCGCGAACTAACTTCATGGTGTGACCAATAACAACATAGGAAGGGAATGAGCATGTCGTTTCAATGTTTTCAAAAGTCGTTGCGCAGACCCCTCTTCATTTGGCTTTTGATCGTCAGCCATGTATATGCATTTACTGGATGTACTTCGACTCTACAAAGCACATTGATTGGCGGTGAAAGG
>JACQPT010000055.1 GCA_016207415.1 Ignavibacteriales bacterium
ATCCCCGCTCGGGTGGTACACAACCCATGTTTCCGACAACGGGCTCGACAATTAACGCTCCAACTTGATTGGGATTCGCATCGGCGATCGTCTGAACCGATTCAAGGTCGTTAAACTTCGCCGTCAGAGTATCGTTTGCGATTGATTTTGGAACGCCAGGGCTGTCGGGGATCCCGAGCGTCGTTGCGCCGGAGCCGGCTTTGATCAGAAACGCATCCGCATGGCCGTGATAACACCCTTCGAACTTGATGACCTTATCTTTGCCCGTGAAGGCGCGGGCGAGACGAAGAGCGCTCATTGTTGCTTCGGTGCCGGAATTCACCATACGCACCATTTCGACAGAGGGCATGAGTTCGTGAATGAGCTCCGCCATCTCGATTTCGCGTTCTGTCGCAGCGCCGAAACTCGTTCCGTCCTTTGCAGTCTTCCGGATTGCCTCGACAACCTGCGGATGGGCGTGACCGAGGATCATCGGTCCCCACGAGCCGACGTAATCGATGTATTCGTTTCCGTCGATGTCCCAGACCTTCGAACCTTTGGCTTTTGAAATAAAAATGGGCGAGCGGCCCACGGATTTGAACGCACGGACAGGAGAGTTCACGCCGCCCGGAATGAGCTGCTGAGCTTTTTGGAAGAGTTTTTCAGATTTGGGGGTTTTCACATTTCCCTTTTTGTCATTGCGGGCGTTTTTTTTCGAAGCAATCTCATGTGTGCTGTGATGAGATGGCTTCGTTGCTGAACAACGCTCCGCGCAAATGATAATTAAAGTTTATGGTTGGTTATCTCAGCAGCTTTGCTGCGTCTTTTGCAAAATAAGTCAGTATCAAATCAGCGCCTGCGCGTTTGATGCTTGTGAGCACTTCCGTCATCACGCGCTGCTCGTCAATCCAGCCGTTGCGTGCGGCAGCTTTGATCATAGAATACTCCCCGCTCACATTGTATGCAGCCGTAGGCATGGCAAATCTATCTTTAACGCGGCGGATGACGTCGAGGTAAGAAAGAGCCGGTTTCACCATGACAATGTCTGCACCCTCGTGTATATCCTGCTCCACTTCACGAAGCGCTTCATCGGAATTTGCCGGATCCATCTGATGAGAGCGGCGGTCGCCGAATTTCGGCGTGCTTTCTGCTGCATCACGGAACGGGCCGTAGAACCCAGAGGCGTATTTTGCGGCGTAGGACATGATGGGGATGTTGTGGAACGCGTTTTGATCCAACACGCGCCGTATCGCCTGCACGCGCCCGTCAAACATATCCGACGGCGCAACCATATCTGCTCCGGCCTGCGCGTGCGTGAGGGCTTCTTTTGCGAGAAGCTCTATGGACTCGTCGTTGACGATTTGATTGTCCCGCACAATGCCGCAGTGGCCGTGGGATGTGTATTCGCACAGGCACACATCGGTGATGACGACGAGTTCGGGCACCTCTTTCTTGATGGCACGGATGGCCGACTGGACAATACCGTTTTCATCGTAGGCCCCGCTACCGACCTCATCCTTGTGTTCGGGAATCCCGAACAGGATCACTGAAGGAATTCCGAGAGTTTTCACATCTACACACTCACGCAGGGTTTCATCGATGGAGAGTTGAAACACGCCAGGCATGGACTTCACTTCTTTTCTCACGTGGGTGCCCGGCACAACAAAAAGCGGGTAAATGAAATCCTTGGGCGTCAGCTCCGTTTCGCGGACCATAGAGCGGAATGCTTCCGTCATGCGTAGGCGCCGGAGACGTTTGAAAGATTCGGTTTCAGTGTAACTTATGTAACCGAGTGTTGATTTTTCGTTTTGCATTGGTTGACACCTTTCGATATTGAATAACTTTAGACTGTAATCGATTCTCTTGAAGGCCTCAGGTCCTCCATGGCCCTTGCCGCAACTTTTTCTGAACTCGTCACACAATCTCCCACCGAAATCCCGCCACGGTAATTCCCTGTCAGAACAATCCCCGGATATCGCCGTTCAAATTCTCCCATTTGCTCGACGATAGAAAGATGGCCGAGATGATACTGCGGAATCGCCTTTTCCCAGCGGGTGACACTGCTGTAGATCGGCTGTCCTTTCACCCGCATGAGTTCCTGCAGCTCCTGAGTTACCATGTCGATAAGTTCGGCCTTACTTTTTTGAACAAGATCGGGTTGCCGGGACCCGCCTAGAAAGGTCGTCAGTGCTACGGTGCCCGAGGGAGATCGGCCGGGAAAGATCGCCGACGACCAGATTGTTCCGAGGATCCGACGCTCTTCTTTTGCCGGTACGAGGAAGCCAAAGCCATCGAGAGGCCTCCCGACATCTTCCGTTCTGAACCCGAGGAAAACCTCTGCGACAGGAGGATAGTAAATTGCCTTCAAAGCTTTTCCAATCGGCGCATCAAACCGTTCGACCAACACTGCAGCGCAAAAAGACGGGATTGCAAGAACAACAGAATTGCAGGTCACGCTGAAAGCACGGCCGTTTTCAGCCCCGTTGATTTCGTAGGTACGTCCTGCACCGTTTGCGGATTGCGAAACCTCAATTCTCTCGACGGTCGCGTTTGTCCTGATTCTCTTACCGAGGGCTTCGGCAATTGCATTGGGCAACGTCTGCATGCCGTTTTTGAAAGAAAACATCCTCGCCCGATCCTTTGCTTTTTCGGAACGCTTTTTTCGCTCTCCTGCTCCAAGAATCTGTCCTTTGATAAGACCGCCGTAATTCCTTTCCAGGGCATAAAGTTTCGGAAACGCAGCTCGAACGCTGAGTTGTTCCGGGTCTCCCGCGAAGACGCCGGCAACAAAAGGATTGATGGCGTAGTCCAGCAATTCTCTGCCAAGCCGCCGTTCTACGAATTCGGCAACAGTTTCTTCGTTGACCGCACGGCCAACAAACGGTTCTTTCAACAGCCGGAGTTTTCCCGGTAGAGACCAGAGCTTCGATTTCAAAAAAAGGGTTGGGGACATCGGAAGTTCGTGAAGGTTGCCGTTTCGCAAAATGTATCGCTTGTTCGACGCTTCATTGGCATAAACAAGATCATCCTTGATTCCAAGGTCCTCAAAAAGCGTCTGGAACAGCGGCGTCGTTTCCAATGCGCTGTTTGGTCCTGTTTCAATGAGCCAGCCGTTTTCGCGGATCGTCCTCATTGTCCCGCCAACTTGGGCCTCTTTCTCAAGAACAAGAACATCAATGCCTTGCTTCTGCAGCCACCAGGCTGTAGCCAGGCCTGAAATCCCTGCACCTATGATCACGACTTGCGGCATGTCAAGTTTTGAGCTGTCTCACGACGAGGTCCGCGAGGCAATCGATGAATTTCTTATTGCGGATTAATGCCGGCATCATTTCAAAACCTTCAATCCCAAGCTCTTTTGCCTCTTCCCGCGCTTCAATATTGATCTCGGAAAGCGTTTCGATGTGGTCCGTGACAAACGAAATTGGGATGACGACGATATGAGAAATCTTTTGCGCCGCCAGCTCCTCGATTGTTCTTGTGAGCGACGGCTCAAGCCATTTTTGCGGACCAACCTTGCTTTGAAAACAAAGATGGTGCGGAAGTCCCCATGAGCCCTTTTCAACAATGAGCTCGTACGACCGCTTGATGTGGTCAGGGTAAGGATCCCCGTCTTTTACGAAGGACACTGGAATACCGTGAGCGCTGAAAACGAGATGTACCCCGGCTTGATCCACCTTGGAGAAACGGCCGAGGGCAATATTCACCTGCTCAACCATTGCTTCAATGTAGAGCGGATGGTCGTAGAAGTGTTCAACGAGTTTGGGCTCCATGCTGTTATAGTGAAGGCGCTGTGTCACGCGATTCCACTCGTTGATGCTTGAACCCGTTGTTGCTCTCGAATAATGGGGATACAGCGGGAGTAATACGAGCTCGTCGACCGAGCATTCCTGAAGTTTTCTCACAACCTCCTCCGTCATCGGGTGCCAGTAGCGCATTGCGATGTGAACATCTGATTCGATGTCGAGGGTGTTGAGGGCGCTCTTCAAGCTTTCGGCCTGAAGTTGCGTTTGCTTGAGGATGGGAGATTTCGATCCGATCCTTCTGTAGAGGTTTTGAACCTTGGGTGCCCGGCGGGAGGAAATAATCCGCGCAAGAGCCTTGCGGAACAGGAATGCCCCCGGCAAATCTATGATGTCCGGGTCGCAGAACAGGTTGTAGAGAAAAGGCTGAACGGCGTCAAGTGAATCCGGCCCTCCAAGCTGAAAAAGCACAACTGAGATTTTTTTCCTGCCCATGCTGCTACACCCAATCTTTTGGCGTTTTCAGCACTTCGAGAAGTTTTGCCTCCCGCGAATCGGGTTTGGGCTGAACGTTGTATTTCCAATGAACCGCAGGCGGCAGCGACATCAGAATCGATTCAATTCTTCCTTCTGTTTCCAGGCCGAAGAGTGTTCCGCGGTCGTAGAGCAGATTAAACTCCGCATACCGCCCGCGGCGCTGAAGCTGCCATTGCCTTTCCGCATCGCCCCAGCGGTCCTTTCTTCTGTAGTTGACGATGGGAATGTACGCTTGCAGAAACGCGTTCCCAACATCCTGAACAAAAGCAAATGTTTGCTCCGGCTGATCCCGGAGGTCATCGAAAAAGATGCCTCCCACACCGCGCTCTTCATGTCGATGTTTGATAAAGAAATATTCGTCGCACCATTTTTTGAAGCGCCGATAATACGATGGATGGTGTTTGTCGCAAGCCTCTTTGAGTGTCGCGTGAAAATGAACCACATCCTTTTCGTTCAAATAGTAAGGCGTAAGGTCGGTGCCGCCGCCAAACCAACGGTCGCCGTTTTGCAGTTCAAGGAAGCGTAAATTAAAATGAACCGTCGGAATCATCGGATTGAAGGGATGAAGGACGACAGAGATGCCCGTTGCCTGGAATCCCTGTGGAGCGACTTTGAGTCTTTGCGCGAGCCTCTCGGTGAGTTCTCCCCGGACGTCGGAAAAGTTCACTCCGCCTTTTTCAAACACTCCACCACTCTCGATTATTCTCGTATCTCCACCGCCGCCCTGAGGATAAGACCAGCGGTCTATGAAAAACGTCTTTTGGCCGTCAATGCCTTCCACCGTGACACAGATTTTCTTCTGAAGCTCGTAAAAGAAAGATGAAGCTCGGGATTTGAGCGAAGTTTTTTCCGAGGTCAATATTTCCATAGTTAACCGTGGTATTGCGGGCTGAAACTCTTCACCGCATTTACAAAAACCTGAGCATGTTCTACGGGCGTTTCCGGTAAGATTCCATGACCGAGGTTGAAAACGTGGCCGTTGCCTTTCCCGAATTTGTCCAGAATTGACCGGACGCCTCTCTCGATTCGCTCCGGGGGAGCGAAGAGCATCACGGGGTCAAGATTACCCTGAAGGGCAACGTAACTTCCAATCATGTCTCTCGCCTTTCTGATATCCGTCTTCCAATCGAGGCTGACGACGCCGGCGCCCGCATCGGCTATTTTTTCCAAAGAATGCCCGCAATCCTTGCAAAACAGGATAACCGGAGCGCCGTCAGTTTTCAACAGGGAGAGGACTTGCTTGATGTACCGAAGGGAGAATTCCTCGAATTCTTCCTGTCCAAGAAGTCCGCCCCATGTGTCAAAAATCTGGAGAGCTTGAGCACCGGCTTCGATCTGTGCGTTAAGATAGGCCGCCACAGCACGGGCAAGTTTATCCAGAAGCGTGTAGGCATCCTTTGGGGCGGAGAATAGCAGTTCTTTCGCGAGACGAAATTCTTTAGATCCTTTTCCTTCCACCATATAGGCGGCAAGCGTCCAGGGTGAACCGGCAAAGCCGATAAGCGGCACCCTGTTGTTCAAGCTTCGTCTTGCGGTTTTGATCGCTTCCATGACAAACGGAAGCTTGGCATGCGGGTCGGGAACACCGAGTTTGTTGATTTCGTCCCGAGAACGAAGGGGGATGGGAAAACGCGGCCCGCCTCTGCCTTCCTCGACAATGAGCTCCATTCCCATCGCTTCAGGGACGACAAGGATATCCGAGAAAATGATGGCAGCATCGACACCCAGAATATCAACGGGTTGGATCGTCACTTCCGCTGCGAGGTCGGGTGTTTTACAGAGTGTCAGGAAATCGGCTTTTTCCCGGACGCGGCGATATTCGGGCAAATAGCGGCCTGCCTGACGCATGAACCACACTGGAGTCCTTTCCACATCCTCTCGCCTGCATGCTCTCAGAAACAAATCATTCGAGGGTCTAGTTGAATTTGTGGACACAGGTTTTCGTTGCGTTGTGCTAATCATGGAATCTCACAATCGACGTAACGAGCGCTTCTGTGGTAGGCTCATCGGCAACAATATCAGGTGTCAGCGATGCTTTTCTTGCCGCCTCCGCAGTTGTCCGACCGATGACCGCAATCCGGACACTGTTGAGCGATTTCTTGGCCACAACGCTCAGAAAATTGTTGATGCTCGACGGGCTGAAGAAAACCACAATGTCAACTTCTTCCCGCGAAAACACATCTTTCATTTCCTCGCGCTCTGTCTGAGAGGGGGGCCGCGTTTCGTAGACGACAACCTCATCCACTGTGGCGCCATGTTCGCGAAGGATGGACGGAATCTCGTCAGATGCGAGGCTTCCTTTGGGAAACAGGAACTTTTTTGACCGGATGTTTTGCCGGATGATCGCGTGTGCCATGGACCGCCCGTCGCGTGCCTCCTGAAACACACGAGCGTTCAGTCCAAAGTTTTCCACCGCGCGCCTTGTTTTTTCTCCGACAACATAAATGTCCTTTTGAGCGAAAACAGGAAATCCCTTTTCATTCAGGAGCCTAGAACGATTCAAGAAATATGTGGCAGCGTTGACGCTCGTGAGCATAAGCGCGTCGTACGTTCCGATGTTCTGAATGGCACGGTCACAATCGTCCCACGACGAGGCTGGGACGATATGAATGGTGGGGAAAACAAGGACCCTGGCCCCCGACCGCTCCAGCAAAGCCTTCAACTGAGCTGTTTGTTCAAGAGGGCGGGTGATGACGATGGTCCGCCCGTTTAACGGCTGCGTGGCTTCAACTTTAGACATGGATATCGGATGAGCCGACATTCGCCGTCCCTTTTGTTGTCTTTCTGATTTCGCCCAGGATCTTCTCTGCCCCATTTCTTAAGAGCTCTTCAGCGAGTTGTGGACCAAGCGTCTCAGCTTGTGACGCCGGACCCTCGATGGAGCCGCGAACAATCTTTGAACCGTCAAGGCTCCCTACCATGGCGTTCAGCTTGAAAGAGCCGTTCTCGATTCTCCCGTAAGTTCCTATAGGGATTTGACATCCACCCTCTAGCCTTCTCAGAAGAGCTCGCTCTCCAGATGTGGCTACAAAAGTAGGAAGATGGTTCATCGGCTTAAGCAATGTTCTCAATTCCTCATCATCTTCACGAATCTCTACTGCCAAAGCACCCTGTCCAACGGCAGGTAACATGAAGTCAGGTTCAAAGATTTCCGAAATCATTCCTGTCCATCCCAGTCGGGTGACGCCAGCTTTTGCAAGCACGATTCCATCCCAATGTGAATTCTCGAGCTTCTCTTTTCGAGTCCGCAAACTGCCTCGCAGGTCCGCAATCTGCAGGTCGGGCCTGTGGTGCAAAAGCTGACACTTGCGTCTGAGGCTGCCCGTCGCAATTGACCCGCCTTGGGGGACTTCTTTCAACGACGGATATTTCCTTATCGGATGAGCAATGAAGACATCCCGCACGTCCTCGCGTTCTGTTACTGCTGCTATTGCCAGTCCCGGGGGGACCGCCGTCGGCAAGTCCTTCAGGCTATGGACTGCAAAGTCGATCGTTCCATCAAGTAATGCTCGTTCGATTTCCTTTGTAAAAACACCTTTGTCTCCAATCTTCGACAATGGAGAATCAAGGATCTTGTCTCCCGTCGTTCTGATGACGACTGTCCCAAGGGGAATTTCAGGAAAAAGGCGATGGAGCTGCTGTGCGATCCATGCAGTTTGCCATTGGGCAAGCTCGCTTCCACGCGTTCCAATCGTCAGCGTGGTCCTTTTCATGAATCCTTTTTCGCATCGTTATTCAAGCCGAAGAGGGTTCGCAGGATGTGGATTCTCTTGCGTTTGACTTCATCCGGCTCTTCATGGTCATTCTTCAACATCGTGGTCGGTAGGTGGAGCAATTTATTCACGATCCGTTTCGTTACGAGTTCCAGCAGCTCCCTGTCGTTGGGGGACGAAAACCGATTCATGTGTTTGGATACTTCGCCCCGACGAATGCCTTCAAAGTGAGAATGGAGGTCGGCAATGGTCGGATTGACTTCGAGGGAACTGTACCAAGCATAGAATTCCTTTAGCTCTTCAAGAATGATCGCATTGACTTTCGGGATCTGGGCCTTCCGCATCTCGAGGTTCTGGTCCACAATCCCCAGCAGTGAGTCGAGGTCATGAAGAAAAAGGTTTTCGATGGCGTGGGCGGAGCGTTCCACATTGCGTGGCACTCCGATGTCGATGACGAACAAGGGCTTGTTCAAGCGTCTTTTCATCACGTCGAACAATTGCGCAGAGGTGATGATGGGTTGTTGTGATTCCACAGACGTCATGACAATATCGACCTCGGCCATGGTGCTCGTCAGCTGGTCGAAGCCGACGGCCGACCCGCCTAATGGCCCGCTCAGTTCTTCCGCTTTTTCACGCGTTCGATTGGCAATGAGGAGTCTCCCGATGCCTTTCCCCGTAAGATGGCGCGCGGTCAGCTCCCCGGTTTCCCCAGCGCCTACAAGAAGGGCAGATTTTTTCGAAAGGTTCTCGAAGATTTTGCTGGCCAACTCAACGGCAGCGTAGCTGATGGAGACTGCGCCTTCGCCGATGTGTGATTCAGTGCGTGCACGCTTTCCGACGCGATACGCCGACTGCACAAGCCGGTTGAGAAAAACACCTGTGGTTTTTTGATCCTGCGCAAGGTTGAACCCCTCTTTCAACTGGTTCAGAATCTGAACGTCTCCTACCACCATGGAATCAACACCGGAGGCGACACGAAACAGGTGACTGACTGCAGACACGGAGTTCAGCAAGTACAGGTGAGAGCGGTTGACGTGACCCTGCGCAGACTTCGTGTCGATGAGGAATTGTCCGAGGTTGTCCAGAGTCGGGAGGCTGCCGTTGGAAGCCGACGGAATGCCGTACACTTCTGTGCGATTGCACGTGGAGACGACGAAACACTCCGAGAACCAGCGGTCGCGGATTACGGACAGGACGGAGCGCAGCTCGTCGGCCGAGTACCACAGTTTTTCTCGCACCTCCAACGGCGCCGTGCGGTGGTTGATGCCGATTGTTACCAGATTCATGCTAGCGCCTCATGGCTCACGAGAAATTGTGGAAACTGCTGAACAACAGGTTGATCGCCGTGAGAGAAAAAATGGCGATGACGAAGGCAGCGAGGGAAAGCACCATGATCTTTCGTCCCTGCCAGCCGAACATGCGTTTGGCTACTAAGCCCATTCCGTAGAGTCCCCAGACGATGAGAGTTCCAACTAGTTTGGCGTCGAAGTAAGAGAAACTGTCGAACGCTTTCGGCAGCCAGACGAGCCCGATGACCATAGCCACACTGATGAGCAGGAATCCCAGGACGGTGGAAACAAAACTCATGCGTTCAAGTATCTCAAGGTTCGGGAGCTTGGAGTAAATGACGCCGAAACGATTGGATTTGATGTTATGATAGAGCATGAGATAGAGAAAACCGTAACCGGCTGAAATCGTGATGGCCGTGTAACCCAACAGCGCGGTGGACACATGCACACCCAACAGATTACTTCTGAGGATTGGGTTCACCTCTTTCAAATCCTGGATGAAGAGAGAGGAAATAAGTTGGAAAAAGAATGCCGGAATCAAGATAAAATAACCGGTATTCTTGACCTTCGTGAGAGATTCGGTCACCGCATACGCAAGCGCCACGGAGAACGCGATCAACGACATGATTTCAAAGATCGTCGTGATGGGAGGATGACGAAACTGCGCTGTTCGCAACAGCAGGTATACCGCGTGAAAACCGATCATGGTGAAAAGGAAAGCTGTTTTTATCTTCTTCGCGAACATCGCATCGCTGAAAAACGCCTTCGCGTACAGCCACACCGCTCCACCATACAAGAGGGGAAGAAAACCGTTGAGGAAGTCGTTGATCAACTCTGCACCATTCGGAGGTTTTTGAGGTCTTCCATCGTTGCTAAAATATACTCGAACGGGCAAGTATTAGCAAGGAATGTACCACTCTGGGAATGATTCTTTTCTATTGAAATAACGAAGGTTAGTCCCTGAGAATTCCCAATTTTGGCAAAACCATTCCGTTTGAAGAGACTGAATCGCGTTGGATTGTCTTCTCGGGTTTACGTAATTTGCATCACGGAAAGGACTCGATGAATGGGCAGCGAGAACACATCAAGCATATCGGAACAAGCGGTCTTTGAGGCGCTGAAGGATTGCTACGATCCGGAAATCCCAGTGGACATCGTCAACCTCGGGTTAGTGTATGGTGTGACCGTTGTGGACAACTCGGTCGGTGTCAAGATGACGTTGACAACTCCCGGCTGTGGTGCCGCCGATTGGATCGCAGACAGCGTCAAGAAGAGGGTAATGCAGATTCCAGGTGTTCTGGAAGCAGACGTCAGGCTTGTATGGAAGCCCCCGTGGAATCCGGGCATGATGAGCGAAGAGGCAAGAAAAAGGCTGCTCATCACGAAATAAAAACGTTACACACGAGCGTCTCAAAATGAGTCGGCAGAAATGATGAAGCTCACAGATTGTCCTCACCATGGACAGCCTTGACAAATCGTGACGAAAATTCCCTTGCATTTCTTGTCCGCGGTTGATAGATTAAACGTCCAAGTTTTGTTTCTGAGATAACACCGACTGTCCCCCACCACCATACGTCCCAGGGAGCGCTTCTTCACATGTATAAAGAACCACTTTCTATTTTGCTTGTTGACGATGAAAAAACGTTTGTCAAAGTTCTTGCCCTTCAGCTCAGCGAAGAGTATGGTTTTCATACAACGATTGCTTATTCTGGCGCAGAGGCAATTGAGATTCTGAAAAACGCCCGCCGCGGATTCGATGTCATCCTGCTCGATTACAGGATGCCCGATGTCAACGGTTTGAACGTGCTGCAATGGATGCTCGAAGCGAAAAACCTTACCCCTGTCATCATGTTGACGGCTGCCGGCTCAGAAGGAGTTGCCGTCGAGGCCATGAAGCTCGGTGCATACGACTATCTGCGGAAAGAACAAATCGATGTTCCGCACCTCGTGTTGGACATCCAAGCAGTGAACGAGAGACATCTTTTCCGGATCGAACGGGCGATTGAGGAGGAGCGGTCGAAGGAAATGGGACTGAACAAAGAAGCGACAGACAAAATGCGCGATGTGATAAACGCGATCACGCCGACGCTGAATGATACTCTGGCGCAAATTGGCGCCGAGATTGACCTTCGGGCTCAAAAAGCCGTGGCGCAATTGCCCGCCGATGCACGTCCGGAGATCGCCGCTTCGTTGCAGGAGATTCAAAAACAAGTACGGAGGCTGGAAACAGGCGTTCGGGGTTTGCTGAGTCTCTTCCGCATTGTCCATGCGCGTCATACGGAGACCATCGAGCTGGAGACGATCAAACGCGAGTTTGAATCGGAAGTTCATCGCGTGGAGGTCGGCCCGATAGAGTCGCCGGTGCTTGAGCAGAGGTTGAAAGAGCGGAGAGAAAGTAGCTAAAAAAGGAAGAAGGTTTCAACAAAAGAAAGGCGATCACGTGGTCGCCTTTTTTGTTTGGCCCAGCAAACTTCTTAAGTGACCCAAATTATCTTTCGGCGACTGACTGACAAAGGGACTGAGCCTATCTGCGATTACGCCGGACTCTCAATCAAAGGCTCCTGAAATTCCATCAATAACAAGGGAAGCCGGTACAAAGCCGTTGAGCAGCCTTTCAACCGATTTGGTCATTGCCGCAAAGAGTTCAAGTGTTCATTCATTGCCCTCAGACCCATTTCTCCCGCCGCGCCCCACGTGGGCGTATCCACGGAAGAAATCAATAAGCATTAGGTTCCGCCCTGTCGTTACGCCCATAAGTCATTTGTTGGTACTCTTCCTTTTAGCCCCATATCTTGCCTTAATCTCCCTAACGGCAGCCGCTGCGATGTTTGCGGCAAGATCTTCGGGGCTGAGTAAATACTTCAACTTCTCTGCAGAGTCGTAGCCGGCCTTTTTCAATGCGGCAAGCATGTCTTTTTCTACCGGTGTCATGAGCCCCGATGGTTTCATTTTATCTCCTGTTAGCAGCCAGTGAATATCGCAACCGAGCTGGATTAATCGAAAATACATCTTATTCCCCGGTTCTGACCCTCCCGACAGGTATCTGTCCAAATGCTGCGCCGTCACGCCTAACCCATCGGCAAATTGTTTCTTCCAGCCCCGCTTCTTCCCGAACGTCGCTTGCCCGAATTCTATCAACCTGTCAGTAATTCCAACACGCTTCGACATAAACAAATTTGTAGTATTACATATTTGACAAACAACTAATTTTTGTTTACTATCATTGTCAACAAGTTGACA
>JACQPT010000056.1 GCA_016207415.1 Ignavibacteriales bacterium
CCCAGGAACCGGGCGATCCGACGTCGAGTACCGGAGTTGGATGCTTCGTCCACTGTGTTTGTGAGACGGTGGTGGGTGCCGTGAACACTGTGAGAACAAAGGGCAGAAGAAAACCACTGAGGTGTTTCATGTAAGCCTCCCTGGGAAAGACAAAATCCCATGTCTATTTTTCAACGCATCAAGATTAGTTTCTTTGTTTCAACAAAGCCATCAGTTGTCAGCCGATAGAAGTACACCCCGCTTGGCATCCCCGCTGCATCCCAGCGTGTGCTGTAAGAACCAGCTGAAAGTTGCTCAGAAACCAGCGTTGCTACTTCACGACCCAAGAGATCGAAAATTGTGAGCGTGACATGGCTTTTCTGCGGCAGGGAGAACTGTATCTCCGTGCTTGGGTTGAACGGGTTGGGGTAGTTCTGACCAAGTTCATAGCTTCGTGGAAGCGAAGAACTCAGTTCCAAAACGGAAGTCACAAGAAAAGCCTTGATGTTGTTTATTTCTTCAAAACGAAGTGTATCATTAAGCGTCATCGCAAGGTCCAGGTAGTAAGCGCTTTTGTTGTCGGGAATCCATATGTTACCATATAGACCATCGTTGGCAAGACTATCGCCGTGAGCGCCATCGTCGAAAAGCTTAAGCGTATCAACTGGATTCTCATCTGGAGACTCGATCTTCACAGAAAATGACAAGTTTGGTTGTGGTCCAGCTATCCTCACAGCGATACGGATCGTGTCTTTTGTTCGATCAAGAGAGTCACGAGCTGGGAGGATGTTGACACTCAGCCCCTTTGGTGAAACCGCGTAACCACTCTGCCATTTCGACCCGTCAAAGCCCCGGTACCACAAGTGGTACATGTTTCCGTCGAACTGAACGTCTCCCAATGCCACGGCTTCGTCCCATGCTCCCGTGGGGCCGGGTCCCAGCACAGGATTATCCGGTGGAATCGTCCAATTGATGCCGTCGGTTGACGTCGCATACTTGATACGGCGAGTTATCCCTCCGCTTCCATGGTAGGTGTACCACATTCGGTAGAGTTGTCCATCAAAGATGACCCTCTGATAGTAGACGGCCCCATCGGAAAACACCGAACTGGTGTTTGCTGTCCATGTCGTTTCGTTTGTCGAAGTGGCATATCCGATCGCGAACGCTGGCATACCTTGGTACCACATCTTGTATCCGCCCGAAGAGTCTCTGACAACAGTTGCGGCAGCGGACCCGTCCAAGTTCCATGATCCGGGATCGAGAACAGAAAGGGGCCGTTTTGTCCACGAAGTCTCACTGGTTGCTGTTGCGTAACCGATGCGCCAGATCGTCCCCGCTTTCCCACTGTACCACATTCTGTACCCGGAATCCGAAGGAAGGACATACCCATAGGAAACCCACTGACCATCCCATGCCCCCGGAGTTGGAGAGAGAATTGGAGCTGAACGTTTTGTCCACGTAATGCCGCCGTTGGTTGAGAATGCATAACCAATGCCCATCTTCGTTGTGCCCCAACCTGTGTACCACATCTTGAGAGTATCGCCGAGGAAAACACGATCCACCTCCACTGACATGTCATCCCAGGAACCGATTTTGAGCACAGGATTACCTTCGTATTTCAGGAATCTCGTCTGTGAATGCATTGTAGTTGCCCCGAGCAGGATAGTCGAAACAAGAATGAAAAAAACTGTATGGTTTTTCATGGCAAACCTTGTGGATTATTTGACAAGCAGTAACTTCTTCGTTTGAGTGAATTCACTCGCAGTCAACGTGTAGAAGTACACACCACTCGGGAATCCCACCGCGTGCCAGCGCTCGCTGTGAGAACCTGCCGAGAGTTCTTCGAAGACCAGTGTTGTCACTTCCCGTCCTAAAAGATCAAAAATTGTCAAAGTAACATGGGTTTTTTGCGGCAAAGAGAATTGTATCTCGGTGCTTGGGTTGAAGGGGTTGGGATAGTTCTGCTCAAGCGCAAAAGCTGCCGGCATCGCAGGAGAGAGTTCCCTCACCGAAGTCGTCGACTCGACACTTCGGAAGACGCCACTGCCGGTGCCCGCAAAGATGTAGCCGTTGTGGCTGAGTGCAAGTGATGCGACATCCAGATTAGTCAGCCCACTGTTGATCTGTGCCCAGTTATCGCCGTTATCAATCGAGAGGAACACACCGCCCCCATATGTTCCTGCAAAGATGTGCCCATGAGAGTTTATTGCCAGAGCATAGACGCTTCTATTCGTCAAGCTAGTATTGACGGAGTCCCATGATGTCCCGTTATCGGTCGAGCGGAAGACACCAGAGCCATAAGTCCCGGCGAAGATGTGCCCGGTGGCATTGATTGTGAAGTCAAGGATCGACGACCAGCCAGAATCGAGCTTTGCCCAAGTTTCGCCGTTGTCGGTTGAACGCCAGACGCGGGTATCAGCTGCGAAGATGTGCCCGTTGGAATTGATAGCAAGCGCACGCACATAGGTATTCGTTAGGCCGGTATGGGTCCAGGTGTTACCATTATCGGTCGAACGTGAGACACCGTTACCGCCGACGAAAATGTGGTCGCTTGCATTGACTGCCATTTTACCGAAGTGGTTTGCTGGCAGCTCAACCCAGGTATCGCCATTATCAGTAGAACGTTTAAACAACACACCGAGTTGGCCCGGGCCGGGGAAAATCCATTCATATGTGAAGATGTGCCCACTCGAATTGATCGCGAGATACTCGGCCGAGGGGTAACGAATTTGGATTAATCGGGTCCAGTTGTCGCCGTTGTTGGTAGAGCGGAACAAACCGCTGTCTGTTGCCGCAAAGATGTGACCGCTGGCGTTGATGGCGAGAGAATTTACTAATCCCCCATAGGGCCCGTTGGTTTGCTCCCAGAAGTTAATCTGGGCAACCAGAATTGAGTCAGTTACTGCCACGAGAATGAGGGCAGCGATAAAAATAGTGAATGATTTCAGCATGGGGGTACTTCTCCTTTCATGCTTATTTTTTTGTCTGAAGTTAAGGAATCAGGAGGCGGGGGAGGTATCAATTACCTTGCAAAAGGTATAAGAAATCTTGCAACAGGAAGAATAAAGCGGATGGAAAAGGGGGTAGGTGGGATGAATTACGAACGTTACACTTCTTCTCTCCGCGCGGCTTCGCTTGGCAGCAAGCCAAATTCTTCCCTGAAACATTTTGTGAAATACGCCGGACTGCCGAAACCCACCATGTAAGCTATTTCGGCAACCGTGCCGGTATTCTTTGTCAATAATTCCATCGCCCGCTGCAGCCGAAACCAGCGGATAAACCTACCTGTGGACATGTTCGTCAATGCACGTAACTTGCGATGGATCTGCGTGTAACTCAAGTTAACTTCGTAGGCAAGCTGCTCAACAGAATAGTGTTCGTCGCCAATGTTTTTCTCCAGCGTTTCTTTCACTCTAAGGAGGAAAGCTTCATCAAGCGATGTCGCTGCAATTCCACTCGGCCGTATCACTACTTCATGTTTGAATTTCTCCCTCAGTCTCTGACGCTGTTCGATGAGATTCTTTACACGGACGAGCAGTTCCTTGGCATCAAACGGTTTCACGAGGTAATCGTCTGCACCCGTTTCAAGTCCTTCGATCTTACTCTCAGCGCTTGCTTTTGCGGTAAGCAGAATGATCGGGATATGGCTGGTCCGCTCATCGGTCTTCAGTTTTTCGCAAAGTGCAAACCCATCCATCTTCGGCATCATCACATCGCTGATAACGAGGTCGGGGATGATCTCAATCGTCCGTTGAATGCCCTCTTCGCCGTTGAGTGCTTCATTCAGCCTGTACTGGTCTTCCAAGCTCGTCCGAATGTATTTCCGCATGTCAGCATTATCTTCGACGACAAGCAGAAGGGGTAGAGCCTCATCGCCCTTGAAATCTTCCTCTGCCTTCTCAATAATTCCTGTTTCTTCAATCTCCAATGCCGGCGGCGTCACAGATCTTTTCGCCTCGTCGCCATCGGCGATTTCAACCCGACTCAGATGTTCTTTACCCAAAGGCAGGCTCGCCGTAAACGTGGTTCCTTTGCCTAATTTGCTTCTTACCGTGATCTTCCCTTTGTGCAACTCCACCAGTTCTTTTGTCAGCGCAAGCCCGATACCGGTTCCTTCCTGTTCCCGAGTTTGCGAAGCATCAACCTGGTAAAAACGATCGAAGATTTTGTCGAGTTGATCAGGAGCAATCCCAAACCCCGTGTCGGTGACAGAGATCTCCACACTTGGAGGCAACGAGTTTCGTCTGCTCAAAATCACCGTGACCTTTCCGCCTTCCGCCGTGAACTTAAAAGCGTTCGAGAGCAGGTTTATAACGATTTTTTCCACGGCATCCCTGTCAAACCAACCGATGGTTGGTTCTTCGAGAAATTCTAGGATAAAGTCGATCTTGTTTCGTTTAGCCAAAGACTCAAACGATGCAGCAATTCCCCGGACGATCTCAACAATGTCCATTTCCCGTGCCCGCAGTTTCATTTGCCCTGATTCGATTCTGGAGAGGTCGAGCAGTTGGTTCACCAGTTGTTGCAGGCGCTGACTGTTGCGAAGCACCATTTTGTACTCGTCTTTTACGTTCTCCTTGGTCTCATTTGAGAGCATCTTCTCTATTGGGCCTTGAATGAGTGTGAGCGGTGTGCGGAATTCGTGCGAGATGTTGGCAAAGAAACGGGATTTCATTCGATCGACTTCGTGCAACTGGTCTGCCTCAAGTGCCTTCATTTTCAGCTCGTTCCGAACTTTCATGCGCCTGATGTTGTAGCGATACGCTCCAAGGACGGTCATTCCGGCCAGAAGAACGTATCCAACGTACGCCCATCTCGTTTGCCACCACGGAGGCGTTATACGAATAGTGAATCCGTCGTACCACAGGGGAATGTCCCAGCAAGAAATAGTGACCTTGATTGTTGTCTCGGTTTCTGAGGAGAAATAAGGATTGATCAGGATTCGATAAAACCCTTCCGTTGTGGATGTCTTTCCAGCAGGTATATCCCAATAATAGGGAGACATCTCCGTAATCGTCATTATTGATGCGTCGGCCGTCGACAATGATGCTTGAATTGAAGGTGCTGTCGTTGATGATCCGTGATTGCGAAGCGTCAGCTTTACCAAAATTGTATCGCCAGGATTGGCAGTCGAATCTCCGAGGAATTCCACGCGGCCTACAGTAATTGGCCCGATGGTTGTGAATACTGCCGCATGGTCTATTTTAAATTGTCTTGTACCTACTTTGTCCGGTTTCATCTTGAGGTCGACGACATAGAGCTGTTCTTCTTTCGGTACCCACTGATTGGCAAACAGTCCGTCACCCGCAAGGTCATCGCCGTGCGCCCCGTCGTCAAAAAGACTTAAGGTCGCCACATGGTTGAACAGATCCAGGCCGGTCATCTCGAGCGGGTTTGAATAATGGGGCTTCGCCGCCGTGATTCTTGCGGAGAAGTCCAGACGGTTACCTGCTCTTGAGGTGAGAACTCGGTTGTCGACGGTTACCTTGACGAATACAGTGTCACTTGCGGGCTTGAGATATTTGTATGAAGGAGAAATCTCGGCGCCCGCACCCTTCGGAGAGACTGCATAGCCAATCCTCCCTTTTGATCCATCATAGCCTACGTACCACATGTGATAGAATATGCCGTCGAAGATGACTTCCGGCATAAGAACGGCTTTGGCATCCCATGGATCCGGTCGTCCGGGTTGAAGAATAGGCGCATCGAATTTCGTCCAGGTTATTCCGTCCGAGGATGTTGCGTATCCGATGTGATGTTTTTCCATGAAATGAATTCCGCCGCTGTACCACATCTCGTACCTATGTCCATCGAATATCACTCTCGGAGATCGGAGAAAAGGCGCATCCCAAGACTCGGCTGTAGAGGCGAGCACCGGATTTGATTGATCCAGCTTTACCCATGTCGTCTCGTCGGTTGCTGTTGCGTACCCGATTTGAGCGCTGTTGAATCCTTCACTCCATCCTCCGTACCACATTCTAAAACCACCGGAGCTATCAGGACGAACAACAGACGGCCATTCGATCCGCGGCGCGTCCCATCGTGACGGACCACTGCGAAGAACAGGGTTCCCGCTATGTTTCGTCCACCGGATGCCATCGCGAGACGTTGCATATCCGATTTGTCCGAACCCATCGGCTCCAGTATACCACATCTTATAATGAGAGCCGGTGAAAATCACGTAAGGGGAAAAGCACCAGTCAAGCTCCCATGCTTGAGTGGGAATCATCACTGGATTCGAAAAGTGTCTCTTCCATGTGATACCGTTGTCTGTCGACCAGGCGTACCCAATGCGGCTGAAATTCGTTGGTGATAAGCCTTCGTACCACATTTTTAGGGTATCTCCAAGACGGATAACCCTCGGCCCCTGTACAGCTCCTGCATCCCACGAGCCCGGCGGGCCGACATCCAGCACCGGATTACCTTCATACTTGAACCACGTGGTTTGAGAGAAAACTTCCGATACCCACGTAAGGGGGAGAAAGATAAAGACGATCACCGCTGCTTTCATCACGGGTCTCGGTGGTGGCCGCGTTGAATATTCAGAAGTTCAATTCCAAACCCAATCGTGCCGACATCGGAGGTTGGTACCTTCTCGCGACGCCATATAATGCATTGAGGCTCGCCGGATTCGGGTTGCCGCTCTCATCGACCAGAGCGTAATGTTGTTGTACAAAGTCCACCGGTTCACGCCGGCTGGCAATGTGAAAAATATCGAGTATCAACCTCGTTTGGAAAGCTGTCGAGGTCGGAAACGAATAGACAACACGGGCATTAAGGTCCCAGATGTTCGGAGTTCTTCCGACAGCTCCTCTCGGCTGCAGAAACACGCCAAGACCTGCCATATCACTCAAGGGAGTTCCAGACTGCCATGTAAAGGACGTCCCGACAGACAATCCGAAGTCGAAACGATAGGACCCTGAAAACTTGAGCGCGTGCGTACGATCATTGGGGAGTGGACCGGTTGCATTACGAAGTGGATCCACCTGAGAGTAGGCCAACCTGACATTAGGGACGATATTGCGATTGTAAGAATCGTAGAGACCCTCATAATTGCCAGAATTTCGGGAAAGAACATACGAAGCGAGAAAGTCAAAATGCTCCGCGCCACGCCGCTCAAAGGTTATCTCAAGAGCTGTGTAATCATGCTTATGTCGAGGAAACTGAGAAAGACCCCCTTTTCCCGGATTTCCAGACGCAAACCCCGGTGCAAAGACAATTGCCTCTCGAAGGCTTCTGTACGTACCCTGAACCCTTAACTTCATCGTTTCGCCAACGATTGTTTCGTATCCTAAATTCAACTCGTCATAATGCTGACCTTCGAGAGTTGTCTCATCTGGGATGCCAGGCACGTCACTGATCAATGTGTCAGCGGTGTACCCACCGAGCCGAGGATCCCGATCGTATGTAATTAGGTAGAAATATTGCGTGCCTGTGTAAATGGTCATTACTGCAGACGTCCACTCCTGGGTGAATCGTCCGAAGGACGCGAATATTTTCCGCTTCTTCTGTTGATCAGGCTGAAAGACAAATCCTATTCTCGGCTGCCAGGGTCCCCGGATCCTGTGCACCACTTTTCCATTTCCTCCCATTACATCCTGACCATCTAACCGTAAACCCAGATGGATCTGAAAATCGTCCGCAATTTGCCAGTTGTCCTGGATGTAGCCAGAATAGATTCGATTCTCGACTTTTCCGCGGGTTCCGTTTGTCAGAAAGCTGTACAACGTGTCGCTATGGCGGAAATACATGAATGGACCATCCAGGTCGACATCCTGCACGTTGTTTCTGTATTCGATGCCGCCTTTGAAAGTGTGTTGACCGATAAGGACAGACCCACTCGTTCGCGCTGTTGTGCTGGACCGGAAAAAAGAGAGATGCCCAAATCCCCCACCAGACCAAGATCCGGTTTCCGTGTCGATCAAAACCGTGTCTTTCCTTCCGCGCTCTGTTGAGGGATTCGATGTCTGATCCCTCGCGACCCTGGAAATCGACGCATCGAGCAAAATGCTTTCACTCAAAACGTACGACCCATTCAATGATAGGTTGACTCCTCCTCCCGTTACCTCAGAGAGAAACGGATCAGGATTCTCAAGTCTGGCAGGAGTACCAGCTAGTGGGGGAATATCACCAATTGCCTTTCGCACACTGGGATCACCAGTCGAGGTAAGGATGAAATTCAACCGCGGCGACGCCCTCCATGTGAATTTCCCGGCAAACGAATGGGTCACCACCCTGTCGAGATGCACTCCGAAGCCGGGAATTTCAACGTCCTTTCGTTCGAAAGTAGGATTGTAGGCGACATAGAACCACAGTTCGTCATGGACAATCGGCCCACCAAGACCCACACCTACATCGTAATTCGAGAATGCACCCTGCGTGGGATCGAGCAAACCTCCGCGGCGCGAAGCAGCTAGCCCATTGTTCGTGAAGAAACCAAAAGCCGACCCATGAAGTTCGTTACCGCCGGAGTACGTTATCACATTGATGAGTCCGCCGAAAGTGCTCCGGTATTCCGCTTCATACCCTCCTGTCGTCACATCAATTTCCTTGATGAAATTGTATGGGAGGTTTGTCCCGACCTTCGAGAAGGTCGGATCGGTCACGTCGACTCCATCGACGAAGTATTTGTTCTCTCTGCCCGTCGCCCCTGCAACATTCACTTCATCGTCGAGATAACTGACATTGGCTTGAGGAATCAGTGTGGCGATGCTTCGGTAGTTGCGGTCGATAGGGAGATACTCGATGTCTGAAGAGCGAAGGTTTGCGCCCGAGGAGGTTGACGTGGGATCAATAAATTGCTTGTTGCCCAAAATAATGACCTCAGGCAAGTCATGTAAGCGTGAGCGAAGCTGCACCTCTCCCAGGTTTGCCGTCCTTCCCAGCTCAATTGAGACAGCCTCAAAAATCATCCGCTGATATCGAACATGACTCACGTTGACCGAGACAATGCCGGTCGGAAGAGCTAAGAGATTGAAAGAGCCATCTTCGTCGCTCGTCGCTGCCCGTACGCCCTGAACATTTGGACCACTGACGATGATATTCGCGTTAGAGACAGCTTGGCCAAGCGAATCGACTAGTCGGCCTTGAAGATTTCCGGTTACTTGCTGCGCGTGGGATACGTTAGAAAGAGCGGAAAGGAGAGTAAGCGATGCAATCACTATTGAAATCCGAGCAGAAAGAGTTCTAAGTATGGGCAGTTGAGAGTTCAGGAGGCTGCCTCCCGGCGATGAAAAAGTAACCGACAGAATCTCGTGAAATCCGTTGACTCTGTCAACCAGCCGAGGAAAGCGAAAAGAAGTCGAATGAGACGGTTTGTTGTTTGATGCCTGCTCGCAGTAAGTTCTGTTGTGGTTTGACTTTCGACTGGTCTTTGACTATGTTTCAAAGAACGAAGTTTACGGTTTTTTCAGTTGACTGGAGGTTTTGTGGGTCTTACCGTTTTAAGGGTTCACATAGGCAATCCAGCCCGACCGGAAATGACAAAGGAGATTGAATTTCTGATTGATTCGGGCGCAATTTATTCGGTCGTTCCTCACGAGATTCTCGAATCCCTTGGGATAACGCCCCTCTCTCAGGAAGAATTTCGTCTCGCGAATGGAGAGGTCATTGTTCGCAAAAAAGGGATAGCACTATTCAAGTATGGCAATAAGATCGGTGGAGCGGACGTGATTTTCGGCGATCCGGGTGATAGCACTTTACTCGGAGCATTTAGTCTGGAAGCACTGGGTTTGGCTCTGGACCCCTTAAAACGAGAGTTGAAACCGCTACCGATGATTCTGGCAGGTTATAGGAAGGAATAACCAGACATCGAGTTTATGAAACTCAGAGCTGCAAGAAAAAGCCCGTCATTGAACGGGCTTTTTCTTGGAATCCTTTTGAAGATGGGCTACCGCAGCTCCTCCAGAGCGCTAGCGAAGGAGGAGCAACTTCTTTGTCTCCACAAACTCGCCGGCCTGGAGCCTGTAGAGATAAACGCCGCTCGGCATCCCCGCCGCATCCCACCGCGTGCTGTAGGAACCTGCCGAGAGTTCCTCAGAAACCAGTGTTGCCACTTCGCGCCCCAAGAGGTCGAAAATCGTTAGCGTTACGTAACTTCTGTAAGGCAGAGAAAACTGTATCTCAGTGCTCGGGTTGAACGGATTAGGGTAATTCTGGCTCAAATCGTATTCGAAAGGAATCGTTGACGTCTGTTTTGACACCGAGGTGGTAAAAACCGCGGCACCGTTTGACTCGAATCGCAGTGTGTCGTGCAATCTGAGTTGAAGGTTCACAGAATATGTGTTTGATCCGGGGGATGGCCATTCATTGGCGAAAATACCATCTGCTGCAAGACTATCACCGTGCAGACCGTCGTCGTAGAGTTTGACAGTATCCAACGGTGTCGTACCTAATTGAAGTTCAGCTGAGAACTGCATTCCCTTCGGGTCATTCACTCGGACGACAATTCTAACTACGACCGAATTCAATGGTAAAACACTGACACTCATTCCTTTCGGTGAAACTGCGTACCCCCCACGCCATGCAATACCGCCGAATACACTGGTTCCTCCGTACCACATGTGATAAATATCTTGGCGGAACAGAATCTCAAGAGCATAGAAATCTTGAGCATCCCAAGCCGATGGTCCTAGTTTTAGGACAGGATTGTCTGGGCTTCTTGTCCAGTTTTTGCCATCTGCCGATGTCGCGTATCCAAACTGGGAACGACCGTTACTTCTCTCTCCGACATAAAACATCTCGTAAGCAATTCCCGGTTGAAGGACGCGCGGATAAAATACTTTGTCGTCATCCCACGAACCTGGACTACCATAGGAAAAAACCGGATTTGCTAAAGGTGTCCAGTTAGCATTAGCATAATTGGTACCAAGTGCAAAGCCGATTTGGAAATCTTCATGGGCTATCGGTTCTCCTGTAAACCACATCAAGCGACTGTCTGAAAAACCATCAAGAACTGATGGCATATCGGGACCACGAGTGTACCAAGACCCTTGACTGAGAACAGGATTTGCGCTGTCTTTTGTCCACGTAATTTCATCAGGAGAAGTCGCATGGCCGATCGCATAGAGCCAAGAGGCGTTTACTCCAGTATACCACATCTCGTAACCTAAACCGGAACGAAGCACGTAGGCATCCATCGCTCCAACACTTTCCCACGACCCAGCTAATCCTCCCGACATAACTGGATTTGAGGCATGCTTAGACCATGTTACTCCGTCAGGAGAGACAGCAACCCCTATGCGAAGATTCGTGCCATTCCAGCCCGTGTACCACATCCTGAAAAGCGAATCTTCGAGGACAACTCGGCTCGGATGTACTGATATGCCGTCCCAGGCTCCGGAAGGCCCCACAGACAAAACGGGATTTCCTTCATACTTAAACCATTTTGTCTGCGAATTCGTCGAGCCAACTGCAAGCAACAAGATCATCGTCACCGCGATCGGTCGAGGCATTAGACGAAATACAACCAATGATAAGAATTGAAGAGTGGGCTTCATGGTTTGTAATTCCTCCTGTTAACCTTATCAAAATTCTTGTTTGCGCTGAAAGCAATTTATCGTAGCGCGTCCTCGAGCACAATTACCGATTTGAAGTAATTGTCAACAAAACATCCTTCAGATAAGCCAGAGGATTACCAATTTGAAGTAGAGGAAAACAAACGGGGAATTGCTTACTTCTGGAGGAACTTCAATACTGCTTCAGTGCGGGACCTGACGTGAAGTTTCTGATAAATGTTTCTGAGGTGTTTGCGAACGGTGTCCGGACTGATGAAGAACTTGTCCGCCACCTCTTTGTCGCGATATCCCTTGGCAACATAGGAGAGAATTTCATTTTCCCGTTCGGAGAGGTTTTCAAGATCTTTTGAGGAGCTGCCCATCTGCTGAAACGCCTGAACAACTTTCCGGCCGATCACGTTTGACATCGGAGAACCGCCGTTGTGGAGATCGCGGATTGCCTCAAAGAGTTGCGCGGGCATGGTGTTTTTCAAGACATATCCCGTCGCACCCGCAACAAGCGACTTGAACACACGGTCGTCATCCTCATACACCGTCAGCATCATCACCTGGATTTCGGGCAGGATTTGTTTCAACTTCTCCACGCATTCAATGCCCGACATCCTTGGCAAGCCGATATCCATCAGAACAACATCCGGCTTCTTCGCAGGAAGGTATTTCAACGCTTCTTCTGCTGTCCCGTACGTTGCAACGCAGGAAAACTCCGGCGAACCGTTTAAAAGAACTTCAAGACCATCCCGGATCTTATCATTGTCCTCAACAATTGCTATTCGTATCGGCATTAACTCAAGCTATATGTGTGTTCCCGTTGAATCAATACCCAAAATGAAGTAATCCGGGCTTAACATCGAATCGTCACCTTGGTTCCTTGCCCTTGCTTCGATGAGATTTCAAGGGAGCCACCCACGTCGTTCATTCTTGTCGCCATGTTACGAAGGCCATTTCCGAAACGGGATAGTTCTTTGGTGTCGAACCCCTGTCCGTTATCTTCGACGTGTATTTCAAGAGCGCCGCCAGAGAACGACGCACTTATGCGGACGCTTGTTGCCTTTGAGTGTTTCACGATATTGTGCAGCGCTTCTTTCACCACCAAAAAGATATTGCGCCTCTTTTCTGCCGAAAAATGCGTCGTCGGAATTTTCTCTGGTATGTCGAATTCACATTGGATTGAGGTTGCTTCAAAATACTTTGATGTGTACTGACGAAGGTAGGCGACAAGGTCGTCCAGGGAATCATTTCTGGTGTCGATTGCCCAAATGATTTCGCCAATATTGGCAATTACTTCTCTTGAGGCTTGCGAGATCTTCTGAACATGCTCTTCCGCTTTCCCTCGATTACCGATGTCTTTCCTGGCCAGCTCGCTCAAAATGCCAATCTCCGTCAGTCGTGCACCTACTTCATCATGCATATCCGCCGAAATTCGCCTGCGTTCATGTTCGAGCGCCTGCTCACGCTCTAATTGCTCAATCCTCCGCTTTAATTTTCTGACCCCTACATATCGAATCGATCCCCCCGTGAGGCCGAGGACAAGCACGGCATATAGAGAATAAGCCCAGCTAGTGCGATACCACGGGGGCATCACGTGAATCGAGAACTTGTCGTGCCACAGAGGATATCCGAGACTCGAAACGGAAACGTTGATGGCCATTGCGACATTTATGGGGCAGTCGGGATGTATGAACAAACGAAAAGTATCTGTGGTAGTTGCCGTGACCCCGGCAGGTATATCACCGCATGATGCTTTTGATCGAACAACATCGATGAACGGTGAATCCGCTGAAGACAGTGACGCCATCACTGAGGTTGCAACACCGCTTGTTCCATCATTGTGAACCTTCACCTTCAGGAGAATTGAATCTCCGGGATGAGGTGTCATATCCCCGACGAGCTCCATACCATCAAATCGAAGAGGCCCTATCGTCGTAAAAGCGGTCGCATTGGATAATAGAAAAGATTTCCCTTGAGACTCTAGCTTGAAATCCGCCAGGTAGACTTCCTTTTTTTTCGGAATCCATGCATTGCCAAAATAGCCGTCGCCATTGAGACCATCTCCGTGTTGGCCATCATCAAAAAGTTTAACTGATTCGGTAGTGACATTGTCGGAAGAATGAACCCGGGCAGAGAACGATAGCCCGGCGGGATCAGCAACGCGAATACCCAGATACAAGGCCGTCCCGATCGGGACATGGCTTGAACTGAGCTCAATTTGCATGCCTGCGGGGGATACCGCATACCCAATTCGGCCAATGTTCGTCTCTGCGTTGAAGTCAATTCCTTGATACCACATGTGATACAACCTCCCATCGAAATGAAAATCTCCAGGCAACACGGCAGCATGATCCCAGGATCCTTGAGGTCCGGTTACGAGGGCCGGATTCTCCGGGCTTTTCGTCCATCGCACGCCGTCAACGGAAGTTGCATACCCGATTCGGCGGCTTGAGTAACCACTGTTCGTCATTCCGCCGTACCACATTTCAAACACTCCTCTATCGAACAGAACCCTCGGATAAAAAACGCTTCTTTCATCCCAATCTCCGGAGTTACCCGGTTGGAGAACCGGTTCGATCGCTTTTGTCCATTCGGTGGGCTCGACGGCTGTTGCGTATCCAATCTGAATGTTTGAACCTGCATCTTCCCCTGCAAACCACATTCTGTATCGGCCGAGGCTATCCAGGCCTAGCACCGACGCCCGTGATAAACCCTTGTCGTTCCAGGATCGTGGAGATCCAACCCTTACGATCGGATTAGAGGGGTTCTTTTTCCAAACCAGTCCGTCGGCTGACGTCGCATATCCGATCTGCAAAGTTCTTTCAAAATTGCCACCTGTATACCACATGGCAAGTTTTGCGCCTTGCATCATTACGTGTGCGTGCGCAACACCGGCACTGTCCCATTTGTCCGGGCCAACCTCAAGGACAGGATTCCCTATGTACTTTTTCCAGCTAATTCCGTCGCGCGAAGTGGCATATCCCGTCTGCCAGGATCTTGTTCCTGAAAAGCCCGTGTACCACATCCTATAGAGCGGGCCTTGAACAATGATTCGAGCCGGGATGACCAGGCTTCCATCCCATGAACCTGGCGGCCCAACATCCAGCACCGGATTGCCTTCGTACTTGAACCACTTGGTTTGCGCGTTTGAGCTTGATGAGAAAATGGAAAATAGGGTAAAATAGACAACCGCGATTGAAATGCGGGGAGAGAGAGCTCTAAGTATGGGTAGTTGAGAGTTCAGGAAGGGTGCCTCCAGTGAAACGTCTTCAATCTCGTAAATTCCAAGATTCCTGTCAACCGCAGGATGAGGCAATAAAAAAGCCCGTCCGTGACGGGCTTCTTCTTTTGAATTCTTATTGACGTAAATCTATCTCAACAACAGGAGCTTCGTCGACTTCACAAACTCGCCGGCCTGTAGGCGAAGCTTCACCCTTTTCAAGGCACTTTGATCCACTTCGTAAACCACTCCAAATTCCTCCGCATCGCTTCACGCTCCTGCATCGGTTCATAAAAGACGTGGGAGTTGCGCGGATGAATATCGAACTCCACTGTCTTTCCAAGCTGTTTCAGCGCCCGATAGAATTTCCACGTATTGGCAATCGGTACGCGCACATCGCGTTCGCCATGCTGGAGAAGCAACGGTGTGGTCACGCGGTCGGCAAACGTAAGCGGCGAGTGTGCCGCATAGGATTCTCGTGCTTCCCACGGCCTCTTGAAATATTCGGCCATTACCTCCCCGCCGTCTGAAAGGAAATACTGGTCGGTCAAGTCGCTTAAGCTTGCCCCCGATGAGGCAGCTTTAAAACGCCCCGTCTGCGTCACAATCCAGTTCGTCATGTATCCGCCGTACGATGCGCCCATGACACCGAGTCGTTCAGGATCGGCAACGCCTGCAGCAATGACGTGGTCTACTCCCGCCATAATATCTTTGTAATCAGCACCGCCCCAGTCGTTGACAATTGCACGCTGTCCTTTCTCGCCATATCCTGCCCCTCCCCGCGGCATAGGAAAGAGAATCGCGAAGCCGGCACTTGCCATGGCTTCCACGGGATAGTAATCAACCTGACTCACGACATGCATAAACTGCGGAAAGAGGCCGTACGTTACACCGCCGTTTGGGCCTCCGTGACAATACACGAGCAGCGGTACTTTTCGACCTGAAGCGTAATTCGGCGGTGTCAAGAGGAGTCCCCAGATCTCCATGCCGTCGAAGGAGCGCCATTTGATGACTTTCTGACTACCTAGGGCAAAATCGCGGAGTTCAGGATTGACGTCAGTGATTTTTGAGACTCGGCCGGTTGCCATATCGTGCACTACGACATCTCCCATCGTTCGCGGTTCAACTCTTTTGTAAGCGAGCTTCGTGCCATCGCGGCTTATGCTGAGTAAATAGTTTGCAGTCGTTTCTCCTGCAACGCGTTCTGATTTTCCAGACGCCGTCCACACACGCACCACAGACTGCTCGAACATGTGTTCGTTGCGGCCGAATGTCCCGTCCGTCGTCAACAGGAATATGGATTTACCGTCGGGTGCCCAGGTGACATCACTTACCCACGCATCATCCAGACCGTAGCTGCGAACACTGCCCCCGCCACCAGCAGGAGCAACGGCAAGCCCGCGTGGAGACATCAAGGAAACGGTTCCGTTCGTTGAAATAAAAGCGATCTTCAATCCGTCGGGAGAGTACCGAGGTGTGCTGTTCATTCCCTTCCTGTTGGCGACGAGCCTGATGTTTCCGCCATCGATAGTAACGACGTAAATTCGAGTTGCATATTGAGCCATGAATCCAGTCGTAGGCGCCGCCGCGTAAGCAATCTCACCGCCGTCCGGGGACCATGAGAGGTTTTCGACAAAGTGTTCGGGCGGCGTGAGAAAGCGTTCAGAACCATTCAACGGTTTCAAAACCAATCGCGTTGGTCGTTCGGGCGCGTCTACATGAATCACGAAAGACTGATCTTTCCTGCGTTGCTGCTCGTCCAAAGACATGGAATCTCGTGTCAGGTAAGCGAGGTTTTTTCCGTCGGGGGACCATTCATGTGAAAAGACGCCTTCTGCTGCTTCTGTCAGAGCTTGAGCTTCCCCTCCCGCGGCACTGACGGCAAACACTTGTGGCTTATCTTTGTCCATACCAATAAAAGAAATGCGCGCGCCGTCTGGTGTCCAGCGGAGTTTCGGTGACGGCAAAGGAATATTGAGAATCCGTGCAGTTTCGGCGAGTCTCTTGGGTGCGCCGCCGAACACAGAAACGACAAACAACGCCGGCTCGTGTTGATTCTTCGCAAGCGATGGCCGCGACACCACGTAGGCCACTTGATTTCCTTGAGGCGAGATGCGGACATCGACAAGAGATGCAAGCTTCATCCCATCGTCGACAGTGACCTGTTTGCGTTGTCGCGCTGTTGCGAATTGTACAATGCATAGTGACACTGTAAAGCTGAATATGACTGTTGGCAAATTGATGGGACGATGTGGAGAGGAAGAAAAACGCGAGTTCAAGCGGACCTCCTGAGACAATATGCAAGAAGCAATCTCGCAAATTACACCGTTGTTGTCAACAAAAGAGCTCAAGCCGGACAAGAAAAGAATCCTGTGATATCTAGTAGCTATTTCAAAGAAATAATCGCGCAATCGGGCAAGCGCATTACCTGATGAGCCCAGAGAAAACCGACCCCCTTTCTTTCCCCCGTACCGAAGGGGGAAATGAGAAAGGGGTCGGCTGAAAACTTCAAAATGCCGTGACTTATGAAGACGCGACGCAATTTACGAAACTTCTTGACAGTCATCACGGAGACTTGTATTTTACTACACGACAAATTTGTCGCTACCCTATTATGCACAACGACAAAACTGTCCACAAAACCATGACACAACACTCTGCAACCATCAAAGGCCGCGGAGCAAGCTTTAACCCGCCGAACCGTTTCCAGGAACTTCACCTGGAGCCTGTCGATGACGATACTCCTTTCGCCGATGAAGACCAAGACCGCAAAATTCCCACGAAGTTTTTTGTCGACAACTCCAAATCTTTGCTCGCAAAAAACGACAGCCCGGACCTCGGCTTTGACTACAGCATAAACCCTTATCGCGGCTGTGAGCACGGATGCATCTATTGTTATGCACGGCCCTCACATGAGTATCTGGGTTTTTCCTCCGGCATCGATTTTGAAACAAAAATCATGGTCAAACTCGATGCGCCTAAACTCCTTGCTGAGGCGTTTCATGCAAGAACTTGGGAACCTCAAATCGTGGCTCTCTCCGGTAATACCGATTGCTATCAGCCGATCGAGCGTAAGCTGGAGCTCACGCGTCAATGCCTCCAGGTGTTTCGCGATTTCCGCAACCCAGTCTCCATCATTACGAAAAACTCTCTCGTCCAGCGCGACGTCGATATTCTGATGGAAATGGCGGATCTGCATACAGTGGCAGTGACGGTCTCCGTAACAACCTTGGACAGCCATCTTGCCCGAATCATGGAACCGAGAACAAGTTCACCGGTAAAACGATTGCAGACGATCGAAACTCTGGCGAGAAATGGCATTAGAACCGGTGTTTTGGTTGCCCCCGTTATTCCCGGTCTCACCGACGAGGAAATACCATCTATTCTGAAAGCCGCGTCGGCAAGCGGCGCCCAATATGCAGGATATACAATGCTCAGGTTACCGTTTGCCATCAAGGACTTATTCCAGGAATGGCTCCTGCGGAATTTGCCTGAGAGGACGCCAAAAGTCCTCAGCAGAATCCGGGATGTCCGGGGCGGAAAACTGAACGATTCGACTTTTGGAAAGCGGATGAAAGGAGAGGGTCACATTGCTCAAGCGATTCAACAACTCTTCCAAACGGCTCGGCGAAAGTATTTTGGTGAATCTCCAGAATTCAAACTCACTTCGGGTCGCTTCCGAAGGCCCAGCACACATCAGCTTAGGATGTTTTGATAGATTAAAGTTCATTAACAATGATTCTTACAATGATTTTATGATCCCAAAGCATTATATTTGAATCAATTACAATCGTCCTCTTCCAAAAAGTTTCCAACACGGGAGGCTCACGTTTCATGAAGAAGTACATTGTCTTTGGTCTCATCGCGGGTCTTACACTTTCTGCCGTTCTTTTATATTTGCGAAAACGAAGGTTAGCGGGCTCGGAGTTTCGCGGCTTTTTCGATTCTTCTGCAGTGGCGGACGATCTCTTCGGAGACGCCTTCGAAGTTTTACCAGATAAGCCTTAAGCTCTCTTTCGGCGTTTTTTCCAAAAAAGGCGAGAACCTCCCTCGTCTTTTTTGTTTCAATCCGTCTCACTCAATTATTATCTCTCCTTTTACTGAAGAAAAAATCCGTCAAAGGGGAGAATTCAAGAGGGTCCCCTAACAATGATGTGAGACGGTGCCTCGGAATTCCGATTTGGCCGGGAGACCGTGTGTAGCAATCGGAATTCTTTCTTTGAAATTCTTTCTTACCTTCCATTTATCCAACACTCCATTACTCCTATGCGCCTCATCCTCGGCTATGTGCGGACGCTACGCCATCATTGACGGTAAAAAGATTTTTCTCACGTTCGAGAAGCTCAAAGATCTCGAAGTGCGAGGCCAGGCGTTCGAGATGCTCCCTCGCTATAACGCTGCGCCAACCGACAGTCTTCCCGTGATCGCCATGCGCCGTGGAATGCTCGGTGTTGAAAGAATGCGGTGGTGGCTGATACCTCACACGTCGCAAGATGGCCAGCCTCTTTCCGGTTCCGATAACCGTCCGCTCTCTGCCTTCAATGCAAAAAGCGAAACCCTCGAAACCAGCAAGCTGTTCGGGCCCTATTTTCAGAATGCGCGCTGCCTTGTTCCTGCAGACGCGTTTTACGAGTGGAAGAAAATTAATGTCACGAAAGAGGTTCGCGGGAAGAGAAAAGAATTCGTCGAACGACAACCCATGGCATTCAAAATGAAAGATGACAGGATGCTCATGTTCGCGGGTTTGTTTTCCGTGTGGAGGAATGAGCAAGGCCAAGAGTTTCCCAGTTTTGCCATCATCACCACAGAGCCAAATGAGCTCATGAAACCCATTCACAACCGCATGCCGGTGATCCTTGATGAGAAAGATTTTGAAGAATGGACGGACCGCAACAACAAGTCCATGGGCGACTTGAAGAAACTCCTCGTGCCGTATCCTGCCGAAAAAATGAAGGCGTATCCTGTTGCAAAATTCGTCAGCTCGTCGCGCAACGATGTGCCGGAATGCCTGGAACCAGCCAGAACGGAAGATTTGCTTTTGTAGGTTGCTGCCCCAAAAAACCGACCTCACTTCATTCCCGCTTCCGAAGCGGGAAATGAAAAAGGGGTCGGCCAAAACTCTGCAGTTATATAGGTCAGTTCCTCGGAAGGATTTATTTCAAATCAGCGAAAGCTCCTCTTTCAAAATTGCTGAACAGTATTGTTGAAGTTGTGGATACGATTTTACCATCTGCGGCGGGACAGAAACCTTCAAACTCTTCTTTTCGATAATGTGCCTTAGCTGAAATCCGTTGACGAGAGAATGTGCCTGAGGGTCCGTGTGGAAAATAACAAACGTGGAGTCCGCTTTCACCCTTACTCTGTCAATCCTCCGCAATAATTCATGAAGCTCTTCCGGAGAGTAATAATAATTGTATCGGTCGCTTACGAGATACTTCCTGTTTTCTTCAATTCTCCACGGCCGATCCCAAGTCTCTCCATTGCGTCCCATCAACCGGAAGAAGGAAACTCCTTGTCCGACATGTTCCATTAGAGGAATATGGTTTTTGATCCTCGGGAGGTCAATATTGACAAGATTCAGGTTGTTCTCTGCAAAAAGCTTCACGATATCCTGTCGATTCCACGAATCATGACGTACTTCGATGAACAAACGGTGAGGCCGGAATATCCTGCTCAACTGGACGACATAATCCCGCCGTTCTTTGAGATTCGTAAACGAATACGGAAACTGCATAATCATCCCCGCCAGTTTGTTTTCTACCTGGAGAGGTTCAAGCAATCGATGGATGGCAACGACATCGTTCCTGTTGGCATTGAACAGATGAGTGAAGCCCCGAAACAGCTTCACGATAAATTGAAATCCGCTCTTCCAGGTGACATCCTTCATCCACTGACGGGAGTGATGAGCCGACAACGAAGTATTGTAGAAAGTTGAATTTACTTCGACACAGTCAAAGTATCTGCTGTAGAATTCCAATTTCCTGAAACCCTTCGGCCGCATCGAAGGGTAAAAATACTTGTTGAAGGAGGGGAGTTCCCAGCCGCCCATGCCGATGAACACTGTTGATTCCATGAAAAGACAATACGACATTTTTGTCGTGTTGTCAAGTGTGATAAGACATTTTTGCCATTTCTGTTTTCCTCCTTGCTTTTCTTGACATTTCTCGTAGTTTTACGTTTGCACGTCGCCGTCGACATCCCTGACGTTCCGCCCCCCATCACAGAAAGATGGAAACCACAGCTTCGACAAAGCAGACAGAGCCGATTTTTCCCTCGCTTGCCAAGGCGCTCCAGAGTGAACTCGAGCAGCTCAAGAAAACCCGCGGAGAAATCGTTCTTTTCAGCGGCGAACAGGTTGGCTCCGTTGCTGGCCATTACTACTACCGGTTTGAGATCCCCGAAGACCTTCTCCTTCGCTTTGTCGAACGGGTCTCCTTTACGCTCGGGTCGTTAGAACCCCTGACGTTTCAGGGAAAGATCGTTTCGCACGAAAACCAGTATCTGACCGTAGCTCTCCCCGTTGATTGCGGCTCTGTCCTGCCCGAAATAAAATGTACATGGAGTAACCAAGATCAGCTCAGGCCTGCCATTGATATCTTGACCTCATTGGATGGGACAACTTCTCTTGCTTCTTTGCTCTTCAACCCGTCGGGAGGAGACAACAACCTCCCTACACAGCGAGAGCCTGAGGCCCTGCCGGATACTTCCCAAGATCGGTCGGATGCATTGCGGAAGATTCTGGCAAACCGCGTCACTTATGTCTGGGGACCTGTGCAGTCTGGGAAACGACGAGTACTAAGCCTTGCGGCAGCCAGCTGGTTGAAAAGCGGAAAAAGGGTCCTTTACGTTTCCAGCTCAAACGAATTCGTCGATGAAGCGGTCATCAAGACCGTCGAGGTGTGTAAACAACTAGGCCTTGATACAATGAATATGACGCGCGTTGGGTTGCCGTTGAACCAACATGCCGAGGCCCTTGGCGCAACATCCTTCGAGGTCGCTGTCGAAACAGCAAAGGCAGAAAAACGAAAAACATTCCAGGAACGAGTCCTGCTCTTGGAAACCTATTGGCGAACCAAAGTCAGACATGCGTTGCATGAAGACTCTTCAAGAAAAGTCTCAGAATTACGAGAAAGGCTTGCTGCCGTAAAAAAACAGCTCGACCAGGCTTCGAAAGATGTCGGCTCGCTGAAGGAAACAATACACAGGATCGAAAACGCTTCAATGATGGAGCGCCTGAAAAAGGGGTTCACAAAAGAGGATCTTGCAGCCGCACAAAGGCAGTTTGGAGAAAAACAGCAAGTGCTTAAACGCCTGACGGCTACCCAGCAGGCTCTGTCGAATGAGATTCTCAAAGTTGAATCCGAATCGCCCATCAGTTTTGAAGAAGGGAAGAACTATCGCGAGGCAAGCAAGAGGATTGAGGAGCTGGGAGGGATCGAAAAAGTTACGCAAACCGTTGAAGACTTTACGAAAGTCGACGAAGCGGCCCTGCTGAAGTCCAAGGTTTTCGTTGGGACAACGGCATCGACAGCGCTTTCTCATCCGACACTCCGCGCCACCCGTTTTGATTTTGTCATCGTCGATGACGCAGGGGCCATTCTTCTCCCGCAACTTGCCGCGCTGGCCACGCTTGCCAAAGACTCCATCGTCGTCTCCGGCGACCCATTCCAGTTGCCGCCCGAACCTCTTTCCACGGGCGAAGTTGCCCAGGAGTGGCTTTACAAAGATATTTTCCTTCACGCCTCCAAAACGGACGACCTCCATCGCCTGTTTGAGTGGGCGGAGAAGAACCCTCAATGGTCGGTCTTGCTTGCCTCGCAGTACACGACCACGCCGAAACTGACCTCCTTTGTCGCAGGAATTCTGTTTGACGACAAATTAAATGTGTTCGCCTCGCCCCAGGCAAAAGGGAAAATCGTCTTCATCGATACCTCCGACCTGCGTTCTGAATGCAAACAGTACATCGGCAAGAAAAAGATCCTGCCCAGCAACGAGTTGCAAACACGACGCACCGTGGAATGTGTGAAATACCTGCTCATGGAGCGGAGCCTCCATGCATCGGATATTGGCGTCGTTCTTCCTTTCAGTGGACCGACGTTTTTCACGAAACTTCAGTTGCGAACGAACGGCTTAAAGAACATCGAAGTTGGCGTCCCACAAACATTCCGCGGACGTCGGAAAAGGGACATTGTCTTCGACACAGCTGTTGCGGGAATGGATTTTACCATGCGGCCGATGGATGACCGAAAAGTGGGAGACAACAAGATTGCGCGGTTTTGGAACACGGTCTTCTCCTGTGTGGCAGAAGACATCTACGTCCTTGCCGATATGAATCTCTTCAAGACGCTTTATAAGGATCGCCTGTTTGCGAAAATCCTGATGCTCCTCCAGGGTCAATCCGACCCCCTGCCATCCTTCGCCACATCGGCAAAAAAGTTCGATGAGCTTGAGTCGGACAAGCGGTCGGCGTTGTTATCGGTCGCCAGGAAGGTGTCAATGGCAGGCGTTCAAAGGACCGCTCAACCCCAGCAAGCGCCGAAGGTTGACCACGAGATGGAAATGAAGATGAAGATGCTCGCCAAACAGCAGGCGGCAGCGAAACCTCAGTCAGCGGCGAGGAATTTCGAGCGAGAGATCTATCTTGGCGTCCAGCGCATTCTAGGAGTGCGGATGGACCTCAACCTTCTCTCGCAATACCTGGGCGGTGATTTGCTGTTCCGGCATTCAATCCAAACCGAGGAATTTTCAGCAAGACTTCCGATCGACCAGTGTCAGAGTGAAAAAGACTTCAGAAGCCTGATGGAGCGATGGAACCTGTTTATCTATGAGACATCGGGGGGAGGGAAAACCGACCTTTCCTTCTTTGCCAAAGGGTCGCCAGAAACCCGCATCCGGCACGACATACGGAATATGAAGATCTTCTATTCGTCGGACATGGAAACCGCCATCGAAGAGGGAAAGCAGAAGATTGCAGTGGAAGTCTCCAGGGTTTTTCAGGAGACTCTCGGAAAGGCACAACCCGGCAACCCGATTGAATGGTCCACCGTGTACGTGAACTTTTTGACGAAACTGGAGTCGTACCTGGGCTGGATTTCGGCACAACTCCGCAAGTAGCCTCATCAAGCCTTCTCTTCTTCTTTTTTCCAACGCCGCTGCATGACGTGGCCTGCAATGCCGAGACCCGTCAGAGCCATCAATGCGCTTACCGTTTGCCAATTTAGAGCTTCCTGCATGCTGGATGCTCCGACGCTTCCCTCAATCGCCGTCGAGTACAAGAAAGCTTTGATGCCGATGCCAAGGAGCGTGGCGAGAATGAATTTCGTGAACGGAATGTTCAAGAGGCCTGCACCGTAGTTGATGAACATGTGAGGCGAACTGGGAAACACGCGAATGGTAAACAGCGCTGAAAATGTCGAGTGTCGGCTCAGAAATCTTGTCACACGTGAGTTGTTGAACCTCTGGAACCACGGACTGCCGCCAAACCTCGCCGCAACATAGCCCATGGTACTGCCAGCAGCACTTCCTGCACAGATGATTCCCGTGGCTGCGAGCGGCGGAAACAACAACGGCGTAATAAAAAAGAATACGGATGCGGGAAGGGCAAATGTCCAGGCCCCTGCCATGGCAGCGATGATGATAATCGGTGAAAAAGGATTAGCTCCGAGTTCATGCAGATTCTCACGCGAAACCTGTTCCCTCAAGCCACTTTTTGTAAAGAGAACGAAGAGAAGCACAAGAGCTACCCCCACAATGAGGGACTCGAGCCTGATTTTCCTGCTCTCTTTTATGTGGACCGCATTCGTTTGTTGATCCATGACATGTGAGTATGCTCAAAAATGTCAGATTATTCAAGCGTTTGCTCCGCATCAAACGTTTTCTTGAACGACACAGCAATTTGGACTATATTGCCGGCAAGAAGGAGTGTACATGAATTTCTGGAGTGCCGTTTTTGATATTTTTGTTGTTCTGTTTTTTGTCGGGCTTAACGGCTTCTTTGTTGCGGCAGAGTTTGCAATCGTCAAGGTCCGGGTAACTCAAATCGAACCATTGGCCCACAAAGGCCATTTACGCGCAAAAATCGCCAAGGATATCATCTCTCACCTCGACGCCTATCTCTCCGCAACTCAGCTTGGCATCACGATGGCAAGCCTTGCGCTTGGGTGGATCGGCGAACCTTTCGTCGCTACCATGATCGGCCCAATCCTCTTCAAGATGGGTATCACTAACTTGCAAATAGTGGAAGCTGTCTCCTTTGCAGTGGCATTTTCCATCATAACGTTTCTTCATATCATTCTGGGCGAATTAGCGCCGAAATCGCTGGCCATTCAAAAAGCTGACAAAACGACATTGTTGATCGCTTATCCCTTGCGCCTTTTTTTCCTCCTATTTAAGCCGGTGATCTTCTCCCTCAATTCTCTTGCTAACGGCATTTTGAGAATCTTCGGTTTTCAGCCTGTCACCGAGTCAGAGTTATTGCACTCCGAGGAAGAGCTTCGACTCATCCTGGCACAGGACAAGCGTGTATCCGTTGCCAGCAAAACGATTGTTCTCAATGCTATGGATTTTCGCAGGAAACAGGCCCGGTTGGTGATGATCCCACGAAAAGAAATCGTTGCCATCTCCTACCTCGCACCGTTGAAGGAAAGCCTCGAGGTCATGAGGACGAACAAGTTTTCCCGTTACCCGGTTTACAAAGAGTCTCTCGACAATGTCGTGGGGATTGTGCACACCAAGGACATTTTTAAACAGGAACGCCAGTTGAAAAAGGATTTCAGCATCGATTCTGTGCTTCGTGATGCGCCTTTCATGCCTGAAACTGTTTCCCTTGAGAAGGTTCTCGAGACCATGCTCCAGAAAAAGATCCATATGATCATGCTCGCGGACGAATATGGAGGAACGGCGGGGTTGCTCACGCTTGAGAATGTCCTGGAAGAGCTCGTCGGCAACATCCAGGACGAACACGACAAGGAGCCGCCGGAAGTAACAAAAGTAAGCGAGGATGAGTATCTTGTCGATGCCAGTATTTCCACCAACGACGTTGAGCGCCTGCTGAACCAGGAGCTTTCCTCAAAAGACATCCTCTCGATCGGGGCCTTTGTCATCGAAAAACTCGGCCACATCCCGCGCGCCGGCGAGTCGCTGCACGTGAACGGAACAGAATTCACCGTCGAAAAAGTCAGTAATCTCGTTGTGGACACCATACGCATCAAGAAATTGCCGTCCGCTGCAACGTCACACGAAGAGACGTCATGATTGTGCCGGTGAGAAAGGAGAGTTGATGGTCAGATATCTCAGCGGCCGATGGCGAGGCCTCGCTCTCTTCTTGTTCGCGCTCTCCCAAACGCTCTTCGCTCAATCCGTCTCTCCCCCGTGGGCAAAGGATGCCGTATGGTATCAGATTTTTCCCGAACGTTTTCGTAACGGAAACACGACGAATGACCCCACGGCGCAGGAATTAGAAATAAATCCGCCGCGGACCTGGCAGATCTCCTCCTGGACGGCAGACTGGTATAAGCTCCAACCGTGGGAAGAAGGCCACAGCGAAGTCTTTTATGAAAATGTCTTCGACCGACGCTATGGCGGCGACATTGAAGGTATCCTTCAGAAACTCGATTACCTCAGCGACCTGGGCATCACAGCGATTTATCTCAACCCCGTCTTCGAAGCATATTCATTGCACAAATACGACGCTTCGACCTACCATCACATCGACAACAACTTCGGCCCGGATGCCCGAGGGGACCTCGAGTTAATGAAGCGGGAAACGAGCGACCCCGCCACGTGGAGTTGGTCTGCCGCAGACGACCTCTTCCTCCGCCTTCTTCGTGAAGCACACGGCCGGGGAATACGAATCATTATCGACGGCGTCTTTAACCATTGCGGGACCCGGTTCTGGGCGTTCCAGGACGTGCTCAAGAATCAGCGCGCTTCGAAGTACGCAGACTGGTTTGACGTAATCAAGTGGGATGATCCCGCGACGAGAGAAAACGAGTTCGACTACAAAGGATGGTGGGGGATTAAACATCTGCCGGAGTTCAAAGAAAGCCCAAACGGATTTTCTCCCGCGGTGGAAGAATACTTTTTCAACATCACCAGGCGCTGGATGGATCCGAACGGGGACGGAGATCCCAGCGACGGCGTTGACGGCTGGCGACTTGACGTCGCCAACGATGTGTCCCCGGTATTCTGGAGACGCTGGCGAAATCACGTGAAGTCGCTCAACCCCGACGCTCTCATCGTGGGCGAGATATGGGACGATGCTTCGTCGTGGCTGAGGGGGGATCAGTTCGACGCAGTGATGAACTACCGGTTTGCCTATGCCTGTGTCAGGTTCTTTATCAACTCCGCGAGCAAAAACCTGACCGTGAGCGAGTTCGACCGCGAATTACAGTCTGTTCGCTTGAGTTACCGTGATGAGACAAACCTGGTTCTGCAGAATCTGATCGACAGCCACGATACCGACCGACTCCCCTCTATGATCGTCAATCCGAACCGGCATTACGACCGCAGTGCGGGGCCGCGGGACAACGCCGAGTACAACCTCAGAAAACCCCGTCAGGAGGAGCGCCAAATTCAGAAATTGGTTGCTCTCTTCCAGATGACCTCTCTCGGCGCCCCGATGATATACTACGGCGACGAGGCCGGGATGTGGGGTGCCGACGACCCTGACGACCGCAAACCGATGCTCTGGGAAGACCTCGTCTACGAAGATGAGAAAACGCATCCTCTGGCGGGGAAATCTCGGCCGAACGACCCCGTCGTGTTCGATAAAAACCTCTTTGAGTATTACAAAAAGCTCATTCATATCCGGAAACAACATGAAGCGCTCCGCCGTGGAATGTTCGCTCCGCTTATCAAAGACGACAGGAAAAATGTTTATGTGTTCGAACGTCGTACCGGCAGGAATGTCGTACTTGTTGCGCTCAACAACGGCATGTCGCCTCAGACAGTTTCTGTTGCAGCAAAAGGCCCCTACCTCGACCTGCTGGCTGAAAAGCCATTGGACCCAACCGAGGGCCGACTCACGATAACCCTTGAACCAAAATCTGGAAGGATTTTGACGCCGAAGAAGGACGAGTAAATGATGGAGGAAACGACCGAACAGTATGTTGCACGGATTTCTGGATATGTTGAAGGCAAAAACCATTTAAGAGTCCTCCAAGCTACGGTGAAAAAGTTGAAATCGATGATACAACGAGCGCCACGTCGCGGGCTTGTGCGCTCTCACAAGCCTGGAAAATGGTCGGCGGGAGAGATTCTCGCGCATCTTGCAGAGAGCGAACTGGTCTTCGGCTACCGGCTGCGTTTGGTTCTTGGTTCAAACGGGGCCGAGGTTCAGGCCTTCGACCAGAATCAATGGCAGGCGAATGCGGGGTACCTGAAAAAAGATGTGAAGCGGTCATTTGAACTGTTCCGGGTTCTCAGAGAAAACAATGTTGCGCTTCTGAAATCTCTGCCGAAGGAGCGCTGGGATGCGTTCGGCATGCATCAGGAGCGGGGGCGGGAAAATATTGCGCGAATGGTTGAACTCTATGCCGGACACGACGTGAATCACCTGCGACAAATGGAGAACATTGTAAAATCTGGTAGAAAAAATAAGTCGGGAAGAGGAAAATTGTGAAAG
>JACQPT010000062.1 GCA_016207415.1 Ignavibacteriales bacterium
CTTCAGAAGTTGCTACAAAGACCTTCCGAAGGTTTACGCAACGAATTTACTCTTTGTCTGATACGACTTCCTTCTTGTCGTCTTTCTCTTCCTTCAACGTCGAAAGCAATTCGTTCCACTCGAACCAGCCTTCTTTTCCCCGAATCCATTTTTCCATCCAGTTGAATTCGGATACCATCTTTACCATCTGGTTGCGCGCGTCAGGGATGCCGTGGGTCGTCCCGGGGTAGACAAAGAATTCCGTCGGCACGCCGAGCATTTTGAGCGCCATGTGCAGCTCCTCGCTCTGCGGACGCGGCACTCTCGGGTCGCCGTCGACGACGTGGATCAACGTCGGGGTTTTTGCATTCTTGATGTATTTAAGCGGCGAGACATCCCAGTAGTGCTCGAAGTGGTCGTACGGCTTTCCCTGGTAGTAGAATTCACGATTACGCTGGATGTCGCTCTGGGCATACATGGAAATCCAGTTCATCGTGCCCGCGCCGGAAGAAATCGCCTTGAAGCGATCCGTGTGCGTGAGAATCCAGTTCGACCAGTGACCGCCGGCGCTCCAGCCCATCACCCCCATCTTGTCAGCATCAACAAGTCCGTTTGCAATAAGATGGTCGACGCCCGCCATGATATCCTCATAACCTTGGCGGAAGTAGTCCCCGCTGATTTCCATTTTGAACATTTCACCGTAGTTTATCGAACCACGGTAGTTCGGCAAAAGGCACGCGTATCCAGCGGCGGCGTACACGTGGCAATAGTAGTTGTAGCTCGAGTTGAAGCCGAGAAGGGACACTCCTGCTGGCCCGCCGTGAATTTGCACAACAAGCGGATAGAGTTTTCCTTTTTCAAAATTCACCGGCATCACAAGAACGCCTTCAACCATCTTTCCATCTGTGGATTTCCACCGAACGGCTTCCACAGAGCCGAGTAGAAATTCATCGGCTTGCGGGTTGGCGCTGGTCAGCCGCCTCCAGGAGTTCCGGTGCTGAATGCGGTCCATGCGTGGGACAAAGTGGAGGTCGAATGGATTCTTCGGGTCAGTGTAATTCACAATGACGACTTTGGTGTCTTCGTCTTGTGTGGCGAAGACAACTCCCTTTTCATCCGTCAGCTGAGTAACCTTTCCGGTTTCCATGGAAACAGAAAAGAGCTGGTTTGTGGCACCCAAGCCCTCATTGAAATATATCATCTTGCCGTCCCGGGACCAGAACCCGATGGAGAGATCCCCGTCAAAACCGTCCCCCAGCTTCTTCCATTGACCGCCTTTAGGTGTTGTTTGTCTGACGTAGATGCGGCCGTTCCTGAAATACTGAAACTCATCTGAAGCTGAGAATGCGATCATAGAATTGTCGGGTGAAAAACGCAGCGAGCTCTCGGAAATGTCTTCGTTGTTTGTCAATCGTTCGATGGATCCGGAGGCGACTTCGAGTAAATAGAGGTCTGAGTAATTTGACGATTCCGTTACCGTCCGCTTGTACCTGTCGCTGGATGTTCCTCGGAACCCCACCCACTTTGAGTCGAAAGAAATGGTAATGTCGCTGACTGTATAGTCATTACCGGCACTGAGTTTGCGCTGTTTGTTCGAATCCAAATCAAATGCCCAGAGGTGATTCGGGGGAGCGGCTTCATTCCTCACTCGTGCGTCGAACTTCTTCTCTTTTCGATCCCTGTTCGCTTTGTCCAAGCTGTCGGGAGATGTAAAATAAAGGCGTTTGCTGTCGGGCGAGATCTGCCATGAAACAATGGAGGCTTCATGTTTCGTCAATTGCTTGGGTTTCTCCTTGCCTATGTCGGAGACTGCAATGGCCCATAACTGTCGTTCATCCTCTTTTCCCGCTAAAAAAACAAGCCATTTTCCGTCCTTGGTGAAGGCAAACGTGCCAACCCCGTCCTTTGCCTCAGAGACCTTCATGGCCTCGCCACCGTCAGGCCGCATGACGTAAAGCTGATTCTGGGAGGACTTCGATTCAGATGCCTCGCGGTTCGAGGCAAAAGCAAACAACCTACTGTCTCTTGCCCATTGCGGCGCAGTTTCGTTTTTGTCTTTCGTGAAAGTCATTTGGCTGCTGGATCCCACTCCCCGCTCGAGGGAAACAAGGTAAATATCCGTAAAACTCTTTCCCGTTTTCCAGTCGGGAGCGGATAGTGTGTGCAGTATCCATCTTCCATCCGGGCTCACTGCGGGATTGCCAACAGACCTCATGCCAACAATATCCAGGAACGTCATTGGACGTTTCGATGAATTCCTGTCCTGAGAAAGGAGAGGAAAGGCCATCAAACAGAGAATCGCAACCGTCGTTGTGGAACGCATAGGGCACCTCGTGTGGGGATGTGTTTTCGAAAAAAGGTGAGAACGGAAACTATCATGAACACGCGAAAAATGTAGAAAATTGTTCGCGCAGAAACAAGCTCAAGAATGATTCTTAGCAACCTTGCCTTTCGGAGATTCGATGACTATATTTTTCTCCTCGACATGACTGTTTGACGAAAGGAAAATGACCATGGAAAGAATTCTGTCGTTCGTAGAATCGAACAAAGACCGCTACCTCAGTGAGCTGAAGGATTTTTTGGCTATTCCAAGTGTGAGTTCGCAGAGTGAACATAACAAGGACACGCGTGCCTGTGCAGAGTGGGTGGCCAGCCAAATGCGCACGATCGGGATGAACAACGTTCAGATTTTTGAGACCCCCGGCCATCCGATTGTATATTGCGACTGGCTTGCCGCGGCCGGGAAACCCACCGTGCTTTTCTACGGCCACTATGACGTGCAGCCGGTCGACCCCGTCAACCTGTGGACGTCTCCGCCGTTTGAAGCGGCCATTCGGGGAGAAAACCTGTACGCAAGGGGTTCGGCTGATGATAAAGGCCAGGTCTACATCCATTTGAAAGCAATCGAATCCTACATGAAGAATTCAGGAAATCTCCCCGTGAACATCAAAATGATCATCGAAGGCGAAGAAGAAGTCGGGAGCGCGAACCTCGACAATTTTGTGAAAGGCAAGAAGGATTTACTCAAGGCCGACCTCGTCCTGATTTCCGACTCTGCTATGTTTGCCAGGGGAGTTCCTTCCGTGTGCTACGGACTGCGCGGCCTCGCCTACATGGAGGTGGAAGTCACCGGCTCGAAAAGCGACCTCCATTCGGGTTCTTTTGGCGGCTCAGTCCACAACCCTATCCAGGCCCTCAGCGAGACGATCTCGATGCTTCACGACAAAAACGGCCGTATAGCCATCAAGGGATTCTACAACGACGTTCGTCCTCTCTCAAAAGCTGAGCGTACCGCTTACAAGAAGCTTCCCTGGAATGACAAAAAGTACGCAAAAGATCTTGGCGCGAAACAGCTCTATGGCGAGAAGGGCTACACAACGCTGGAGCGACTCTGGGCGCGCCCGACCCTTGAATGCAACGGTATCTGGGGCGGCTACACGGGCGAAGGAGCGAAGACCGTGCTTCCCGCAAAAGCGTTTGCGAAAATTTCCATGCGGTTGGTTCCGGACCAGTCCTCGGACCGAGCGGCAAAGCTGTTCGAGCGGCAAATCAAACGCATAGCGCCGAAGACTGTCGACGTGAAAGTCCGCGCATTGCACGGAGGTGAACCGGCAATCACGCCGATCGACAGTCCGGGCGTTCAAGCAGCGGTGGCGGCGTTGGAGAAGGGATTCGGAAAAAAACCTCTCTATCAACGAGAAGGCGGCTCCATCCCGATCGTTGTGCAATTCAAAAGGATCCTCGGGCTCGATACTGTCCTACTCGGTTTTGGACTCCCGGATGAGAATGCCCACGCGCCCGATGAGCACATCAATCTTGATAATTTCTTCGGTGGTATTCGTACGTCAATCCACTTTTACAATGAGTTGCCGAATTATTGGAAGAACGGGAAGAAGAAATAAACATGACCTTCGGAAGGATTCTCGAGCTTGTCACCCGTCCTTCCGAAGGTTTACTCAGCTAAGAAAAAAGCAGGCCCACGGTTCTCCCGGGCATTCATCAGTCTTTCCGAGGGTTCACAAACCCGCATATTTCACCGAGTTTCCGAGCAAAAGAGGCCCAGCTCCTGAGCGGGGCTTTTTTGTTTCTGCGCAGTTTCGTATCTTTGTCACCATATGATCTCAAAAGAATTCCTTTCGAAGATCCCGATTTTCGAGAAGCTTTCGCCCGCGGACCACGATGTCCTTGCGACGCTCTGGCAAACACGCGTACTCCGTTCTGGTCAGGTCCTCTTCCGGCGCGGAGAAGTGGGCAACTCCATGTTCGTTATCGAAAAAGGAGTCATCGAGATCACCGTGCCTATCGAAAAAATGAAGAAGGATACGCGGGTGTCCGTGCTTCATGAAGGAGAATTCCTCGGCGAACTCTCGCTCATCGATGGATTGCCGAGAACGGCAACGGCAACGGCCATGGAAGAGAGCGAATTGCTCGAGATGAAGCGCGAGGACTTCATGACGTTCTTGATGCAACGTCCGGCAGTAGCAATCGCCATGACGAGCGAAATCGGCAAGCGCCTGAGGGCAACGAATGAGCAGGTGATGCAGCTTGCATCGAAGAACGTCAATGTGGAGATTGAAGAGACCCTGAAATTCGGGGACAGGGTAGCGGACAAGGTTGCAGAGTTCGGCGGAAGCTGGTCTTTTATTTTCAGTTTCCTGTTTTTCATGGCGGTCTGGATGACATTGAACATGGTCCAACTGTTATCGAAGCCCTTTGATGAGTATCCGTTCATTCTTTTGAACCTGTTGCTGTCGACAATTGCAGCCCTGCAAGGCCCGGTCATTATGATGAGTCAAAACCGAGCGTCCGAAAAAGACCGGCTCAAGGCAGACCTTGACTATCAGGTGAACCTCAAGTCGGAGCTCATGTTGCAGCAGCTCCACGCCAAGTTTGATGAGATGCGAGCTACGGAGTTACAAACTATGCAGGAAGTGCTGGAACGAAACCTCGCTATCCTCCAGCGACGCATCCAGGAATCGGAAAAAGAACAATCCCGCCTGAAACTCCTCGATGAAGATCTACACAAGAAAGGGAGATCGCGGTGAAACCTCCCTTTTCGGCGGCAAGCGCGTTCTAAAAGATTCCCTTCGCATCGAATCGTACGGCTGTGTGGATGAGCTGAACTCCGTGCTCGGAGTCGCTCGCTCAAGCAAGCCTCCTTCAGATGTTGACTCGATTCTCGATTTCATCCAGAACGATCTTTTTGTCCTCGGCGCAGACCTCGCGACACCGCTCGCAGCGAAGGTAAAGAAGGTCCAGCGCATCGAGCCCTCGCACGTCGAAAAACTGGAATCTACGATCGACCGGCTGGAGACATCGTTGCAACCGCTCGATTCTTTCATTTTACCCGGGGGGTCCAACATCGGTGCTCAACTGCACGTTGCCCGGACAATCTGCCGTCGGGCAGAACGGATTACGATTCGGCTATCGAAAAAGGAAAAAATCGGCGAGACGCCGGTAATGTATCTCAATCGACTTTCGGATTGCCTGTTTGTGCTGGCGCGCTATATGAACAACGTTGCGGGCGCAGAAGAAAAGAAATGGAAACCCGAAACGTAGATAGGCACCGCCTAGCACGACCTACGCCGCAACCCTCATCATCAATCTTCGTTTTGCAACCGGCAGAATCGTTTCGGCGAACGGAAACTCCAGCTCTGTTTCGAAAACAAAAGTGGCGGGATTGGGCAAGTCCTGATGTTCCTGGATCACTTCGAGCTTGATGGATTCGGGCGATAGTCTTACAGTGAATTGCCGAACAGATTTTATGACGTGAGTTTTGATTGCGCGGTATCGTTCCTTGCCGGATGTGTAGAGCGACACCTCGTACCGAAGCAGATGCAGCAACGATGCCTTATTTTCCGGAACAAACGCATAGCCTTCCTGCTGGTACATGGGAAGAATCCCCACCTCGGAAAGGGATATTCGTTCGTCGACAAAGTCGAAAATACGCATACCCTCATCAAGGGTTTTCCTCACATGTGGTAACGCCCATGCCATCAGCTCCGTCATCCTCTCGATGTCAGGAGCCGCGATGTTCAACGGCTCGTAAATCAGGCGTTTGTTCTTCAGGTCGATATTCTTCAGGTGTTGAGGCAGACTATTCTGTAAATCCGATTTCTCTTTGAGCAGTCCTTCCAGCGTCAGAGCAAGCTCGATGAGGTCCGAAAGAGCGGGATAGAGTCTGTTATGGTGGAATTCTACGTAATAACTCTTGAGAGCGTTCAGGATTCGGTATTGACTGGCTTCGGAGTCCGAACCGGCGGCAACAAAAGATTCAATGGTCAACTTGTTGAGCATGTCCTTATCCTCGAGGGTTTCGACCCTCCGTAATCTACCGATCACTGAAAAAACATGCAACGATGCGTTAATGTTTTCCCACTTGATATTTCAGTTTGTC
>JACQPT010000066.1 GCA_016207415.1 Ignavibacteriales bacterium
AAAGCGGGTCTGGGTTCCGACTCGCCCTCAGCGGTATGAACGACAGGTGATCCGGAGAAGGAAACAGCTGATTGCAGATCGGGTCAGGACACAGAACCGCATCAAGGCAGAGCTTCGCTTCTACGGCATTGAGCTGCCCGCACCCACAGGAGGGTGGAGCAAGGCGTATTTTAAGAATCTGCAACGGCTGCGATTTGACAACCCCTGGATGCAAGAGAGCTTCGAGAGATTGCTGGAAGAATACGAGTTTTTGGGCCGGCAGATCGAGCGGCAAACCAAGTTGCTGTGCGCTTTAGCAGAGACGCCCGAATACGAAGAACGGGTGAAGATCCTTCGCAGTACGCCTGGAGTAGGGTTAATCTCGGCGATGGAATATTTATTGGAGCTCCAGGATGTGGAGCGTTTTCGGCGTGGCAATCAGCTCCCGGCATATGTCGGCTTGACGCCATCGCAGTATTCCAGTGGTGAAAAGCTCAGGATGGGACGCATCACGGCCATTGGGAAGAATGACCTACGCGGGACTCTCGTGGAGGTTGCCTGGCGGCTCATCGCAAAAGACCCGGCGATGCGGCAAAAGTACGAACGGATCAAAGCACGCGCCGGATCCAAGCGTGCGATCATTGCCATTGCACGCATAACTCTCTTGCGCACTCGAAGGATGCTTCTTGACCGTCAGCCGTACGTCGTAGGGTTGGCAGCATAAACAATCACTGAACCGACCGTTCAGAGAAGAGTCGAGAGGACAGCGTAGTTGCGGCTGTGGCCTCTGCAAAGCTAGGACCACGCACGTTAGGTTGCTGCCTCTCTGAGTGTGAAATACCTCGGATCGATTACATGTGGTCCCGCTATGGCGGGAACCACGAATAGCAGGCTGGATTGGGTTCATCACACTATCACGGTTGGCTCTTGACTTTGCACATAGCAGTTGCAATTGCCCGTTCCAAAGATAGCGAGAACCCTGTCATGAAGAATTTTCCCCAGCAGTGGATCGGTGCACGCTCACTGAATTCCACATAATTCCCAATTAGGAGACCTTATGAGCGATCTTATTGATTTCCTTTCTCGAGAAGTACCATGGCTTCTTCCCATGCTGGCTTGGGTCGGCGGGATAATCCTTGTAATTCTAATCCTTGCGATTCCCGCTTATTTCGTCTTTTGGCCTTTTTTTCAACGGGCAAGGGCACAACTGGCTTCTTTCATTGATCGATTGGTAGAGAAATTCAAGACGATCCGTACCGAACGTGCAAATCGGTTAGATTCTGCAGCAGACGAATTCCTGACTGATGGTGGCTTACGGCGACTAAAGACCGAAGCAGCCGGCCATTGGACTGCACTGACCATAGGATTATCACGCACACTTCGGAGGTTGCACAAACCCCTGAGGAAAGCTTCGAACTCTCTGCACGACCTTACCAAAAGAGTATCGACTTTGGAGAAACAAGTTCAAAAATCCGAAGTTGCCAAATTGCAGGACCTCACCGTATTACCAGATCCTCAGGAACTGTCCGAATCTGTCGCGAAAATTAAAGTTGCTTGGATTAAACTCATTTCGACTGCGATAGTCTTGCCTGCATTGATGGTTGTCAATACAGGGATGCTCAGCGAAATATTACTCGACCTTGGTGTGGTCCCTGCAACACTGACATTCTTAGGCCTCCAGCTCGCTTACGTTTTCGCCTTCATTCTCACTCTAGTCGAAGCAGGGCTTGGTGTAGCCCATGCCGCAACGCGTAGCGACAACCCTGAAAAAGTCACTGTCTTCCCAATAGTGATAACGATCTTCGCAGTCATTGTGGCGTGCGTCGAAGGGTTTTTCTACTCTCGTGTCGCACCCACAGGAACGTTTACATTACCCTTCTTCAATTATGAAATGCCACAAAGCGACTTGTTCTTCTTCTGGGGCTTTGTTTTGGTTATGACCCTCTTCAGCTTAGGGTTAATCGCTTTCGATGCAGCTGTTACTATTGTACGTGGAACTCCTAGTCGAACACTTCGTCGCGAGTTCAAGAAACTTAGAAAAGATCACGAACAATATGCCCAAGCGCTGAAGCAATCTGAAGAAGCGCTTGTCGTGGCGAGGGCATCTGCAAATGGCACCGACCAAGTCATTCAAGGTCCAGCGACAAATGCAGAGAGTGTGCATGAAGAACTGGTCAGAATCTCCGATAGAGTTGAAAACCTTCAAAAAACGGTGCCTGAATGGGCCAAGGACACAGAAGAGCCACTCACTCGAAGCGAAGTACATGATCTCGCACAGCGCGCTGGACTTTGGCTGTTACTGACTGCAGCGGGGCTCTGCGTAATTACAATAACTGGACTATATACTCTCGAATCGTTTTATCCATCCCTTCTACCATTGTTGTTGTGGGTACTCGCTGTTGGTCAAGCTGTAGCTTTCTTCGCTGTGGGACTTCTACTTGGAGCAGGTGAAACTATAGTCCAAGGCACTCACGGAGAGAGAAAAGTGTGGGCCGCCCCTCAATTCTCTCGATTGCTGGCGTACATTCTTGGTTGTGCCATTCTCATCGCTCATCTCGTGATCTTCTTTGCTATTGCGCTCCCGATAAGTTTAGGAGGTCTGTGGTTCTTGAATCTTCTGGTGGGGTTGTTCCTGATTGCAGCTGGATACCAATTGATTCCCCTGCTAAATGTGATGCGCTTGTGGTTGCGGAGATTGTGGAATGTCGTGGTCATCGCCTTTCAAATGATATGGCTGGTACTGGTACGCATCGTGCAATTTGTCGTCATCGTTCTCGAAAACCTCTCCTACCTGCTCGCTTTGCCGTTGCTGAAACTCTTCCATAGAAGGCGTGAAGTAGCTGAAGCTGAAAACTTACGCCTCAGTTCCATTCCATCAAGACCTCCATCTCTGGAGGGACAGTCGGGAGGCGATGCTTCATGAGCCGCTCATTAGTAATCGTGCTCATTGTCGTCGCAACTGCCTTAATAGCTGTTGTTGGCTTTGCGATTTTTGGCTACCGACAGACAAGTCCAATCCCAACTTCCAACGACTCACGAGAGCACGGAACTTCTGCTGTTGTGCTAATAGATTTCAGCAAGAGTTTTCCTGCGTCATATCGCTCAGACGGAAGTATGGTTTACGGGTTTCGACTAGAAGATCAACGCGCTCTAGATGCGCTGGCTACTGTGTTAGCCGAATTGGCCTCCGGAACCCCGATGTTCAAGACAGTCTGGACTCAAATTCAGACGTCCAGCATCACAGAGAATCCACTCTGTCCACCGATTGAAATGACACACGGGATAATAAAACGCGAACACGCTTTGACAACACGGGAACAGGTACGGGATACCCTAAAGAAGTGTGTCGCAACCGTAATCCTTCAAGGCAAGGACCAGAACATACTTGGAAATTTCACCGACATCTCTGGCGCAATTGCAATGGCATCAGATATCGGTTCCGCACAGTTCACCGAGAGAATCCTTGTGATCCTATCTGACTTCCTTGAGGATTTGCCCCCAGGGTCCACACCCGCCCTATTCCAACTGAATGGAGAACGAGTCGTCCTTCTGCACAGACCAGGGACAGATGAACGAGAAAACATCAGTGGATATCTAAGGCGAATCGAAGACTGGAAGCAAAAGTTGCTACAACGTGGTGCGAAGACCGTGGCTACATTGCCAGTTTTCGCCGTCTCTGAGACACGCTTGCGTGCGGCCCTCCGACAAGAGGAACTTGGTTCATCCCTTACTGTTCTTGTAGATTGCAAGGAGAATCGCTTTCCATTAAGTAGTAGTGGAACGCATTTGCTACAGATTGGAAGAACATTAGCGGAACTATCACGTGACATGCCCACGCCAGTTACTGCACTTTGGATGTCCATCGGAACATCAGGATTTTTCTCCAAAACTTTACCTTTCGTCGAATTTCATCCTCGCATGATCAAAAGAGACAATTCGATGAACACGGTCGAAGACTTTAGCAAGGTGATGGAAGAGCTGGCACATTCACTACCCAGTATCTGCAGAGGCACAACGTCCACCGATATTTCTGGGAGCCTCGCCTTGGTCTGCTCGGTTGATCCTCCCGCAAAATCATCTGTTCTTGTAATCATTTCAGACTTCTTAGATGAAGGAGCTCCACCCCCAGCATCCTTTCATCTTGCCTCGGGTACCCGAGTGGTGATGATACATGCAGCTTCATCCAGAGACCGCTCTGATCCTAACGCTTTTCTTGCCAGACGCCAAGCGTGGGAAAAGCGATTTCTGGAGAGCGGTGCTGCCAGTGTTTGTCAAATTCCCCTTGTCACTTTTACACGAAACGATCTACGCGCCTGCCTAGGGGCCAAGGCCAGAGGGAAATAACATATGGACGACAAAAACCGAACAGTCGATATACAAGCTGACACTACTGCTTTGAAACCATCCGATACGAAAACTCCTCCTAACTCTCCTCCTCGGCCCAAGAGTTGGTGGGAAACAAAGCTACAAGCACGCAAACTGGCAATCATGTGGTTCACAACAACCATTCTTGGGATGTTGTTTATCTCACTTACCTCTGGCGCTTCGCGCCTCTTCATTCCGATACTCCTGCTCTCGACGTATGCCTGGTATGGCTACAAGTACGTAGAAAGCGCTGGCGAACTCATTGCCTTGCGGCAGGCTCGTGTTGGACAACTAGCCGATTCAGTTTACTTTCTCGGCTTCCTCTGGACGCTCTACGCCCTAATTGATTCTTTCGTCATCCAGCCTGAAGTCTCCATCGCCGAGGCGGTCTTCCGAGCTTTCGGATATGCTCTCGTCACCACCGCCACCGGAATGTTCTTGCGGCTATTTCTCCTGCAATTTGGATATTCAGAAGAGGAACAGGTCCGACTAGCCAAGCAAAATGTTGAAGAGGAAATCGCCAGGTTTGCAAATGAGCTTACGAGAGGCACAGATAGCATTGGTAATTTCCACGCGGGAATTAATTCCCTCAATCACTCTGTTGGCGCGCTAAGGAGTTCCGTAGATGAAACCAAAAATCAAATGTCTGATTTAACAACACGGTTGGCTAAATTACATAGCGACAGCCTCGCCCGCCTCGAAGAGCATACCAAGAATAGCATAAACGATCTCGTCCGAGAGTTAGACTTCACCAAAATAAGAGAAAAGATGCAGACAGAACTCCAAGAGGCGGTTAGAGCCCTACGCGACACCGTGTCGAAGACAACCCGATCTATCGAAACAACAACCAACAAGTTTACTGATACTGCATCCACCCAAACGGAAAAGCTCGGCTTGAGTCTTCAGGGCGTTTCTAATCAGATCGCGCAAATCCGTGTACCGTCTGACATCATCGAAAGAACCGTCGGTGAACAAGTAAACAAGGTCACGAGTACATTAGCTGACTCTAGCAAAGACGTTCAAGAAGCTTTAAAACGGCTATCAGAACAGATCAGTAACGTCCGTATCCCCGCTGACATTGTCGAAAAAACTATGACTGCGCAATTAGAGGAGAGCATCCGATCTTTTCAAGAAGCTTTAAGACGTCTTGCTAAACAAATCGACGATGTTCGCGTCCCAGCTGATGTAGTCGAGAAAATAGTCACCCACAAAGTTGAGACTGCCACCGCAGGCCTAACAAGAAGTATCAGTGCCTTGCAGGAAGCCATCAACAATCTCGAACGATCAGTGCAAACTATTACGGGTCAAGTGCGCACTGTTCGGTTCAAACCATGGTGGAAATTTTGGGCGTAGAGTTGCCTAACGAATTCTATCGCGCGAAAGCCAATTTCAAGGAACATATGCCATTCTCAAAACCAGAAAGGACTGATTTGGTCATAAATATGACATTGGCCGAAATCTTTCTATTGTTGCTTTTCGTCGTCTGGTATGGGTACACTCCCATTATAGATACTCCTGGCGAAATTGCCCGTTTGAAGGAGCAGCTAGCCCGACTTGAGAACGAGAATCAGTCCCTCAAAAACGATCTCCGGGATGTCAGAAATGAAATCTCTGATCTGAAGCAGCGACTGGATTGGTGGCGTCGCGTCTCCCCAACAATTGTCGATCTCGAACTCATCACTCCTCCGGAAGTTGCGCAAAGAGAAATTGGCCGCGGGTTCCGCAGGTGCCAAGACATCAATGTACTTATTCGCGCGTCGGTCATTCGTGGTCAACAATCTATAGTTTGGATGACAGAGAGTCCGCAACTTACCCAATGGATCAAAAGTGCGGGACGTACTCGGCCACAGTTTGGAGTAAGGCTTACTGATCACAATGAGATTGATTCTTTCCTTGCCCTAATCAGGGATTACTATCAGAATACTAGAGAGATCGGGACCGAATGCAGGTTTGACTATCAGCTTATGTATGAAACCAAAGAGGACTACTATGATGGCCGCGAGAAGTTCGAGAAGTTTTTCTACCCTTCTGGCATAACCCGTTTGCGAGGGCAAACTAAGAATTAGTGTCTTCTTCTTTTTGCTAATCAACATTGCAAACAGATGGAACGGGCAACTGCAACTAACAGCGTAACAACGGCGCTCCCTTTGTTGACAGAAATTATTATGGTCGCTCAACGCTTTTGCTCACTGTTGGCTGCTCGGTTAGCCAACGCTCGTTATTTGTAGTTCGCAAACGCGGCGAAGGTAAAAACGTGCCTGCACGCCGAAGTGCGGCGTTTCGGCACGCAGGCGTGTGCTCGTCTGTTCGCCCGCCGAAATATGATAGCCTTTCAAATCGGCGGGCTCACACACTCGCACACAAGCTCCTGGCTCGCAACCACCAAAGGCTAATGGCACTCCATTCCTCCGCCTTCTGCCCAAAAGATGGCGGACGGGTCGGCGGATCCATTCCAGCGGGCTGCGTGGTTTTGCGATACGTTATGCGCAACACCCAAGACTAGTTGAGAAGGAGTAGATATGAAGAATCAAGCCCTTACCCTCGCACTGTTGGCCTTGTTGGCAGCTTTCTTTTTGTTTTCCTCCGCAGGTTTCGGTCAGGCAAAACCACGAGCGCGAGATCTGGGCGTTCCCCTTGAAGGAACGCCAGGTCCACTCAACGCCATAACCGATGTCACCGGAGTAGAAGTCGGTCACACGACCATTTTATCAGGAGAGGGCCGTGTTGAACCCGGCAAGGGTCCGGTTCGTACTGGAGTAACTGCAATTCTTCCGAGGGGGAAAGCGTCCTTTGTTCCTGTGTTTGCAGGCTTTTATGCTCTTAATGGCGTTGGAGAGATGACCGGGGCGACCTTCGTCGAAGAGTATGGAATCGTGGAGGGCCCGATCATGATCACCAACACGCACAGTATCGGAGCGGTCCACGAAGGTGTCCTTACCTGGCGTTATCAGAAGAAGTTGTACAAGCCGCTGTTTGCCGATCTGTTCGCTGCGCTACCGGTCGTTGCCGAAACGTATGACGGACTCCTCAACGACATCAATGGCTTCCATGTCAAAAAGGAACACGCAATCGCGGCGCTGGAAGCGGCATCCACAGGTCCGGTTGCCGAGGGAAATGTGGGAGGAGGAACCGGCATGATGGCCCACCGGTTCAAGGCGGGTATTGGGACTTCTTCGCGGCGCACCCGGGAAGGCTACACGGTCGGGGTGCTTGTTCAGGCAAACCATGGCTCCCGCAGACATCTGACTGTCGCCGGCGTCCCTGTCGGTCTGGAAATAACCGATCTCCTCCCAATGCTTAATTTCCCTACCCCTGACGAGGGACAGGGATCAATCATCGTGATTGTCGCAACCGACGCTCCCCTACTTCCTCACCAGCTCAAGAGGCTAGCGCGGCGCGTTCCGCTCGGCATCGCACGGGTCGGTGGTTTGGGAGAAAATTTCTCGGGCGACATCTTTCTGGCTTTTTCCGTTGCGAACACAACAATAGAGGATAGCGAAAAAGTTAGCCCGGTTCATATGTTGCCAAATACACTGATCAATCCGCTGTTTGAGGCTGTTGTTCAGGCGACCGAGGAAGCCATTCTGAATGCACTTATCGCTGCAGAGACAATGAAAGGAATCAATGGAAATATTGTCTTTGCATTACCACATGACCGACTGAAAGACGTTCTAAGGCAATACAACAGGATGGCGCGCTGATGTCCTGTCGCCGTAACACCAACAATAGAGCCCTGTAGTTTGGGTCCGACTAGAGCCCGGCCTGCAACGCTCCACCCATAGCTATAACGACAACGAATGCGAGGAGCGTT
>JACQPT010000063.1 GCA_016207415.1 Ignavibacteriales bacterium
AAGAAATGGACGAAAGTCCCGCTTTACGGGATGGCGCGAATCGTAAATTTTTCGGGCGCCAAAAGGGCGTTTGTCGAAATCGGAACACACGATAAGACTCCACCCCGCATCCCCGAAATCTCCGTGCGTAAAGTCGGGAGAAAAAGTTAACCATGCTCAGAAGTGCACGTCGATTTAATGTCCCGCGGATTATGCTCCCCGCGCAAACCCAGCCGATTTCGACACCGACCCTGCCCATTTAGGCTGACCACAGCCGCCAGTGCACAATTCCAAAGATTAAAAGATCGAAGAATTCTCTTTAATGGGGTTAGAGCCGTGAGTCCATCGTTTGCTTCCTCAGGATGAAGGCGGAGAGCGAAGTGAATCCTATGCGCGTTTTTGCGGCGGTGAAGAAGTCTGTGCTGCTGAAGCGAGCCGGGCTCCGGCGTACGAGCCTAAATCTTGAGCCGGAGTTCGGCTTATAGGTTCCGATATGACGGACCCTGCCTCTGGGAAAATGCTCATACGGCGGTGTCCGTCGCGATGACTCGGCTTTCATGAACCTCTCCCCAGATCAATACTACCACCTTTACAACCGCTCAAACAACTCCGAGATAGTCTTCAAATCCCAAGAAGGCTACTACATTTTTCTCGAAAAATACAAATCATACCTTGAACCAGATTGAGAGACTGTTGCTTATTGCCTCATGCCGACGCATTTCCACTTTCTCGTTTGCGTCAATACAGATGATGTTGAGAACGTGAAGAAAAATATCGGCGTATTATTGAGTTCCTATACATCGAAAACAAACCTTATGCAGGGTCGTCATGGGAGTTTGTTTCAACGTCACACAAAGGTCAAACAGGTCGACGATGAAAATTACTTATCGCACTTCTGATATATATCCATCAAAACCCCGTCGGAGGCGGCCTGGTGAAATCTATCGAGGAATGAGAGTTTTCAAGCTACAGATTTCTTGCAGGTTTCGAGAGTTCTGTTAAGAATGGTCCGAATCTCGATTCACGGATCATTCAAGGGCTTTTTTCGACAATAGAGGATTTCAAACTGTATTCAAACCAGATTCTTGAATCGGTGAAGAAAGAGTACTGGTTCTGAGCTGGACTCCGCGTTCTCGCGCCGGGCTCCGGCGTTAAGAGCTTAAACCTGAGTCGGAGTTCGGCTTCTTGGTTTTCCGATAAGACGGACCCCGCCTCTGAGAAGCGACTAATACGGCGGAGCCCGCCGCGCTGATCCGGCTTATCAGATGGCTTCCAAGGAGTGTCAGATGTCATCCAGCCAAAGTCAGACGGCATCCAGTGAGAGCCAGACGGACCCTGCCCCCACGAAAATGCAAATTTGGCCGTGTACGTCGTAGGATTAACACTTTTTAATGCTTTCCATCTTAAGAACAACTCATGCTTAAGTTACCTTCCCGAGGAACACCACAAACAGGCCGGATGTTGTTGCCCTTATGGAATTCCTGTATAGAGTACTCCGCATCACACCGGTTTCTTGCATATCGGCGTAAAAATCCTCAGATTAAACGTCACCCGCACTTTCCATGTCTGAGTTGTATATCTACAAATGGGAGGCTCATTGAGTTACCTGAGAGAATTCTCTCGCCGTAACTGGAGAACATTTTTCATCCTTCTGTCCATAACAACTGACGCGCTTATGATTGCCGTTAGTTGCTTTTCCGCGTATTACCTGCGGACTCTTATGCCAAACATTCAGGTGTATTCATTGCAGTCTTATTATGTCCTTGGCTCGTCGATTGGTGCAGGCCTTCTTGGAATAGGTCTCCTTGTCGGATTGTTCCGTGCGGCATACCACAGTAATACCCGTCAGCAATACTACCTGGCCACGAAATCCTATGTTTACGGCGTTGCCATTGCCTTTGCTACGTTTTTCGTTTTGCAGTTTCTGGACTTACCCCGAAGGTTCATCTTTCTGCTGTTCTTTGTGATCCCCTTTTTCTTTCTCGTCGGGAGAAAGTTGCTAAACAAACTCAACTTTTTAATGCAAAAGAGAGGCTTCGGAGTTCATAATGCTCTCATCGTTGGCCACGACGACAAAGGAATGGATGTATTCTACAGATTTACACGATTCCCTGAGCTTGGATATAACGTGAAAGGCTTTGTCTCGAAAACAACTCGTCGAGCAAGCAATCGAAAGTATAACGGCTCCGTCCTTCCGCAATTTGGACTCTCTCGAATCGACGAAATTGTTAGAAAAGAGAGAATCGACCGGGTTTTTGTCCCCTCCACGCGATTCATCACGAACGGATATTCGGAAATTGTCGACGCATGCAAGCGCAACAGGATTAAACTCAAAGTCTTGTCGCCCGAGGCTGATGCCCTTCTGCAAATGGCCAAAGTGTACGATATTGCAGGTATTTCTCTGTATTCTCCAAAGCGCTATCGTATCGACATGATTCGGAAAATCGGTAAAAGGGGTTTCGATATCTTCGGGTCTCTGCTTTTACTGCTCATTCTTTCTCCCGTCTTTGCGGCGGCTTCCCTCGCGATACTGATCGAATCCGGAAGTCCGGTGTTTTTTAAGCAGAAAAGGTCTGCGACCAAATCCGGCAAACCCTTTTACTTTTATAAATTCAGAAGCATGGTGAAGAACGCAGACGAGCTGAAGGACGATTTGTTCAGACTTAACGAGTCCGACGGAGCGTTGTTCAAGATTAAAGACGACCCGCGCATGACGAGAGTTGGCAAGGTTATCCGCAGATACAGCATTGATGAATTGCCGCAACTTTTCAATGTGTTGAGAGGCGAGATGAGTCTCGTCGGTCCGCGTCCCTTGCCCGTTGCAGACTTCGAAAAGGTGAAGGAAGACCAGGAATTCTGGGAGGCCATCAAAGATCGCGAGAAAATCAAACCCGGCATGACCGGCCTGTGGCAGGTTTCGGGACGAAGCAACATCGGCTTTCGCGAAATGATTCTGCTGGATTTGTACTACATCGAAAACGTTTCCCTTCTGTTTGACCTGGAAATCCTCTTCGCAACAATCCCCGTCGTTGTTTTCGGCAAGGGAGCATACTAGGTAAATCTTGAGATGGAGTAATGGATTTATGGATTGATGGAATATATCCGTCTACGAAGAACCGACACATCGAGACAGATATTCCTTGTTGTAACCCTGCCCTCAGCCGTAACACAGAATCCACGACACCCTCTCCTTAAAATGGCTCTATCGGAGCTTGAGGAGAGGGCACACTACTTGCCGACTTCATGTCGGGTGATGTCTAACGCGCTGAAAACTCCGCCCTCAGCCATAATCAAGAAATCTACAATCTAATAATCTACATTCTACAATCTGTATGGGTGAGGTCTAACACCAGCGAAAACTCTGCCCTTAGCCTCAACATGGAAACCCACGACACACTCTCCTGAAAATGCTTTTCCAGCGCTAGGAGAAGGCTCACTACCATCTTTCGCCGTTTCGTGAGCGGTCAGTTGTGTGACCTGGAGGCAGCGCTTGGCTTCGAGTATCAGATGTTGGAAGCTTCTTTTGAGTCACGGAATCTGTTGTAGGTAAAGTACTGCCTATGTCGTGTAGGAATTTTACCTACATCAAAGTATTGACAAAATCAGGAAAGTTTCTTAAGAAGCTGCATCCAATCTAGTTGTAAGCCAAGTTGCACACCACTGCACTTTTTCAGGGGAGGCTTACCGATGAGCTGCAAAACCTGTCGCAACATGAGTGGTGCACTCATGCTGACGAGCGGCTTATTCCTGGTGGCCTCAGCTCAGGTAAAGATTAAGGAGAGGGTGAACATCATACCTCGAGTAATCGCGCCTGCAACAATGACAACACCGACTCAGGCTCCGCTGATCAAGTGGGTCGCAAACAGTTTTGGGTCGGGAAGTCATGTGGTAACCACGCGCCCCGGAGTCGTCATCAACGGCTCTTTGACGGTTACGCCTGCGACCATTCCCAATAAGACCGCACTGGAGATTTTCCTGAATGCGTTCAAGATTTATCAACAAATCAACGGGTGCGGGGGCAGTGCAGGAGGTCCCGTCAATCCATTGCCATTGACATTTCCCACCTGTGGGTCGGTGAGCCTCGGAGGCAATTCCTGGAGTCCCTTCTTCGCTTCATGCCTGCAACAGAGGACGGGGTCACAAGGTCACACAACGGTGAGCGGAAACTCTGCAACGATTAGGGTTGACGGGGATTTTAACTTAGTTCCAACAGGTGTGCACTGGACAGCCACTTTCGAGCTAACGGCAAGCCTGGACCCTGCCTACGAAGCGACCGATGTGTTGGTGACATCAGCAGCAAGCGAGCTCATCAACGGCGGCTCGACCACAATAAGTGTCGAGGCACGAAACGGTCTGGGACAGCTGTTAACAGTCTGTACCGGGAACGACCCGATTCTTGCAACGGCCAGCCTTCAGGCAAATGGTTCGTATGCGTATCTTCAGGCAGGGAGTCAGTCTGGCACGACCGTGACGTTTCCACTTTCGGCCGGGAAAGGAGCATTTACACTGGTCTTAGACCAGTCCAATGGTATCATCCCTGAATGTCTTGACCACGCGGGGATCACAGTTACCGTTGACAACGCTTCAGGATCCACTGAGGTAGATCTTAAATGTACTTATCCCAAGCCGACGGTCTCGATCACAGAACCACAGAATAACACCACGTATATTATTTCTGCACAGGATCAGCCGGTGATAGAGATCAAAGAGGACCATACGCCAAAACCGGGAGAGGAGTTTGAGCCGGAGATCGGCTGGGCTCCGGCACCTCGAATCGACACCAAAGATTACTTTGACCTTTTCGAAGAAGACACGACGATAACAGTGACGGTTGAGGCACGCAATGCAGTCTCAACAGCAAGAGACACAATAAAAATCATTCTGATAAAACAAGAGCAGTTTTGCACGCAGGTCAACTTTGGGAGTAGCTCGATACGAGCAGGGGACACAACGAGCCTGACGTTTAAGAAAATACTCAATGATGGGACGGAGGATGAGTTTGAGGCGGGTCAGTTCTTTAATGTCAGTGCTACCGGAGGGGGACAAATACTGAAGGACTCAACACTGGCGAGCTCGCTCACCGGAGTTGCCTTGCCGATTTCCTTTATTGCACCGGAGAGCATAGAGGGTGATTCAGTAGAAATTCAAGTGATAGCAGAGCCGACAAACGGGGGCAGTGGAGGGTCGACAGCTTTCAAAATCGGTCCGTTG
>JACQPT010000057.1 GCA_016207415.1 Ignavibacteriales bacterium
CAAGGAGCGTATCATGGCAAACAACCTACCCGCTCAACAAAAAGCCCTCGTCCTTTCCCTTCTGTCTGAGGGTAACTCACTTCGCACCATTTCCCGCGTTTCAGGCGTTGCAAGAAACACAATCAGTAAACTACTCTTAGACGCTGGAGAAATGGCAAGCGAAATCCTTGACCGTGAAATGGTCAACATTCAATCCCGATTCATTCAGGTTGACGAAATCTGGACATTTGTCGGCAAGAAGCAAAAGCGAGTGAGCGACAACGACAACCCTGACTTTGGCGATCAATACGTCTTTGTGGCTTTAGATGCCGATACGAAACTTGTGCCAGTATTCCGAGTCGGCAAGCGCACAAGCCAGTTAGCGCGGTCATTCTTGCACGACCTTAATTCGAGAATTACGACACGGTTTCAGCTTACTTCCGATTCATGGCACGCGTACAGCGATGCCGTTGATACTGTTTTCGGAACCGAGATTGACTACGGTCAACTGCACAAGCAGTACCGAGAAGAAACAAAGGAAAATCAGCGACGGTATTCTCCCGCCAAGATAATAGGCATTACGAAGAAGGTTATCACAGGAGAGCCGAAACGGAAGCACATTTCGACAAGCTACATTGAGAGGCAAAACCTCACGATGCGTATGCAGTTACGTAGGTTCACACGGCTTACCAATGCCTTTTCCAAGAGCCTAAAACACTTAGAGGCTGCATTAGCCCTGCATTTCTTCCATTACAACTTCATGCGCTTGCACGAGACTCTCAGGGTGACTCCCGCAATGGAAGCGAGAATCAGTAAACACCTCTGGACATGGGAAGAGTTCTTGGGTTGGGGAAGGCAGGAAAAACAAGCGGCCTAAGAAAAAACTACTTGACAAAGAGGGATGAATTTCACTAACTTTGAAGCGAACAAAATCACAAAGCCCGCGACCGTGCAAAGGTTGACGGGCTTTTTTATTGTACCGAGCTTTTTGAAATTGAGCCACTAACGCTCAAACTAAGCCACTACCAAAGCGCTTCTTTCTGTTTCTACTATTACGTACATTTGTCTACAACATCGAGCGAAGGTCCTTCACACCACACCAAGATCAAAGGAGGCTTTCATGCAAGCACAACAACCGACCGATTCCACCCCTTCAATGATGAGCAAGCTTCTGAACATTTTTACCTCGCCACACGAGGCATTTGAGCGCATCAGTACGTCACCATCGAAGGCAAGTTCTTGGTTGTTTCCATTCTTGGCGGCATTTGCCATTTCTGTGCTTATCGCGTATCTCCTGGTAGCAAACGAAGCATTGAGGGCGCAAATGATCGATCAACAAGCTCAAGCCGTGCAGAAAATGGTCGAGTCCGGAAGAATGACGCAACAACAAGCAGATGCATCCATCGACCGCATGGAGACGATGGGCGGAGGAATGTTTATCACCTTCGGAATACTGGGCGCCCTGGTGTTCCTGTGCATTTACTACTTCGGGGGAAGTCTCTTTCTGTGGCTTGCTGGAAAACTTGCCTTGAAATCAACAGCGGGCTATGGAAAGTACCTCGAGGTGTACGGCATGTCCGCGTGGGTGGGAGTGCTCGGAGCCATCATCACAGTGCTTCTGATGGTCGGGTTGAGCTCGCTGTACGCATCTCCTAGCGCAGCTCTCGCCATCCTTTCAGAATATGACGCCAGTAATAACATGCATAAGGTTCTCAGCTCACTCAACCTGTTTTCCGTCTGGCAGGCATCTGTTGTCGGAATTGGGCTGAGCAAGCTCACGGGAAAACCACTCCGGATGTCCCTGGGAGTCTCATTTGGGTTGTGGGTCGTTTGGGTTGTTGTCTCTGTGCTCCTGGGCATCGCGCGCTAGAGAAGAACAGAAATCTTCTTATCAAAAACTCCCATTTATAGTGGGAGTTTTTTTATGTAACAATAGACTTCCTTCTCTTTTGTTTCTCGTAGGCTTTGGTCTCATGAATGTCTCTCATTTGTTCAATTGCCAGGCGGATTTCTTCGTCCGAGTTATAGAAATGCGGTGCAATCCTGATCCCCGCTCCTTTCCTGTAATCGACTAAGATTCCCCGGGCGATCAATTCCTGACTCACCTCGTAGGCATGTGGGACTGAAATCGTCACTGTTCCACCGCGACACTCGGGCTCCCGGGGAGACATCACCGAAAGACCCGCATTGTCAGCCAACTTGATGAGCAAGTCAGTCTGTCGGAGCGATTTCTCCCGAATGTTTTGAATGCCAACTTCGCGAATAATCTTTGGGCCGCTTTCGGCTGCATAGAGTGCGGGGATGGCCGGCGTCCCGTTGAGGAAACGGGATGCGTCCTCGTTGTATTCGATGTTGCCGGTGTCAAAGTCGAAAGGGCGTTTGTGAGCAAGCCATCCGGTAAAGCTCGGCTTGAGTTTTTTTGCCAAGTCGGGCCTCACATAGAGAAACGCTCCTCCCGGACCTCCGCAGAGCCATTTGAGAACGCCACCGACCAGAACATCGACGCCAAGTTCTTCCACATCAACAGGGATGATACCGACAGATTGATAGGCATCAAGAACAACCTTCGCCCCAACCTTATGAGCTTTTTGTATGATCGTTTTCGCATCCTGGATAAACGCACTCTTAAACAACACGTGAGAAATCGGAACCAATAATGTTGTTTCGTCAATAGCACGAAGGAACTTCACCAAGTCAACTCTTATGCCATCCTGAGATTTGACGAGGTGCAATCTGCAGCGATGCCGTTTTGCCCATTTCCGGTAAAGGTATAAGACAGACGGGAAGTTGAGCTCCTCGCACACAATCTTGTTTCTTTTGCCCTTCGGCTCGAAACATGAGAGGATGATCGATTCCATGGTCGTGATGTTGGGATGCATAGAAACCTCGCCGTTTCCGGCCCCGATGAGCGGAGCAATGCTATCGCCCACACGAATGGGCATATCCCACCACTCGTCAGCCCAAGCTTTAACGCCTTTGGTCGACCATGTTTCTGCGTATTCCTGCAACCGCCGTAAGACCGCACGTGGCATTGCGCCGAGTGAATTCGAGATGAAATAGGTCTTGGATTGCAGGATTGGGAACTCTTTACGCCAACTCAGCAAGGGATCTTTCATGTTTCACTTTTTTGTCAGAAGGTCTTTCAATTCGTTGACCTGGAGTTCGATCCTATCCATTTGGGCGTTGTGCTGTACCCAAACCTCACTCCTCTTTATTGCCTGTCGCTCAGCCATCTGCGCAGCACGGACGACCTTGTCCATGAAATAGCCGAAGCACCAGACAAGAAGGAACCCGATGGGAACGATCAGAATGATGAGCGATCGAAGCCTCATCCCCAGGAAGATTTGCAACTTGTCGCTTGCCGTGATGATAAGCAGCGTAAAATTCACGACGACGAGAAAGGATTGGCCCAGGTCGAACCGGTATTTCTGAGCGAAGAAGAACTCACGCCATCGCGCAAGCCTCTGACGAATTGATTGATCCATGAAAAACTCCTTTCGTGGAAACTGAAGCGCCTTAACGGAAACACTCTGTAGTGCTGGTGGTATGCCCGCACGCCAGGGAATTCATGCGGGGGAGACAATGGTGGGTTTTAGAGAACGGGAAGATGAATCCGGATAGTTGTGCCTTTGCCCATTTCACTCTCGATTTCTATCTTTCCTTTGTGGTCGTCAATGACTTTCTTCACGATGGACATCCCTAAGCCGGTTCCGTGCTTTTTTCCGTATGTCATAAACGGCTCGAATATCTTCCGCTTTACTTCTTCGGGCATGCCGGTGCCGCTGTCTTTGAAATCGATTCTGACAAAACCGTCCTCTTGTTGCGTGGTCACAGTTAATGAACCACCTTGAGGCATCGCATCACGTGCGTTGCTGGCTATATTATAGAACACGCGCACCATCTTGTCCTGGTCCATTTTAACCTTGCCGCTGAAGTTCGCATTGCGGATGAGCTCCACTTTATTCTTTTCAAGGTCTTTCTGGATGAAGTCGAGAACACTGTTCATCACGTCGCCGAAGTCAAGTTCCTGGAGATTCATGGAGCTCTGGCCCTTGCTGAAGTCAAGGATCTCCTGTGCCATGTTGACAAAGCGGTCTACCTGGTGAATCATCTCGTCCGCAAGTTTTGCCGCTTCTTCGTTCCCGGATTTTTTCTTCATTACCTGGGCATAGACGCGCAGGGTTCCCATGGGGTTCTTGATATCGTGGATGATGGTGCTCGCCATTCGTCCCACCGCCGACAATCTTTCACTCTGTACCATATCCTGAGCCAGTCGTGCGTTTTCTATTGCCACTGAGGCATGCGCAGAAAGGGCGTCGATGAATTGCTCGTCTGCTTTCTCGAACGCTTCCTCTTTCTTGTTCAGAAGCTGAAAAACGCCGATGACCTTTGCATCTTTGTTCCTCATCGGCATGCACAGCATGTTTTTTGTGCGATAGCCGGTTCGTTTGTCCACTTCGGGGTTGAAGCGCGGGTCCCTGTACGCGTCGGGGATGTTGATGGTCTCACCTGTCTGGGCAACGTATCCCGCAATTCCTTTTCCTACCGGAAGACGAATCTCCACCATATTGCTCCCTTGCAATACTTTCGACCAGAGTTCCTTTTTGATGTCGTCAACCAAGTATAAAGTCCCCCGGTCGGCTTCCAAACTCGTGGTGGCAGCATCGAGGATGAGACCAAGAAGCTTGTCGAGGTCGAGGGTCGAATTAATAATCTTGCTTGCCTCGATCAGTCTTTCAAGCTTGACAAACCGTGATTCGACTGCTTCCCTCTGTTCTTCGAGGCTTTTGACAACTATCTCGTTTGCCTTTCGCAGTCGCCCGCCAATTTCTTTCAAGAGGTTGAATGAAACGAGAGAGTTCTTTTTGATCATCTTCGAGAACTCTTTGCGGTCAAGGGCATAGACAATGGTGTCTTCTTCGCACGTTGCCCGCGCCGAGCGAACGCGTCCGTCAAGAGTCGCCAGTTCTCCGACAACCTCTCCCCGCTGGAGCTTGTTGAGATTTGTTTGCTCCCCCCAGCTCGTCTTTTTTGAAATTCTGACCGACCCCTTTGCGATAAGATAGACCTTGTCGACCTTAGTGTCGACATCCATGAGAATGAAACCAGCGGGATAGAACTCTTCTTGAAGCACTTCGGCAATCCTTTGGAGCTCTTGGCGGGGTATATCTTGGAAAACGGGCGACGCTTGGAGGGCCTTGACCTTCTTATCCAAACTCGGCATTTATTCTCCGGGGACTAAAGAATAATAAAACAACTTATAATAGAAAGATTCACCTAATTAGTCAAGAATGAACCCCGTACCCTGTGTCACAGCAAACAACAACGATCGAATGTCCTCTCGCCTCACGCATCCACTCACGGCTTTTCCTTCCCTAAATGGAGCTTCTGATGGATGATCTTGTCCATTTTTTCATATGCGCGGGCCCGATGGCTAATCTGGTTCTTCTCCGCTGACGTGAGCTCTGCATAAGTTCTGGAGAAACCGTCTGGAAGGAAAATGGGGTCATAGCCGAAGCCATTCGTGCCTCGAGGAGACTCAGTTAATCGGCCGAGGCAGAATCCTTCGGAAAGTTCCTCATACGACCCGGACACTAGGGCAAGTACGGCCCGAAATTGACACCTTCTTCTCCGTGGAGCGACACCGCGCATTTCGGCGAGCAATTTCTCATTATTTCGGTCGTCAGTTGCATCTTCTCCGCTGTATCGCGCTGAAAGGACGCCAGGCCTTCCATTCAAATAAAATACCTCAAGCCCGGAATCATCCGCAAGCGCCGTTATTCGTGTCATTCGATACACTTGGCGCGCTTTTTCTAACGCGTTTTCCTGAAACGTTAACCCGTCTTCGATGAGTGCAGGCGTATAAGGAAAGTCATTCAGCGTAAGTATTTCGAGATCCGTGTTCCTCAAAAATGATTTCAGCTCTTCGATCTTGAATCGGTTTTGGGTGGCAAGGACAAGTTTCTTCATTGCGACCGGGGAAACAAACGGTAATAGAGGTTGACGGACCCTTGAAGCAGCGCAAGCGCGTTCAATGTAAGATAGATGGGGTCAAGGATGAGAATGGAATATGCCGTGAGGCTGAGATTGCCGGCGGCCGTCAGAACAAGAAAGGACAGAGGAAGTTCTGTGAAACCATGTTTGACAGTCTTCACCGTCGGAGGAATCCACGCTGCGGCGATGCAAACGAGCCCCACGATGCCGATGATGCTCATGCAAAATCAAATTCATCTTTCAGGATAGCAACACCTCCATTGCCTTCTCGACGCGATCGACTCCAACGATTTCAATATCCCCGTTTGGGGTGACATTTTTCAGGTTATTCTGCGGAACGACAATCCTTTTGAATCCGAGTTTTGTCGCTTCCTGAACGCGCTTTTCAATCTGGCCAATCGTGCGAATCTCCCCCCCAAGGCCGATTTCCCCAACGGCGACGGAAGTAGAATCGACCGGTACATCGCGCAAACTCGACGTGATGGACGTTGCAATTCCCAAATCAACTGCGGGTTCGTCTATTTTAACGCCTCCCGCGATATTCACAAAAACATCAAAGCTCCCCACGTGAAGTCCAACTCTTTTCTCAAGCACGGCAAGCAAGAGAGACAACCTTCGCAGGTCAAATCCCGTCGTGTTGCGTTGCGGCATCCCGTAGCTCGTCGGCGTCACCAGTGCTTGTACTTCGATAAGGATCGGTCTGGAACCTTCGATGCTTGCAACAACTGTCGAGCCAGACGTGCCGAAATGACGTTCCGAAAGGAAAACTGCAGACGGGTTCTGGACTTCGCGCAATCCTGAATCGTGCATTTCGAAAATTCCAATCTCGTTTGTCGAACCATATCGGTTCTTCAGAGCGCGCAAGATGCGGTAGGAGTAGTGTGCCTCGCCCTCAAATTGCAGGACGGTGTCCACCATGTGCTCGATTACGCGAGGACCTGCGATCGTGCCCTCTTTCGTCACATGGCCGACGACAAACACCGGTATCCCTCTTGTTTTTGCCAGCCGCAGAAGGAGAGCCGTCGACTCGCGTACCTGGCTGACGCTTCCCGGTGCGCTCTCGAGTCCCGGACGATACATTGTCTGAATAGAGTCAACGATGATCAAATCCGGCTCGCCTCGATCGATAACGTCCAGGATAAGGTCGAGATTCGTTTCCGCGAGGAGCAGGACATTTTTTACTTCTCTTGCCTGAAGTCTTTCCGCCCGCATTTTGATTTGCCGAATGGATTCCTCGCCGCTGACATATAGAATGACCTGGTCCTTCAACTCCAACGCCATCTGCATCATCAGGGTTGATTTGCCGATGCCGGGATCGCCGCCCAGAAGGATCAACGATCCATGAACCAGACCTCCCCCCAGCACTCTGTCGAACTCGATTATGTTCGTCTTGATGCGGGGGACATCCTCTTTCTCAACGTCCTGCATGGGGATCGGTTCGATTTTGGAACCGACGCCGGAAGGTTTGCGCGAAGCTTTCATTGGCTGGCTTGCTTCCTCGACAAACGTGTTCCACTCGGAACAGTTCGGGCATTTTCCGACCCAGCGCGGAGAGACATATCCGCAGCTCTGGCAAACGTATTTCGTCAGGATCTTCGCCATTTTTTTACGCGCGCAATATAGCAAGGCTAAGCCTGAGATTCAATAAATCATGTTGTTTGCATCGATCTCTTTACCTATTTTTCAATCGCTTTTTTCATCATTTAATCGGAGACCTCCAGCTATTCTTCAGACATATCTTCGACTCTTTTCCAAATTGCCTTCGGTTACCTTTTCTATGAGTCAATTCGCCAATTCAATCAACACACCTTGACAAAAGGCGAAAATATGGTTATCATCCCCGCGGTTTATTCGTGCCATCGGTAAATCGTATTCTTGGAGGCTTCCATGAGATTCAATCTGAAGGCGTTAGGATTCTCAGCGGGCATCGTTTGGGGACTCATCGTTTTTCTCCTGACGAACATTAGCTTGCTGCGAGGTTCAGAGGGAGAGCATCTTTCCCGTCTTGCCACGTTTTACGTTGGTTACTCTTTTTCTTTTGTCGGAAGCCTGGTGGGCCTCGTCTGGGGTTTTGTAACGATGTTCCTCGTCGCGTGGCTCGCGGGGTGGTTGTACAACAGATTTGCTGGCACAACACCTCCGCAGCAATGAATTAGCATAGTCGTCTCTTCGGTGTGAACCTACCGGTTCCGGATCGCCTTCGAAAAAATCCGTGAACAATAACCCTCTTCGGCCTTTTTTTCTTGTTACCCTCCTTGTGTTGCTTACTGCGCTGTCGCATAGCCAAATACGCGAGGGGAAATTCGGAGTCGGCGCAAGTGCAGGTATATCTCTTTGGCAAACGGATCTGCCGGCGCAAGGTGTGGGATACGCTCTGGCAGCACAGCAGAGTTATTCCATGTGGAAACACTGGGGGTTTCGGTCTTCTTTCGGAATGAGTCAGTTTTTGGGGACTGACACAACCGGTCGCAAAGCGCTAACCCCAATGTTCCATGCAAACCTCTATGGCAGCTATGATTTTCGACCTAACAACCTCCTCAATTTCTTTGTCTCGATTGGTGTCGGATTCATTTACTTTGACCCTCAGTTTAGCGATGGCACTCCGCGCTTGAAGGCCGGGCATTCCAAGTGGGATTTCAACCCTATCCTCAGTGTGGGATTAGACTATTTTTTCGACGAGTTTTGGTCTGTGACTTTTGCAGTCGAAGGAGCTCTGACATTTTCAGATAATGTGGATGGAGTTGTTGGAGGAACGGGTAACGATTCATATCAGCGGGTTTCAGTGAGCTTCCGCTATTATCTCTTCGATGAGGTTTTTATGAGGAAATTGATCGAGGCTCTTGAACGCCAAGAAAAGTAGTTAAAGCCGGGAATCTCCGTTCGGCAGGCGGGCCCAGCACTGCAAGCTTTCTCTGGGCGAATCGCCCTTAAAGGCAAGGCGACGGGCTCCGCCGTCCTGGCCATCTCATAAGAGGCGGGGTCCGTCTTACCTGCGTCTTACAACGGACTCCATCTCAACTGCCGAGCGCAGACCATGGGCCCGTCTCCCATACTATGGCTGACGGTTCTAGAGCCCCCGAAAAAGCCGGTCTGCCAGGAGGCGAGGAAGTCTGTTGTCAATAATTGATTGTGCTGCTGCGTTGATATCATAATCTGCTCGAATGTTTTCGTATTCCCATGCCTCCGTATCTAGAAAACCAAAGCTGAGCTGAGGGTTTCCATCCCGTGGTTGCCCGACACTCCCAACGTTAATCAAAAACCGTGGTCCCTTTTGGAACGAAAAAATCTTGAGATCCTCGCTGCAGAGAAACGGGATGTGAGAATGACCGATGAAGCAGAGCGTCGTCTTGAAATGCTTGAACTGAATACTCGCCTCATCCAGCGAAGTAACATATTCCCAATCCCGTGGCGCCGCCGGACTTGAATGAACGATCGTCAGGGAGTCGTCCTCGATGATGTATGGAAGTCGGGATAAGTACTCGGCATTTGCTTTCGTCAGTTCGTCGTGAGTCCATTGAGCGGCAGTTCGGCCCTCCTTTGTGAAGAATCTTGCCTCTGAGGTATCCAGAGAAGCCAGGTCGTGATTTCCCAGAACGCACTTGGAGGCGCGTTGGCAGATCAAGTCAACACACTCATTCGGACTGCCCCCATAGCCAACGACATCGCCGAGACAATATACTTCATCGACGTGCAGTTCATCGACCAGTGAAAGCGCTTTGGAAAGCGCAGGGAGGTTCGAATGGATATCCGACAGGATGGCGAGGCGCATGAAGACAGTTAAGGCGAAATAGAATAAGCTTAGCGAAAGTGAGGCGGTTACGGTTACGAAGCCCGTTTCGTAAAGCGGTAACGTTGTTCGTCTTCTTCCGAATTACGCTTAACGCCTCACCATACGGGCTTCGTTATCTTGCTCCGTTAAACGATAGTGTGGCGGTTACGGTTACGAAGCCCGTTTCGTAAAGCGGTAACGTTGGTTGTTTCATGTGGGGGGTGCGTTGCACCGATATCAACAAGAGTCAGGCGGTCACGGTTACAACGCCCCGCTCGTAAAATCGTTACGTCGTTCGTTTCCTATGGCGGTTACATTGTGCCGATTTACGCTTTACGGCTAACGATACCGGCTTCGTTACCGCTTTCCGCTTAACGAAAAGTGAAGCAGTTATGATTATGATACCCGTTTGTAAAACGGCTGTGAGTTTTTACGCTTTGGGACATTTCAAATTGTCACCGGACCGTGTTTGCGAAGAGATTCAAGGATCTTGAACGTCGCCGTCGTCGTCATCCACATGGATTCGAACGAGATCTCTGGCTGTGCCCTTCCTGTTGCAACTTCCACAAAGTGCCGCATCTCCTCGGCGTGTCCCTTCGACCCGTCGAGCCTTAATTTTTTTCCTTTTCCCGCGCTCGACAAGACAAGCTCGTCAAAATTGCTCATGACGGCGCTTGTTCCTGACGAGTGTGCTTCGAAGGATTCCTTGGGCATACTTGGATCGCCGCCGCACTGATAGACCAATGTGCCGACCGAACCATCTGTAAATGTGATCGTGCAATGTATGTTTTCGTGTTCAGCTCCATCAGTGCTTCCCTGAAGTTCTTCGGCGAATATTCGCACTGGCAGTGAACCGCAGAGATACGTCATGACATCAACGAAGTGACAGCATTCCCCGATAATGCGGCCGCCTTGGTCCTTTCCATATATCCAGTGGGATGTCGGGAGCCTTCCCGCATTCACGCGATAGATCATCGTCAGCGGCTCGCGCCGGTCTGAAAAGGTCTTTTTCATCTCCATCAATGGCCTGGAGAAGCGCCTGTTGAAACCTGTCATCAGCACGGGTGCGCGGATACCTCGATACGTCTCAGTGATTTTCTTCAGCTGCTCTTTCGTTACTGCGAGCGGTTTCTCTACGAAGACATGCTTGCCCGCACGGAGGGCGTCAACGACGAGCTGCGCATGGGAATCGTGGCGTGTGGCGATGAAGATGGCATTGACATCGGGATCGCGAAAGAGTTCTGCCGGGTCGGTGGCGATGTAATCGAAGCCGAACTTCTCGCCGACTGCCTTCGCATGCGCGGGTGTCTGGGTGGCAACACCACGGAAACGAGCCCCCATTCGCTTCAACGGAGGGAGCAGATATGTTTGCGCAAAATTGCCAGCGCCTATGAAACCGGCTACGACATCGTTGCTCGCACTGCGTAGGGGTGCTACAGAGCGCAGTGCCATTTTTCTCTCCTCGGGCTCCCTCGCATTCTTTCGGGGATTGTACTCTATGAGAATGCCGATGTATTTCTCGTTCTGACGTCCTGTGATGATGTCATATGCCTGGAGTCCCTCCTCTATCGCAAACTTGTGCGTAGTCAGCGACCTCACGTCAAGTTTTTTTTGGGCTATCATGTCGAGAACAGCCTGCATATTGCGGTTCTCCGTCCACCGCACGTATCCGATCGGGTAATCCTTTCCTTCCTCTTCGTACTCAGAATCATATCTGCCGGGGCCGTAGGACGTGGCGATTTTCAGGACCAGTTCTTTCTCGTAGAAAGGGATGCGCGGGATATTCATACCGACGTCACCCACGACGACCACTGCGGCGCGCTTTCTCGCCCCAGCGAGCGCCAGCTCGATGGGCTGGTTAGACGACGTTGAAGCCGTGACGATCACTGCATCGGCACCTTGAGCACTGGTGAACGAACCGATGGCGGGCACAGCTTCGGAGGAGCTGATCGCGCAAGCATCGCAGCCGAGCCGTTCTGCAAGGGCAAAATTGTCCCGGCGGACATCAAGACCGATCACCCTGCACCCATTCCTCTTCAGCAGCTGAACTGTCAAAAGCCCGATGAGTCCGAGCCCAATTACTGCCACCCGTTCGCCGATGTGTACGTCCGCCTGGCGAACCCCCTGAAGGGCAATCGCACCGAGCGCTGCGAATGCGGCTTGCTCAAATGTCACGTCGTCGGGGATGCGAACGACGAGGTTTTTCGGAGCAAAGACATACTCGGCATGGTGTGCTGTCCCCGCGCACGCGACACGGTCGCCTGGTTTGAACGTATCGACTGACGAGTCCACAACGATTCCTGCAGAGCTGTAGCCCAATTCCTTGTAGTTGTTCAGTCTTGACTGTACTTTCTTGTATGTGGCCGAGAGGCCGTTCCGCTTGACGCCATCGAGCACAAGTTTCGCCAGATCCGGCCGCAACCTGATCTTGCGGAGCAGCGATGCCTGGGCGGTTTGGACAGACGCTCTCTCTGTTCCGGCGCTTACCAGCGAGGCAACGTTCTGCACAACCACACCGCCTGGCCGCAACCTTGG
>JACQPT010000065.1 GCA_016207415.1 Ignavibacteriales bacterium
CCACCACCTCGAGAGAATCAATTTCCGTCGGGGTGAGAGGATTCGAACCTCCGGCCCCCTGCGCCCAAGGCAGGTGCTCTAGACCGGGCTGAGCTACACCCCGAGATGAAAACTCAAGTATTGAATTTTAGGCTCGGATCAACTCAAAGTAGCGAAAAAATGTAGGAAACAAAAGGACGAAAAGTGGTTTTGGACATTACTTTCTTTTCGTGAGCCATCGCTCAGGGTCTTGTTTCTCTCTCTCTTTCCATATTTCAAAATGCAGAACTGAACCCGCAATCGAATCCCCGCTCTTCGCAATCACTTCTCCTTCCCTCACTTTTTCTGATTCCACGACGCTGATATCCGACAAATGCGCGTACACCGTCCGATAGCCGTCATAGTGGTTGAGAATGAGAACGTTGCCGAAGCCTGGGATAAAGGAGAGAACGGAGACTTCACCGTCCGCCACTGCAAGGACGTTGGAGCCGGAGGAAACCTGAATGTCGATACCTGTGTTCTGCGTGACCGTCCTGAGCACCGGGTGAACTTGATCACCAAAACGAGAATGGATCGCACCGCTGGACACCGGCCAGCGGAGCCTGCCGCGACGTTGCTCAAACGCCGAGAGCGCAACGGCTTCGGTCGAGAGAGATGCCAGAGGCGGGGATGCAGGGTTCCTCAACTTTTCGCGCTCGCGTGCCTCAGCGAGTTCACGATGGCGTTTTTCTTCAGCCTCTTTTTCCTTCCTGATTCTTTCCTTTTCGATAAGGTCGGCGATAAGTCGCTCAATCTGCTGCGCGGCCTCCGTCTTCCTGGCAAGCCCCCGTTGAAACGTTTTCTTGTCCTTGCGGATTCTTGAAAGGACCTGCTCGCGCTCCGAATACTTTTTCCGAAGCGTAGTTTCCTCGCGGGTTTTTTCCGAGAGGACCTTCCTTTCAGCCGCCAGCTTGACTTGGAGCTCATCGTTTTGACGTTCCAGCGTGGATTTGTTGTCCAGGATTTTGCCAAGGTCCTTGGCCCGCTGCTCAGAAAACCTTTTAAGGTATTCCATGCGGATGTACATCTGGTTGATCGAATTGGACGAAAACAGGAGTTCTACGTCATAGACCCGGCCATTTTTGTAAACCGACCGCACATACCCTGCGTAGTGTGTTTTCAGAAACTGCAGCTGGTTTTCGAGCGAGCGTATGGAAGATTTTGCTCGGGAAATCTCGGTAGTCACTTCCTCCTCTTCTTCACGGAGTTTGCGTATCAACTGACGGATGAGGTTCGATTGGCGTTCCAGATTGTCCAGACGTTCGAGGGTGGATCTCTCCCGTTTCTCGCTTTCCTTGAGTTTCTTTTCGAAGGCCTGGATTTCGTTCCGCAACCTGTCAAGCTCTAAGGACTTCTTTTTGATCTCCTTTTCCGCCTGATAGGTGTATACCGAGAAGGGCGCAAGGAAGGCTGACAAGACAAGAAAAACGAGCAACGATTTCATTGCAAACGAACTCGTTCTGCGTTTGCAGGAATGTTGATGGTAAACTGCGCGGCCGGAACGTTCACCTGAAGGTCAGAATAGGCGATTGAGACTCTCCGGCGTTCCTTCGGCTGGGTGACCTGGACGTTGAAAGGTATGGTCGTCCCTTCCACCGGCTTATGATTCGAGAACCTCTGTTCAAGCAACAGCTTCCCTTCGGCGTCAACCAGTTGAACCTTTTGGATGAGCAGGGTTTGTGCGTTGACCCAGTATGTTCTTCTCGCACCTCCCTGTCGATAGTCCAAAACCAGGAAGTCATCATCGAGCTTCATATCGTCTGCATCTTCGGCGTCGTCTGCAAAGAATGAACCGCCACAGAACAACGTCAGCACGTCTTCAAACGTCAGGTTGACACGCAAGATTCTACTAAGGTTTGAGGAGTTTGTCGAACCGCTGATGACGCGGTTCTGAAGAATATTGTAAAACAGAAACTCCTCACGAGTGAGGATGGCCGCTCCCACCTCGATTCCAAACGGGCCTTCAATCCTGAGCATAACAGAGTCCGGCTTTTGAAGATTCAAATAAAAAGAAGCGGATTGGGCGATTTCCGGCGTCTCGACTGTCAGCTTCCCTTCGGCCGTCACCGAACGGATGCGGGCCTGGTTGGTCCGCACGGCCTTGTGGATTTCAGCTGAAGTGATGCTACGATTTGCAAGGCCGACGGTCGAAGGGGCGGCGCATCCGGCCAGCAGAAAACCAACCCCAGCCAGGTACAGAAGGGGCGTGTATTTCAGAGTGAACCCCGCGAGATTTTGTCTTTCAGCGATTGATTCTTGCCGTCCATTTCCAGGGCCTTCTGCCACATCTCCAGGGCCTTGTCTTTCTCGCTGAGTTTGTAATACACATCCCCAAGGTGCTCATGCACGACTGAACTCGCTTTGCCTGTCGCGACAGACTTCGCAATGTACTCCTGTGCTTCCCGGAGCTTTCCGAGTTTGAAATAGATCCAGCCAAGAGTGTCGAGGTAAGAAGCATTGTCCGGTTCTGCTGCAACGGCTTCGATGGCCATCTCCAGTGCGCGGGCGAGCTGAAGACCCCGCTCGGCAAGACTGTAACTGTAATTGTTGAGAATGAGGGATGATTTCGGGTCGATTTTCAGAGCTTCTTCGTAGAGACGGTCTGAATCTTCGTACCGATGCAAACCGTCATACGTGAGCGCCAATGTGCTCAGGATGTCCATGTCCTTTGGGTTCAACCGATACGCCTGCTCCAGCTCCTCCGCCGCTTTTTCCGATTGCTCGAGGCGGGAATAGGCGAGCCCCATGAGCAAGTATACCCTGTGTTCTTTCGGCAAAACTCGTTTTGCTTTTGTCATGACATCCACAAGCTTCTGATACTCGCCCCTTTGAAAAAGGTTGGTGCCCAGGAACCACCAGGCATCGGCGTTCGCCTCGGCGAGTTGCGTGACACGTTCGAAATAGTGGGCTGAGAGCGAGTCCTGTTGCTCAATTCCGGCGATATGAGCAAGATACCAATATGGCCTCCAGTCGTTCGGCGTTTCCGTTTTTAGCTGGAGAAAGATTTCCTTTGCTTTCGGGATGAATGTTGAATCCCTTTGGATTTGACCGACGTACGCGACGCCCACGCGAAGTTTGATTTCAGCGTTTGATTTTTCACTCTTAAGGATTTTTTGGTATAGGGCGAGTGCCTTGCTGAATTCTGCGCGGTCGAGATAAACATCGGCAAGCACTGCTACCACAGAGAGGTCGTTTTCGTTCACCTCGACCATTTTTTCGAGCAGCCCAACTGCTTCATCCAGTTTCCCGGCTTTACTGAGAGTTTCTGCGAGTTGGCGCTGAAGAGGCCTATTGCTCGGGTCAATCTCCAGCATGCGTTTGTACTTTTGAGCCGCCTCATCGTATCGGCCTAAGCGCGAGTAAATTTCGGCTGCCTGAAGCAGGAGATCCCAATCGTCGCCTTCACGGTCGAGAAGCCTTTCGTATATAGTCACCGCCTGAAGCGGGCGGCTGAGCTGATACAGGCGTGCCAGGTTGAACCAGCCATTCGTGTAGTTGGAATCAAGCCGAACAATGGCTTCGTATTCACGAATTGCAAGGTCCTGCTGAAAGGCGTTGAGGTAGACGCTTGCGAGGTTTTCCCGGTAAACAATGTTCGTGGAGTCGAGGCTTACGGCTTCTTTCCCGGTTTCCGCTGCCTTGGCGTGCTTTCCCAAGAGAGAATAGTCCTTCGACATGGCGTAGTAGATCGCCGCATTCTTTTCATAATCCAGAGCAGCCTGGTAGTCAAGGATGGCCTCAGCGTATTCTCCTTTAGAGTCCCGGAGAGAGCCATCAATGAAAAAACGGAGCGCCCTCTCCCTATTCCTTTCCTCTTGTCGCGTTAATATGCTACGTTGTTCATTCTGCTCTTTGGGGGAAGCATTAGAAGAAACCTCTTTGGAAGTACCGCAGCCTAGGGCGCCGAAACTGACAAGCACCATGACAAGAAGTAGATTTGAGGAAAAGATGTTCATGCAAGAAAATATATTGAATCCAGCCCCGAATAACAAGTTCAGCAGTCAAGCGAACGTTATCTCTTGTGATACTTGAAGAAACAGACTTGACTTTCAACGATGGGTTTAATACATTAGCACAAGTTCTTAGAATTCACTCAATCATTTGCCACAGTTGGAGGCTATATGAGTCTCGCAATTCAGAGGGGATCGAAGTGGATGGGTCACATTACTTTGGTCGCGTTAGTGGCGGCAGGCATGTCCTTGATGGGATGCGGAGGCAGTGAAGAAGCTACTCAAATGGAAGGTGAGTCGGAAGACCAGCAGCTCAGCGGAGAACAGAAGCTCGATACCGGTGAGGAGAAAAAAGACGAGAACCCTTATGGACAGGCCCTCACGAGTTTCCTAGGTGAGGAGAAAAAAGCTGAGCCCGCCGCACAACAAGCGCCGCCGAGTGTCCAGCCAACAGCTAGTGCAACATACGAAAAACAAATCGAAGATCTTCGTACCGAGAATACCACGCTCAAACAGCGCATCGTAAAACTCGAACAGGATAACAGGACGTTGAATGCCAGACTCTCCGACACAGAGGCCCAGTTGACGTCGGAAAAAGAGCGCGCTGACCGCGCGGAAATGGCCGCCAAAAGTATGCCGGTTATGACACAGCCGACAATGCCGGGCGGCGGAACGAAGTCGTCCGAAGTAAAATCAATGCCGCCAATGGAAGTCTCCAATTACGAGGATGCGCTCAAAGCTTTCAACGCAAGGCAGTACGATACAGCATTAAAAGGTTTCCAGACGATCCTTGACGGCGGAGTGCTGGAAAACTGGGCCGACAATTGCAAATACTGGATTGGTGAGAGCCATTATGCGAGAAAAAGATACTCAGAAGCCGCAAAAAGCTTTGAGGAAGTGCTCGGATACAAAAACTCCGAGAAGAAGGCCGATGCGCAATTCATGATGGCCCAGGCGTACGAACGTATGGGGAAAAAGGCCGAAGCAAAGGCAGCCTACGAAGTCGTGGTAAAAGACTACCCCACGAGTCGAAACGTCAAGAAAGCGAAGGCGCGTTGGGCAAAACTATAGTGTCCTTGATTTCCCCTGAATTAAAAAACCCCGCCTTCAGACGGGGTTTTTTTATTGCAGAAATCGGATAGCCCTGAACGTTGAAGGCGAACTGCCGCGAGGGATGTCGAAAAAGAACCAACTGCCTTTCGTTCACGTGTAGATCAATCAATTATCGGCCGTCTTAAGAAATTCAATGTAGTCGAAAAAGCTTTTTGACTCACATTTTGGACACCCCTCAGATTAAAACAACTTCAAATCGTAGTTTGCTTCCATCGAGAAAAGTCTTTACTGCGATCCCGTCACCGCCAGTGCTTTCACCCTTGCTGATTCAAACTCGTCCCCTTTGTTCCACATCGGCATCTGCGAGGTATTTGCCAAACGCAGCGTCAGTCGGATGATAAACTCACAATCGTTCATCGCTCCGTCAAAGACCCATTCCCCGGAGAATTCATCGCTCGGTTGGTGGTAATTCTGTTCCTCGTATTTCTGCTTCACCTCTTTTGCATAGTCTACCGGCTTGCCGACAAATGTGTTGCCTGTTTCATACGAGAGGCTGGGGATTCCGACTTTTGCGAAATTGAAGTGGTCAGATCTGTAGAAATATCCTTTTTCGGGATAAGCATCCGGCGAAATCATCATGTTCATTTCTTTGGCCACTGTATCGACATCTTCCTTCAGGCTCGAACGGTCCCACCCCAGGAATGTAATGTCACTTGTCTTTCCCCAGATATTCATGCCGTCAATGTTGATATTCGCTGCCACCTCTTTCAGTGGCACCGTTGGATGGGTGGCATAATACTCTGACCCCAGCAATCCCTGTTCCTCGGCCGCAACTGCCGCGAAAAGAAGCGAACGTTTCGGTTTTTGCGAAAGAGAAGCGAATCCTTTTGCCATACTCAGCATCATGGAAACTCCTGAAGCGTTGTCGAGGGCGCCGTTATAAATCGAATCTCCTTTGACAGCTCGGCTGATGCCAAGATGGTCATGATGGGCGGAGAAAACAATGTATTGTCTGTTGAGCTCCTTGTCGCTTCCGCGTAGGATTCCCAGGACATTGTGTGTTTCAAGCTTGCGTGTTGTGACGTTCATCCGTGCGGAGACTTTAATTCCCAATGGCACAGGCTTGAAAGCCCTGGTTCTGGCAGATTCCTGAAGCTTCGAGAGATCAAGACCCGCCATTCTGACGAAATCTTGTGTAGACTTCTCCGTCGTTCCACCTGCGATGCTCAATTTCCTTGCTTCGCCTGGCACATCCAGCCTGAACTGTTCGTTGGACCATGAACTCTGCCATACCTGAAATGGATATCCGGCGGACTCCGTCGTGTGCAGTATCAGCGCACCGACAGCTCCTTTCCTTGCAGCAATCTCGAACTTGTACGTCCACCTCCCGTAATATGTACGCGCCTTACCGCCGAAGAACTTTGGATCGTCGCTCGGAGGGTCGTCATTGAGCATGAAGAGAACCTTGCCGGCCACTGAGACTCCCTTGTAGTCGTCCCAGTCAAGTTCTGGAGCCTCAATCCCATAGCCGACAAAGACAACTTCGACGTTACGGAGAGCGACGGTCGGAGTCTGGAGTTGCGTAAATGCAACGAAGTCATCGACGAACTTCAAACGAAACGATTTGTTTCCCTTCCTGAACTCAAGCGGAAACGGAGCGACCCGAGATCCGATAATGGGCACGCGTTGAAGGTATGGGGTTGCCGGGTCGCCAGCCGGCTCAAGGCCCAATCTCTTGAATTTATCTGCAAGGTAAGCCGTTGTTTTCCTGTCGGCTGCTGTGGAAGGTCCCCGACCCTCAAGTGAGTCGTCTGAGAGGACGGAGATATGGGTTTTCAGACGGTCCGCAGTTACTTCTCCCATGGTCTGGTCTACCTGATTTCGCTGACAACCGATCAAAAAAAAGATGAGAAGAAATGAAAATGTGAAGTGTCGCATGATGTTCCTCCTTGGGAAAAAATGAGAATCAGTAGGGTGACCAAAATAGGAAAAGGATTCAACTCAAACAAGGCGTTTTGTTGAATCTGATGCATACCCTTGCTTTATTGACGGCGCGTGTTTTTGCATCCCCTTGCATCTCGAAGGATGTTTTCGTAAATGTGGCATACGGAAGGGGAGACCAATGGGCGACCGGACGGCTGTCGCATCGATGTCTTGCCTTCTTTTGTTCCCTGAGATGACAAACGACCAAATCGCGTACGTTGTCGAGGGAATCAAAATCTTCTTTTCCTAAATTCACATCTCAGCTAGGGAGGCTCCACCAACTCTACACATTCTATTGTGTGCGTCTGAAATCGGCATCCGCTGAGGAATGACCGCTTTCGTTTCTGCGCTCACAGAGAACGTGCTCTGCGGCCGAGGGAAATGAAGTACCCGCTCCACAAATTTGTCCTTGCGTTTCTGGATTTCATTGTGGTATGCCTTTCTTTTTCTGCTGCCATGCAACTGAGGGGAATTTCGAAGGTCGGAGCGGAAACCTGGTATGTATATGTACGATCGCCCGAGTTTTCATTTTACTTTCTGTATTCCCTTCTCATTATCTTCATCTTTCAGAGCAACAATCTTTACAAGGTCAATGTATTTTTGAGCCGGTCCCGTCAACTGGCGGCATTGGTCATTTCTTTTTTCTATGCTGTGATTGGTCTGGCTTTGATCGCTTTCTTCGTGCATTCTTCCTGGGTTGTGGACAGCCGACTCGCAGTCTTGTATTTCGCTCTGATAAGTTTTTGTTCAACAGCCATTTGCCGTATTCTTGTTTTCCGCCCCGCCTTCAGGTACGTTAACAGCAAGAAGCTTTTCAAAACGAACACACTCATCGTCGGGACAAATCTTGAGGCAAAGACTTTTGCTCTCAAGATACGAACCGATAACATCTATGGTCTGCAATTGGTCGGATTTGTGGATGACGCCTTCCCGCTTGGCACGCGTATATTTGACAAATACAAAGTGTTAGGCAGGGTGCGTGGCATACCCCGGCTAGCGAAAGAATTAGGAATCAAAGAAATTATCGTTTCCGTTTCGGATGTAAGTCATGCAGAATTGTTGCGAATCCTGGACACCTGCAAAAAGTGTGAAGCCCGTGTGCGGGTGACGTCGTCACTTTTCGAGATTATTCATAAAAAAACAGCACCCGAGCTGTATTATGATATTCCTGTGGCACATTTGAGAAATCCATCTGATGACAAGTTGACGTTTGCCATGAAGAGAGTTTTTGACATTTTTGGATCTCTTATTGCCCTGGCTGTTCTTTTCTTGCCGATGGTGGCTATCGCTGTTGCGATCAAACTCACTTCCAAGGGTTCCATTCTTTACACGCAAGTACGTGTTGGAAAAAACGGAAAACGTTTCGAGTTTTACAAATTTCGGTCGATGTATGGCGGGAGCGATGGAGATCCCGGTCGGGTTCAGAGAGTACAGGAGTTCATCAGGAACAGCAGTAAGAACCACGGCAATGGTTCTGGCGGGAGTAACGGGTCGACCAAAGTCGTCAATGAAAACATGGTTACACCCATAGGGAAGTTGATTCGCCGTACTAGCATGGATGAGCTTCCACAGTTGTTCAATGTGCACAAAGGCGAAATGACGCTGGTGGGTCCACGGCCGTGTCTTCCGTATGAGTATGATGCTTACAGCGAATGGCATAAGA